>JAQGIF010000272.1 GCA_028291345.1 Rhodospirillales bacterium | reverse complement strand
TATTGCTGCCATTTTCATTGCGCAGGCGGCCACTCCACCCGCTGTTTCGCCATCGAGAAAAGCCAGCTAGCGTACGGCAATGCCGTTTGGGCCCTCCAAAAACTGCCGGAATTTCAGGAGAAAGATCGAGTGACACCGGAGGAGCGAGCCGCCTGTTTGAACGCACAGCCAATTACCGGCACGGCTACGTTGAAGGAAAATGGATCGGCCGTTTCCAAGGTATGGCGATTGCTGTCGCTCTAGCTGCGGTCCTAACGGCGGCGTGCTACCTATTGTGACGACGGTGCGACCGTTTCGATCGTTCTATCATTACTGCGTTCGGAAGTTAATTTGGTGGGCTGACAACCGTCCCTAATGTCACATCCCAAGTGGCCTGAGCCGAAAGCTTCGTTTTCTGTTGGCCCACGCTCGGCGGGGCAGGTTTGTCGAACAGGGCCGCTATGTCTTCCAACATCAATGATCGATGCCGCGCGTCGAGCACTGGCGAAGATCGTCGACGCGTTTTGAGCCTCTTTATGACGCCCCGTGCTTCCCTTCGTCTAGGAAGGGTGACGGGCCTGCCCAAAGGGGAAGCAGATCCCATTCCTTCTTTGGCAGCGTATATTCCCGATTACTGATCCGTTAGAGTACTTGCCCATTAATCTGACTGATCAGGATGGCGGGGTGGTCGTCAATCTTTCTGATCCAGAGTTTCGTCGCCATTGAAAATTTGTCTCCTGATCTTGGACACACTGCAGCGGCAAGGCCCTACGGATCGTTGATCACTGCGGATTGCGCCACAGCTCTATTTCTTGAGATATCGCTGGACGTCAGCCGCCACGGGGCCGCCTTCAGCTGCTCCGGCGTCACACCGAACTTTTTGCTCCAACGGGGAAGCTCGTAGTCTTCGTTGAGCTTGATCCGGTCGTGGTCGGGTTTGCTGGCTTTGCTCTTGTCGTCGGACATGGTGTCCTCCTGGGCTGACGGGATTGCAACAGCCGAGCGTCACAGGCGTTCCACTTCAGTAAAATCCGTAATTGACACCTTTTCCAGCTGAGGCGAGACTGGTCTGTCAGCACTCATTCCTGTCCAAACGCATGGAGTGCCCAATGAAAGTCGATCCGGATCTAAAAGCGCTTTTGAAGGCCACAAAGAAGGTCTCGGAGCCAGTATCGGAGAGCGTCGAGCGGAGGCTTCAGAAGCTCCATCAGCGCGCTCCTGACAGGGACGATCAACATGCCGCTGTCTCCTCCCGGAACGAGGCGGCCTAACTCATCGATTCCAGCTGCCAGCCAGTGTCTATGTTTCCAATTGATCCATTTCGCCGCGACACTTTTCTTGCCACTGTCATTGCATTTGAGCTTTGAGGCGACCGGGTTGACCGGCGTGTAATATCCCATATTCGTGGCGCTCGGGATGATCGGGAAGCGGCCGCGGCGATCGCAGCTGGGGCAGTCGAGACCGAAGCAGGACAGAAAAGCCCGATGCCTGAAGGTCCACGCGGAGAGAAGCGCCAAGCCGACGTCATTGGCAACGCAGTCCATGTCACGCGGATGGCGCCGGCGGAGATTGATGAAGAGGTGCGTACGCCTTCCACGAATTAGGCGAGCAACGTAGTGGCCAACCTCGCCCCTATCGACCCTTCCGACGTGGTGGATTGAACTGGCTGGGGAGAAAGACGTGTTCGTCTGCACGTGGCGTGGCTTACCTGGAACGGTTCGGCCTTAGTTGGTCTTCCATTTCGCTCCCGGCCCTATGAACTCCCGATCACGATGCCGACGCCGAAGACAAGCAGGCCGCCCAGCACCACCTGGAAGGCGGCGGAGAGCAACGGCGTGTCCATGTAGCGGTTGCGGATCCACGCAATTGCCGCGAGCTCGACGATGACGACGGCGGCGGCAATCGTCGTCGCTGTCCAGAAATTTGGGATGAGGTAGGGCAACGCATGGCCGAGACCGCCGAGCGTCGTCATCAGACCGCAGACGCCGCCGCGCAGCCACGGGCTTCCGCGGCCCGTGAGCGAGCCGTTGTCGGAGAGCGCTTCCGCGAAGCCCATCGAGATGCCGGCGCCGATTGCCGCGGCGAGCCCGACGAGAAGCGTTTGCCAGCTATCCTTTGTCGCAAACGCGGCGGCGAAGAGGGGAGCCAGCGTCGAAACCGACCCGTCCATGAGACCTGCGAGGCCGGGCTGGATGATCTGCATCAGGAAAAGCCGCCGCTCCGATTCGTGCTCCTCCTTTGCAACATCGGGCGTGATGTACTCGGCCTCGAGCTGCTCCGCCTTGGCCTCGTGGCGGCGCTCTTCAGCGGCGAGGTCGCCGAGAAGCTGACGAATGGCGGCATCGGTCGACTGTCGGGCCGCGCTTGTGTAGAACCGCTTGCTTTCGGCCTCCATAAGCTCGGCTTGCGCGCGCACCTTATCGAGGCCGAGCGGACGCAATAGCCACACCGCCCGGCGTTCGATGAAGCCCTTCACATCCTGGCGACGGATCAGCGGTATGTGCTCGCCAAACTTCTTGCGGTACAGACCGAGAAGGCGGTGGCGGTGCCCATTCTCCTCGTCGGCCATGACGCCGAACATCCTCGCCGTCCCCGTGTAGTTCTCGCGCAGGGTCTCGGCGAAATCGGCGTAGGTGCGACTGTCCTCCTATTCGAGCGTGATCGCGAGAGCAAGCAGCTCTTGCTCCGTCAGGTCGGAGAAATTCTTCATGAGCTTCCTCTAGGATCGTCCGTTCCTGCGACGGTAGCAAGCAGTTGCCGGCTGCCCACAGCTGGCAGGATCGCTGGGGATCCGTTCCATGCAGGTTGCGCAGACCGGTGATTTCAATTCGCTCAGGCTGCATCTCAGGTCCGCCTGTTCGTGCGCGCGCCCTTGTACCTGCCCACGTTATGCCCGGGATAGGCACTGACCACGGATGGCCGTAACGCGGCGTTACGGCTTATTGAGCGAGTTTGCAGCCCGTGCGCGCGGGCCTCCAATGGCTTAACCCGGGGACCCTCAGGCTACCGCATAATAGCGGCTAAATTCGACAAATGCTCAAATCGATCGGGAAAGTATGGTCGCATGTTGCAATTGGACGAACCGGAGTGGGGGCGGTGGAGGTGGAATTGGAGGTGGGAAAGGATTATTGGAGCCGACGCGGCGAGCAAGTCCGCGTCACCGCAATCGAGCCGCAGGGATTGCGGCCCGTTCACTTTGTAGTCCTAACCGGGCGTTACAAGGGCGTAGGGGCTAATGACAGCTCGCGCCTTACGCGCAACGGCCGCTGGCTGATGCAGGAGGACGGTACATCCCCGGATCACTGGAACGATTTGGTCGCGGAGTTCGAAGGCCCCTCATAGACGCATCGACGATCACACAAGCCAGTCCAGGCGCCGACGGTCCGTCGGCGTTCATCGCTAATGCTGCATAATACCCTTGCCGCCTTTGGTCCTTGTCGTTGAACACAAGTTTTTCATTTGCGCGCGAACCGCCAAACGCCGTCCCAATCGGTGGGTAAGAGATCACGACGCAGTTCGTCAATCCGGTCTATATAGACGGCAGACGGCCCGTCGCTGGGCTTCAGGATTAGGCTAGGTAATGCGTGAACATTCGGCCAAAGGTGGAAACCAGCGTTGAAATTGCTGAAAGTCTGTATGTTACCAATCAGCAGGCTAGAGGTTCGAGTCCTTCCGGGCGCGCCAATCTTTGCCGTTGGACATTTGCGATATCGAAAACGGCCAATCTCCGCCCGCAAACCATGTGTGCTGGGATGGCCTGGACCGGACCGCCGAGATTTCTTCGATGGCAATTGGCGCGCCCAACCGCGAGGCGGCGGATTAAAGCCGATGGCTGGCTTATACGGCGTCAGCGGTCCAAGCGGTCCGTGATAATAGTGTGCGCTATAGGCCGGCTAAAATTGGAGCCGGCGGCGCTTTGATAGCGCTTCTGTTACGAAATCAGTTTTGCGACGAAAACTGCTTGGCTTCCAGCTTCGATAGAGCCTCTTCGATGCTATCCGGCTCGCTGGCTACAGGCGCAACCTTGGTCGGAGACAGCGCCTTGACGTCACCGCCATCGCGCAACCGTTCGATCACGCGTTCCGCGAAAATCAACTCGTCCCGTTCCTTCATCAGAACGGCGATATGCTGATCGATTTCCGCGATCCTTTTGCGAATACGGCCGTTATCCAGATTGCTGCTCATGGCTTTAACGCGGCCCTTAATAATATAAAAAATATGTCAATTGACGTACAGCCAACCCTGCACCGAGTCAACGATCAACTGGTCAGAAAGACGTACCAAATTAGATTCTTTGCCGTAGGTTACTAGGCTACCGCCGTTTTGATTGGCTTGGATAACTTTCCAGCTCTTCGTCGATTTTACCGATCAACAGCTTCTTGTCCGCGGGCAAAACACCGGCTGCTTCAAGCCGCTTCAGAATGTCGATCGCACGCAGAAGATTCGTACTGGTTTCCTCTCCTGCTTCTGCGAGGTTGTAATAGGAAATGACCAGACCGGTCTGCCAATCCACATTGCGCGGTTCTTTCGCCGCCAGTGCTTCGGCGACGATCCGTGCATCCCGGTAGGCGAGAAGCGCGTTGTCCCGTTTGCCTGCCTCCATAAGCAGGCGACCGACATTGCTGTCGATGACAGCTCTGGTGCTCTGCCATTCCGGATTGTCCGGATCCTTCGACCCCATTTCCTTTGCAACCGACAATGCTTCGCTGTAAATAAGAAGAGCTTCTGTATGTTTCCCCTGCGCCATAAGCAATTGGGCGATCTTGCCGTCATCCAGCATCAGGTCTCGTTGCCATCGTGTGGTATCGGGCTCCTTCACGATCAGGGCCCTAACAACGACGAGGCTTTCCCTGTGGGCAGCGATCGCGGCGTCGATCTTGCCCTGGTTGAACAGTACCCAGCCGATCCGCAAATGGGTTTCGGAAATGCCGCGCTGCCATTCGACGTTGGCCGGCTCCTGTGCGCCCAGCGTCATAACGATGGTAAGGGCCTCGCGGTAAGCGGCAAGGGCGCTTTCATGATGGGCTTCCGCTGATAAGGCGTCTCCGATTCTCTCTTGGCTTGTCGCTACGAGGCTCTGCCATTCGCTGTTGCCGGGCTCTCTTGCAGCCAGCCCTTTGATAATCGTCAAACCCTCGCGGTAGGCCGCCAGTGCGTCTTCGATACGCTCTTTTGCCAGGAGTACGTCGCCAATCTTGTTGTCGACAAACGTCAGCGCGCGGGACCACTTCAAATCGACGGGATTCTTCGGCGCCATTCGTTCCGCGATCTCCAGGCTCTCCTGGTAAATCACGAGGGCTTCGTCAAGATGGTTCTGCGTCGTCAGCAAATCGCCGATGGCATTATCGATTTCCATCAGGTCACGCTGCGAGTCCGGATTTTCAGGGTCATTCAGAGTAATGGCTTTGCGGACACCCTGCGCCTCTCGATAGACCGCGAGCGCCTCGTCCAGGCGGCCTTTTACCACCAGCACATCTCCGACTTGCTGCTGTGAGGAGGACAGAGCCCTCTGTCGTTCGGTGTTCGTCGGTTCCTTGAGGGCGAGCGCGTGCCGGATGGCCATGGCGTCGCGGAATGCGTCCAGTGCCGCATCACTATTATGCTGGGCGACGAACATCTCGCCGGTCTTGGCGTCGCTCAGGGCCAGCCGACTCTGCCATTCGGGCTGATCAGGATACGCGGCCGTGAGGGTGTGGAGAATCTGTTGTGCCTGCGCCGCGGCCTTCAGCGCATCCGCCACTTTGCTTTGCTTGAAAAGACTATCGGCCGCCGACATCGCCGAATCGGCCAAGTCCCTGCGTTCGTTGGGATTGAACTCACGCGCGTTGGCCAATTGACCCGAGAGCGTCCGCGCTAGCTCGAGAATTTTCTTGTCCGCTGCGTCCGTTGCGCCACTCCGCCGCCTGGATGCCTGCGTCAGATCGAAAAGCAGAGTGCTTGCCCCGTCGGCCGCGACTGCGAGGTTTTGCTCGGCTCCGTCCCGCCCCGCCGCCGCGCTGCGCCATTGTGCACCGATGACGGCCAGCAACGCGACCAAAACGACTATAAGCCCGATCACGGTTGCCCTCGCGAGGCGGCGGCTTTTTGCCTGCGCCTCTCTCGCGTGGGCTTGATCCTCTCGTTCCAGCCGCAGGGCAACCGCCACGGCGTCTTTGGCTTTAGCTTCGAGAGCGCGGTATTTCTCGTCCCATTCCGCCCGCTGCTGCCGCGCTTCCTCAAACGCTCTGGCGAGGGCGGCAGCGTTCGCCGCGCCGCCGGATCTAGCGGGATCGGGCTCAACCGCCACATCCGCTATTTCGGAGGGAGCTTTGTCCTCCTGCGCAACCGGCGCCGCTTCCGCGACAGCGTCGATCGCGCCGAATGCCAAAGGTTCGTTCGGCGCCAGCCTATCCGTGGGCTCTGCGTCTTCCCGGTCATGTTCCGATCGCGGAGCGGCCGCGCCTGCAGGTGCTGGAAGCCCTTCTATTTCAGTGGAGAAGGTGCCTTCCAACTCGGAGGCCGGATCGGCGGTGGTCGTCGCTATCCTGTCGTTCTTGGGGCGAAGACGGTGCTTTCGATCAGCTTTCCCGGCCCGTGCCCAGGCCTTGCCGTTCGCCTGCGGCCTGCCTTCGTAACTGGATGCAGCCGGGTCCGCCAGCTGTTCGGGGGCATTTAGGCCAGCCAGATCCGTCGGTATGCTCTCCTCGGTTAAGCCCGCTTCGGTTGGCTCACCGACGATCTCTGCGACAGAGGATTCCGTGTCGGACGGTTCGGCAGCCGCTATGGCGGGTTCAGGAGCCCCGTCACCGGTGACCAGTGGTTCCGTCGTGGCTTTGCCCTCGCCCCGCGCGGCTTTGTCTTGGGCGATGGACGCGGCGGCCTGTTCCGGCGCATCCGCTGGAGCACTATCCTCGGATGCGCTGTCTTCGGTCGGCGCGGCGACTATCTCTCCCTCAAGGGCCTGCGTCTCGTCTGGTCGGGCAACGGATATAGCGGACTCGCTGGGTGGCACGACAAAGCCTCGGCCGGCCAGCCACGGGCGCAATTGGCCCTCCAGTCTCGCCCCAAATTCGTCCGGCAGGGAGAAGTCCGCGAAGGCCAGGAATTTCCCGCCCTTGGCTTTGAACCAGCCTTCGAATACTTGTCTGCGGGCCTCCCAGTCTGCATCGCTCTCGGCGCGATCCGTTGCGTCGGCCTCTGCATAGCGGAATATATAGATATCGGGCAGGCCGGCATCGGGTTCGCGCCCCTGCACCGCCGAAAGGACGCCAGCGACGCCGCCCCGCGCCTCGGATGACACCGGATCGCTGGATGTCAGCGCATTTGTGGCAAGACGCGGACGCATGATCGCGATCACGGCATCGCAGTCGGCGGCGCCAAAAGCCGGCATCCCGGGCCCGAACGAGCCGGGCATGTCCTGCCCGATCGCTTCGATCCGGACCTTCCCCGAAAACGCCGCGTTAAGTCGAGCCAGGACGCCATCGACCTGCTGTCGTTCGGCCTCGGCATAGGCGGGCGATGATACAAAGAGCCTTACCGCATGGCTGGTTTCCTCCACAGGTTCCGGCGGGATCGTCTCGGTCGAGCCGGGGGACGCCGGCTCGACCGAGACGATCCCGCCACGCTGGTAAAATGGAGGACGCTTAAATCGCCGAATCGTTTCTATGGCCAAGGACTCGCAGCTCCATCGACATGTTCAGCTTTGAAAGCTGTACACTTTATTGTCGGCGATTACCGCCTGAATGATGCCGAAGCGCCGTGTGACGTTCAAGTAATCGTTCGGCACTATGTGGCAGGAATCCGCACTTGCGAGCGAAGGAAACGTTAGGGAGCGTCCGTAACCGCCGTCTTCGGCTCGAAGGTTATCTCAAGGCAGTTTCCGCCGGGCCTCGGCAAATAGCGAGCCGACGAACTCAGGCCCATGACCAGCATAATGCCGGCTTGCCCTTCAGGCCGATCGTTCGCCGCGATATTGGCTGTTTCATCAGGCTTCCATCGGGTTGAATCGAACGGGGCCGCGTCGTCCTCATAAACCAGGGTGAGAATGAGGCCGGCGAGCAGGCGAACCCGCACAGGGCGCTCGCATTCCTCTCCATACCCATACTTGACCGTGTTTGAGAAAAGCTCCTCGACGACGATTCGTACCCGTGATACCAAATCGCCACCGAGATTCCACGTAACGCCGATGTGACTCATCCTCTCGAGCGCGGCGATCAGGCCTCTCGTCGTGGCAGGGAAACTCAACTTCAGTTCTGTTTTCATCGACACCCCCAATCAACCGGGATCGGATTCCAATGCGCGGCATGACGTCCAAGTCAAATGAGACGCGGCATCGCCGTTGCGCTGGTCCGTATGCTGGCCGCCCATGGACGGATGAGCCGATCGGGCAAGTCAAGACGGAGACCGGGGTGGTTACGCTCGAACGTCACGGGATAACTCAGCCGGTCGCTATCGGCGACCATCCAATGTCATCGTCACTGCGACCGACGGTACGGCCGGCATCACCTTTGCGGACAACTGCATGATGTCACTAGGTCCGATAGCCGCTTGGCGCTCGATCAGTTCCGCGCCGATACCACAACGCAAGCCACGCGGCGTGCCGGCCCCACGCCCGCGTTACGCCTTTCAGGGCAGGGCGATACCGACCATATTCGTCTTATACGTCGATTGTTAGGCCGTCATAGGCCGTGCAGATTTTCAGCGGATCGCCAGAACGGGTGATTTCCTCAAAGCGGATGGTTTCGGCAAGGATGACGT
>JAQGIF010000253.1 GCA_028291345.1 Rhodospirillales bacterium | reverse complement strand
TTCACCCGCGCGCCACCCGCGTCGCTCTCAATCGCGTCGCCCTCGTCCAGGCGCTTGAGGTATTCTTCCAGCTTCGCGTCGGCGGCCTTGATGAACTGGGACAAGGACGCCCGCGTGAAATTGCGATCCTTGTTGTTGACCGCCTTGATCCGTGTGCCATCGATCGCCAGCAACTCGCGGCCGAACAGGTCCAGCTGCCGGCAGAGCAGCACGAACTCGCGAAAGACCTGACGAAACGCCGCGCGGTTGTCGCGCCGGAAATCGGCGATCGTCTTGAAGTCCGGCCGCAGATGGCGCAGCAGCCAGATCACCTCGACATTCCGGCGCGCCTCGACCTCCAGCCGTCGGCTGGAGCGCACCCGGTTCAGATAGCCGAAGATGTAGAGCTTCAGGAGATCGGCTGGCGCATAGCCGGGCCGTCCCGTCGTCTTGGCCTATACCCGCGCGAAACCAGCCGCCTGAAGGTCCAGACCATCGACAAAGGCTTCGATGAAACGCACCGGATTATCCGCTCCGACATAGTCGTCCACCGCTTCCGGCAAAAGCAGCAACTGGGATCGATCGTGGCCTTGGATGTGTGTCATAACGGATTCTATCGCTCCGAGCGCGACGGGGGAATCCGTTACTTCGACTTTCCACACAGTCTGCAAGAAATTTGGAACGGGATGTAGCTCAGCCTGGCTGGGCGCTACGTTCGGGAGGTAGAGGCTGCAGGTTCCAATCCGCCGGATTGCACGGTCGACCTCTCCCTTACCAAGAGAGAGGTTTACCATGAATTTCAGACCCCGGTCCCCTTAATGGACAGTCCAACTGGCTCAGCAGGTTGGTGTCAGCCCTTGCTGACCATCGTGCGTTCGGCTCGATTGTTTGCGCCGTAAACCGGGAACGTGCTCGCCTTACCGTAGTCTTTGATAGGCTCCTCGTTCTTCAGCGTTACCATGTCCGCATCAGAAATCTCGAAGTCTACGGCAGCGTTGCTGCGCATGTGCTTCGGATTCGTAGTTTTTGGCAGCGGAAGCAAACCGAGCTGGAGGCAATAACGGATACACAGCTGAGGTATAGTGGCGCCGTATTTTTCGGCCAAGGTTGCAAGGTCCTGATTGTGCAGAATCTCGCCGTGAGCCACGGGAGAATAAGCCTCGACCAAAATGCCCTTGCTTCGCGTGTAGCCGATAAGGTCGAAGGGCGTGTTGCTGACATGGGCAAGGATTTGGTTGACCACGGGTTTAACGGTACCGTTGTCGAGGATGTTGTCCAGGTCGACCTGTTCGAAGTTGGAAACGCCGATCGCGCGGAGTTTGCCTGCGTCGTGCGCCTCTTCAAGCGCTCGCCAAGCCTCAAGATTGCCCTCGAAGAAATGCTCGCCCCGACGGAAATCTGACCATGGTTGCGGGCTATGGATGATCATCATGTCGATGTAATCCGAGCCCAGCGCCTTCAATGAGCCGTTGATAGCCGTCTTTGCATCGGCGTAGGTCTTACACCCGGCATCCAACTTGGTCGTCACGAAGAGTTCGTTGCGGGGAACGCCGCAGCTAAGCAGACCTTCCCCTACTCCGCGCTCGTTCCGGTAGGCCTGGGCAGTGTCAAAATGGCGATACCCTATATCGGCCGCATCCCGCACGACCTGTGCGGCCTTGTCGTCCTCGATCATCCATGTTCCGATGCCGAGCTTCGGAATTTTCACACCATTGGATAAAGTAAAGGTCTCATTCAGCATCATTTCGTCACCTTCGCTAATTGGTTGGGACTAGGCCCGTATCCTGGCTCTTTCGTCAGATTCGCCCATTTGCGCACAATGTCCGGCTCGTACACGTGCGTGGACCATTCGGTTGAGGAGACTTCCTCGACGGCAACAGAGACAGCGTCCTCGCCGTAGTTCAGGATGGTCGTCACATTCTGTGCGATGGCATCTGACAGCCTGCGTTTTTGCTCATCAGATTTGCCCGGCCACAGCTTCACGATCACGTGAGGCATGGTTCATTCCTTCGCCGGTGCCGCGAGGTACTCTTCGTCGGTCACCTTCCCCATCCAGGTGACGTTCTTGCCGTTCAGCGCCTCCTGAATCGCTATGTGGGTCATGCCCTCGTGCGGAGTGGCTCCATGCCAGTGCTTATGCTCGGCTGGGCACCACAGCACGTCGCCCGCGTGGAATTCCAGCTTGGAGCCACCTTCAACCTGGGTCCAGCCGACGCCCTCGGTTACGATCAGGGTTTGACCGAGCGGGTGGGCATGCCAGGCAGTTCGCGCTCCAGGCTCGAAGTGAACGATCGCACCGGTCACGCGGGATGGAGCTTCGCGCTGAAACTGACCAGTGATCGTGGCCTTTCCGGTGAAAAACTCTTGGGGACCGTCCACGGTCGTGAGGTCCGCCTTGCGGGTGATGTTCATTGCTCTCATTCCTTCCTGCGTTGGCGCAGCGCTGGCGGACGTCATCACGGCGACCAAAAAAGTCGCGAGTTTCATGATGACATCCAACTTCCTGCTCATGGATCTGCCGTTCCGTAAGTGAACGTCCTAGAGAGAACTTAGTCTCCCGCACCAATCTGGATTAGACGCTGTGTAGGCAATGAACCGGTGAACGGTACTCAACAATATGGTAGCGTCCGGTATGCAGTTGAGTCGGAGAGACCTCGCGGATTTTGCCTACTTCATAGCGATCGCGAAGCATCTTAGCTTCCGGCGCGCGGCCTTGGAGATGGGCGTCACAACCTCCGCCCTGAGCCACGCCATTACCGCACTTGAAATGCGTCGCGGTGTGCGATTGTTGAACAGAACCACCAGGAGCATGACCCTCACGGCCGCAGGCGAGGAGCTGCGCGCGATGATCGAAGAGCCCCTTGATGTCATCAGTCAGGCGGCAGAGAACCTGAATCGGTTTCGAGACGCGCCAGCTGGTCGTGTGAGGATCAATGTCCTTGAGGATGCCGCCACGCTTCTGCTCGGTGCCGTCATGCCGATCTTCGTTGAACGCTACCCGGATGTGGAGGTGGACATCAGCGTAAACAACCGTCTGATCGATGTCATAGGAAGCGGCTTTGACGCTGGTATTCGTTATGGTGGAACGGTGCCCGAGGACATGATAGCGCAGCGTCTTTCGCCAGATATACGCTGGGTAGCGGCAGCATCACCTGCCTATCTCAAGTCTTTTGGTGTGCCCTCGAACCCGCACGATTTGCAAAGGCACCGCTGTATTCGCATCCGTCTCGGAAACGAGAAATTGTATCAGTGGGAATTCGAACGCGGCGAGCAAACAGTTTCGATTGCAACGCCCGGACCCCTAACAGTGGACGAAAGCCATGCTGCGCTTGGCTTTGGTCTCACCGGCGTGGGTATCATCTATGGAGCGGAACCCGTTCTCCGTCCCCATTTAAACAGCGGCGCATTGCAGCTCGTACTCGAGGACTGGGCATCGATGGGCGGCGGATTCCACGCTTACTACTCTAGCCGTCGACAAGTCCCGACCGGCCTACGGTTATTGATCGATTTGATACGCGAGCTGCGACCGCTTGGTCTTTAATGAAAGGCACTCGATGCAAGGACGTTGAACTGCGTTCAACGTCTCATTGACGCACCAGGGGCTAACCTACGCCTCAAGCGTACATCACATTGGAATGACACGGACGTTGTCCGACATTGCACCTGCGAGGAATGAGGGCGTTCACCCGAAGGCCATGGGTCGCCCCGCCCGCAGCATCGGCCTCACATTCAACTCATCGAGGTATCTTTATGTCTAGCTTCAATCGTTTTACCGGCAAGGTCGCCTTTGTGACCGGTGCCGCAAGCGGCATCGGACGCGCCACCGCCATCGCCTTCGCTAAAGAGGGCGCTCGCGTTGCCATCGTCGACCGCACCGAGAATGCGCTGCAACTGACCGCAGATGCGATCGCGGCGGCAGGTGGCGAGGCGCTTGTCATCGCTTGCGACGTGTCGGTGCCGGATCAGGTTGAGGCGGCGGTCACGCGCACTGTCGAGACACTCGGCCGGCTCGATATCGCTTTCAATAACGCCGGGGTCGAGAATAAGGCAGCGCCGCTCGCCGAGATCGAGCTCGACGAGTGGGATCGCGTCCTCGACATCAATCTTAGGGGCACCTTCGTCTGTATGAAGCACGAAATCGCGCAGATGCTGAAGCAAGGCGATGGTGTTGTAGTAAATACCTCTTCCGGCGCGGGCGTGCGCGGCGTGGCTGGTGGCAGCTCCTATGCCGCCTCCAAACACGCCATCATTGGCATGACGAAATCGGCGGCGCTCGACTACGCTAAATCGGGTATCCGGGTGAACGCCGTTCTACCTGGCAACATAGAGACGCCGATGATGGATCGCTTTACCGGCGGCAACATTCAGAAGGCGATCGATCTGGAGCCGGTCGGGCGGCTGGGCAAGCCCGAAGAAATTGCAGAGGCCGTGCTGTGGATGAGCTCTGACCTCGGCGCGTTTGTCACCGGCGCATCAATTTCAGTTGACGGTGGCTGGTCGCTATAGGCTCTTTGCAAAATTAAATCGCTTCGGCCGATTACCAGCCGAAGCGGGCTTACCGTCTTCGTACCTTTTGAGTCCTGAGAAGAGTCTGATTCCGAACGGTCCAACTGTCCAAAAATAAAGCTATTCAACGCGGAGCAATACCACTGAGTTCAAGGGCTTGGGCGGTCCATGATTATGGTCCATTTGGGCCTCCAGATTGCAGCGTCAATGTCCGCCTCCACCCCGAGACCGCTCAAAGCCGGTCCGTCTCAAATCCACCCATCGCTGCAATCGCGCGTCCGGCCGCATGGCCGCGCTCGGATGCTTCCGTTTCAAAGCCTGGCCAGAAGTTCGGCTTTCTTGGCGGAGAACTCTTCTTCGGAGAGGATTTTCTTCTCGCGCAGCGCCGCCAGCCGCTCGATCAGAAGCAGGATGTCCTGTGACTGATCGGCGAGCAGGGCGAAAGCCGGCCCTCGCCGGGCGGGTGCTAATTCGGCGGCGGCCTCCTGCACCGGCATAGACGCGGGCGGGTGCTGTGTCCGTTGGGCCTCCGTTAGCGTTTCGTCAGTCTGACGCGGGGCGGCGGCGGTCGGCTTGCTCGTCGCTTCCGGCGATAGCCCCGCAGAGCCGGCGGGGACGACAGGCAGGTCGCTGACGCGCACCGACCCGTGCTGGCTCACGAAGGTCAATCTTGCGTCGCCGCTCTGCTGCTGTGAGACGCCGCCGATCTGGTGATCGCCGGTATCATAGAACGTCACTTGACCGCCGATCTCGATCGCCAGCCGGCGTGACGCGGGGAAGTAGGCATAGCGGATCGCGTTCTGAGAGCCCGTGGACGAGGCGCGGCCCAGATCCGCGCCCCACCAATTGGCGGAACTCCCGCCCGGCGCTGGGACGAATAGGCTAGCCTCGTCAAAGCTGTCGGCACCCCCCTGTTGCTGGCTCTGCTGCTGGCTGCCGCCTTGACGCTGGTCAGCGGCCTGCCGCTGACAATCAACCTGATCCGCCAGCAGACCCGCGAGCTCGACGCAGAGCCCATCGACCTTTGCCTTAAGCGCATTGTTGAACATGTCGCCTACCATGGTCATGCCGCCTTGCGACCACTGGCCCATGCCGCCGAGATCCGGATGGCTGAACTGCGCCATAGTTCCGCCACCCGCGACTAGGGCCTGCAAAAGGGTCATGGTGGCCTCGGCGCTAGTCCCGTAACGGTGCGCCAGTTCCTCGATGCGTCGCCGCCCCTCCGGAGTGAGTTCAGGCATGTGCGCGCTCCTGCTTAGCGAACGCCCCGCGCACCGACGAGGATGAGCGAACCCTTCGACCCGTCGATCGGGACGAGCGGAGCAGGATATCCCGAAACCTCTCCGGCTTACAGCTCCAACCACATCTCGAATCCTTCGCGGATCCGCTGTTTGCCATCGAGTGGCATATTCATTCGACTGTCGTACCTGTGTCAAAGGAGTTCGCCACCGGCCTTTGGCCGCCCCCCTTGAATGAAACTATTGTTTTATATCAATGCATTGGAGTTAGTTTCTCCTTAGCTCTAACCCATGACCAGAATTCGTCCATCATAGGAGGGCACGAAGAGGAGATTGTTGAACGGTCAGGATGTTAAACTTAGCGTGCATATAGTTGATGCCCCAGTCCGCACTGTCCCACAGCTTGATCAGATTTGGCCCGGCTTCATTCACCCAATTCGCGCCATACGCGACCATCCGGCCCGCCGTGACCTTCGAGTTGGCGTTGCCATACCAGGGCATCAGCGTCCAAAGGACGGCGGTGTTGTCACCCTCGGCCTGGCAGGTCAGCGTCAGCATTCCGCCCGGCATGCCACCCGGCGGAGGCATTCCTTGTGACGCGACTTCCTGGCCGGCGGCGATCCACGTCAGACTGAAATCTCCGGACCACGGTATCATGCTGTTCGTTCAGGGCGAGAACGGCACCGTGCAGGCGGTCGGGCTCAACGCCGCTCTGCGGCCACAGTCGGCGTCAGGGGAACAGGCGCCTTAACCGCAATAATTTGAAACGGCCGAAGCGGAATCACTGCTTCCAGACGTACCAAGCGCGAAAACGGACGCTCGACCAAGCGAGAGCCCTGGCAGTTCTCGACCCACTTCAGCCGCCTGCAATCCAACAAGCGGTCCCGAAACCGGACGCAAAACGCAGCCGACGACCATGTGCTCATCTCGGCCGTTAGCTCTTACGATTGTCGACATCGAGGACGTTCCGATCTCACTCCCGGGCAGCTCGTAATTTCTGATACCGTCGTCTGCTACGGGGCGGTAGGCGATCGGTGGCTGGGCAGCGAGACCAATGCCCCCAAGCTTTTGACTTCGGCATCAGATATGGCCGATCTTTGATCTGTTTAAGCGGCTTATAATTCGAGCGTTT
>JAQGIF010000241.1 GCA_028291345.1 Rhodospirillales bacterium | reverse complement strand
AGAGAGCGATGATCGGGATGAGAGACCCAGCAAGCCGCTGAATTTGCGAGGTTATTTTGAAACCTTCCGGTACTGCCGCAGTACCATAAGAAAGGTTGGTGGAAGGGGGAGGATTCGAACACGCCTTTGCCGACGTCCGTGAGCGTCCACCAACATTCTGATCTAACTACTGATCTGTACTATTTCTTTTCCGATCCCTTCATCGCCATCCGCTGACAATCGCTCGCCTCCGCATCACATTTGTATACTCGTTTTGAGGTTAGAATTTGTGGGGCGAGTTTACGGAACGGGAAAATGGGGCGAGGCATTGAACGGCTAAGACCGAGCATGGTCGAGAAGCTCTCACGTTTCCCCGGGGTATATGGGACGGTGGCGGGCTGTGGCTGCGAGTCGCGTCTCCGACTGCGCGTTCATGGATATTCCGGTACATGGTCAACCGCGCCGCCCATGAGATGGGGCTTGGCAAATATCCGGAAGTTACCCTTGCGGAAGCGCGCAGGCTAAAAGCACACGGCAAGGATCCGTTGGAAGAACGCAAGGCGCTGCGCGCGACCTCGAAGGCGGACGCGGCGAAGCGGATGACGTTCGCACGCGACTTTCCATGGATCCCGATAAGGGGGTGTTGCCGCGCCGCATGGCAAGGCTCGCTTCCTGCCCTGCCCGCCATGTGCGGTGTCGTCGCGGCCCACGTCATTTAGCAGCTTCGCTGGTCGCCCATTGACCGCCGTCAAGGCGTGATGTTGTGAACCCGGTATGTTCCGAAATTGCGAGCAGCCCCTGAACACGAGGCCTCCAATGGCAGTGCAGAGAAGCGATAGAGCACACGAGCGGAAGCGGTGGACCGCAGGGCAGTCAGGGCCAACGCGAAGACGAGATGGGCCAGGGGAAATCATGTCGTTGATGAAGCAGCTGAGCGATATCCCGACGGCATGAGCCATGTCTTTGCTGGAAAACCTCAGGGACAGAAAAAACGTTCACGGGCCTGTCGCCCTCGTCGTCGCACATCCCGATGACGAGGTGCTTGGACTCGGCAGCCGGCTCAAGCGGCTGAAGCCGCTGCGGATCATTCACCTCACCGACGGCGTGCCACGGGACCTGGTGGATGCCACCCGCGAGGGATTCTCCGACTGGCGCTCCTATGCTGAAGCCCGGCGCGATGAATTGGTCCGTGCGCTATGGACGCTTGACGTCCGCGACACGCAGCTCGTGTGTTACAGGCACCCCGATCAGCAGGCGATCTTGCACCTGCGCGCGATTATCGCCCGGCTGGCTGGCGACTTAGCCGGCCTGGCAGCGGTGATCACCCACGCGTACGAGCACGCTCATCCCGACCATGACACGGCAGCTATCGCTGTGAGCCTCGCTTGCCAATCCATTGCCACGCCGGGCGGGACGCCTATTCGTCTGGAGTTCCCGTCATGTCACCGTGCAAGAGGAGAGACAATCTTTGGGCGCTTCTGCGCGGATGCCGGACATCCGGAAACAATTCTTGCGCTGAGCGAAGAAGAATATGCAGCAAAAGCTGCGGCGATTGTCTGCTTTCGGACGCAGGCCTCGGTGCTAGCCGCTTTTCCGGTCGCGCCTGAGCGGCTGAGGTCCGCTCCGGTTTATGATTTCACGCGGCCAGCTCCGCCGCGAGAGGCCGTCTACGACTTCTACGGATGGAATGTGACTGCAGCGCGGTGGCGCAAGGAAGCGGCTCGGGTGTTGCAGGGGTGCGGGGCGACCAGCAGAACCGCATGGGGGAGAAAGTGGAGTGGAGAGCGAAGGAAAAGCATGGCGCGATGAGCGCCAGCTGACGATCGTCAGCATCTCTTATCCTTTTGCACCGGTCGCTCTGGATCCCGTCGGAGGAGCCGAGCAGGTACTTGCCCAACTGGATCTGGCAATTCTCAGGGCAGGTCATCGGTCGATCGTGATCGCGCCAGAGGGATCAGCTGTCGCCGGCGAACTTCGCGCCATCGGGTCAGTTCCAACGCAGATCGACGATAGCGCTCGCGCGAATGCGTATCGGACCCTTACAAAGTGGATCGCAAAGACGATGGAGCAGGACCGGCCTGATATCATTCATATGCACGGCGTAGATTTCGGAGCATACCTGCCGGCTCCCGGTCCGGCAGTATTGGTCACGCTCCACCTTCCGCTCGACTGGTATGGTCTTGATGCTCTTCGCCCGGAGCGGCCAAGGACGGTTCTTCATCCCGTCTCGCTGAGCCAGGCACGCGGAGCGCCGCTGGGTGCCAGAATTGATGAGCCGATCGAAAATGGCGTGGAGCTCGCTTCGGTGCCCGCAAGGAAGCGCAGCTTCGCAGTCGCGCTCGGGCGGATCTGCCCCGAAAAGGGCTTTGTTGACGCCATCGATGCGGCCGAAGGAGCTTGCATACCGCTGATCCTCGCGGGAAAAGCGTTTCCCTACGCCGAACATCAACTGTATCTGAGAACGAGGATCCTGCCGCGGCTGGGTCGGGCCTGCCAGTGGATTGGAGCGGTGGCGGGCCAGCGCAAGAAGCAGCTCCTCGCCGAGGCCCGTTGCGTCCTCGTGCCAAGCAATGTGCCTGAAACATCTTCGCTGGTCGCGATGGAGGCGATCGCGGCAGGAACACCGGTCATCGCCTATCGCCAGGGCGCTCTTCCCGACATTGTCGAGCATGGCCGTACAGGCTTCATTGTCGATTGCGTGGAGGAGATGATCGGGGCGATTTGGGAGATCGACCGGATCGATCCCGGTGAATGCCGTGCCCGCGCTCGCGAGCGCTTTTCGCTTGAGAAAATGACCGGCACCTATCTGGCGCGCTATGAAGAGCTGGCACGTTCATGAGCGCCGCTTCGAAGCCGCTTCACGAGGTGGAGATCGTTTCTCCGTTCGCCCTTGAGCAGTTTAAGCACGAATGGAAGGCTCTCTGGGCCGATATTCCCGACGCAAACCCATTCCAGGCGCCCGCCTGGATTCTCGCGTGGGCTGGCATCTATGCACCTGGACGCTGTTGGGCAGCGTCCCTCCGCATTGACGGTAAGCTTGCAGCAGTCGTTCCGGTTTTCTGCTGGGAGGGTGCGGTTTTGTTGGCCGGCACCGGCCCGAGCGACCTTGCGAGCGCACTTTTCCGACCCGGCTCAGAATACTGCGCACCGGAACTGCTTGCTGCATTGGCCGGCGCAATTGCAGAGCCATTCAACCGGATGGACTTGCGGCAGCTTGCTTCAGCATCTCCGCTCTGCCAGGCTGCGGTTCCAGAAGGCTGGGGCGGGGAGATCGAGGAGGGAGAGCCTTGTCCGCTTCTTGCCGTCTCCGGCCCCGATGGAATGGCCGCCGTGCCGCCGCGGATGCGGTCCAACTGGCGCAATGCCGTCCGGCGTTTCGCGCGCGAAGGCGGAATGGTGGAACAGGTCGGCGCGCAGGGAACAGGTACCGCAATCACCTCACTCGAACGGCTGCACGCCGCGAGATGGCGGAAGAAGGGGCAACACGGAGTCCTGGTTGATCCGTCGCTGAGCGCCTTTCTCCGCAATGCCGTTCCGGAGCTCGATCGGGCAGGGTTGCTGCGGATCCAACAACTGAACTTTGGCGCCGACATAGTGGGGGTCTTGTTCGCCATGCGGGGTAAGACAGCCACACATTATTACCTGAGCGGCTTTGATCCGGCTTTCGCGCATTTCAGTCCAGGAACGATCCTGGTCGGAGCGGCAATCCAGGCGGCGGCCGGGGAGGGCCTGTCAGCTTTCGACTTCCTGCGCGGGTGCGAGTCATACAAGTACGCTTGGGGCGCTGAGGATCGACCAACCGCTAGACGCATGCTGGTCCGAATAGGTTAGATCAGAAACTATTGGACATCGGAATGCCCACTGTCGGCCGCAACGGCTTGCGCAGGATTTGCTGATCAACCTCCATCTGGAATTCGGTGCCCTCGAAGCTGTAGCGAACCTCTTCCCGTTCCTCCCCGACTGGCTCGTAGCCGAGCCGCCCATAGAAGCGGCAAGCTCTTCGATTGTCCCACTCGACACCCACTTCCAGGGCAGTTGCGCCATGGGATGCGGCGATGCGCTCGGCTTCGGCCATGATGCGGGTACCGAGCCTGACACCTTGGAGCGGCGGGAACACCCGGATAGCCCAGAGCCGCGGGCATTCGCGCCCGCCGCTGCGAGCGAGATCGAACCAAGCTTGCGCGACCGCAAAGCCATTGGCAATTGCCAGGAGCATCAGTGCTTCACCGCGTCGTTGGGCCTCGAAGGCTGATGCGATTATCTCTCGCTGGCGTGTGAAAAGGCCCATCCATTCCAGCCCCGGCAGATCCGGTTCCTCGGCGATGCGGAACTCGATTGGCACCTGTATCAGCACGTTTCCGCGTCCTCCGGCGCATGATAGGGCGACGAGGCCCAGTCGAGCCCGACCCGCCGATAGAGCTCTGGGCGATGGCGCTTCCAATGTTCCAAGCGGACTTCGGTGGCGGGGCGCCCATCATAATCCCAAGGAATGCAATGCGCGTTGAGGCCGACGAAATGTGCTCCGCAGCGCCCGAGTTGCGGCTGGTGGGGAGGAAAAGGCGAGCAGATCGTGACGTCATCGGTTCCGATCGCGTCAGGCGGGCTGTCCTTGGATAGAGCGGCGATCTGCAGCCCCTGTTCGTCCAGTTCCGATCGAAGCGGCGCGGGATGATCGGCGAGCACGTCAGCGATCTTCTTCGCCAAGTCGAAACCGGCCGGCGTGCCACGAATACCCGAATTGCGCGGCTCAGATCCGCACAAATGCGCGAACTGGCCATGGGCAGGCGTAACGTCGGCGGCGATCAGCCGCGAGCTTCCGCTTTGGTCGTCCAGCCAGCGCCGAAGTGCGCTCGGCAGAGTCCACAGGATCACGTCGTTGTCGAGCGCAAGCTCACGAACTCCGGAGTCGAGTTGCAGTGGGACAAATTTCCAGGCGGTGCCCTGGCTCATTCCACCGTCGAGGAAAGGGCGTAGTACAGGCGGAAGTTCTCGCTTGACCGCACGCCACTCAACGTGCGCAAGAACCGTCCCGGTGCGCTCGCGCGCCTCCTCGACAGTGATGGTGTTGACGCAGACAACGAGGTTCGTCTTCGCGCCGAGCAGTCGCGCGGCGCCATGGATCGAAAGCCGCAGGGCTTCGAAGCCGGCTGAGCTGACATTGCCGATCGTCCAGCGGACATTGAGCGACGCCGCTCTCCCCCTCCCCATGACCGCCGGTCAGTCTTGGTTGTCGGTGCGGCTGACGAATTTGTTAAAGCGGCTCATGTCGCCATCCGCCGTCTGTCTTGATAAAGAAAGACGAGTTCATTCTCGTCGAAGATCTTGAAGAATTGTCCCAGCTGATTGCTTCAGAATCGTCATCGTTCCCGCCGGCTTCATCGAAATCGATCCGGAAAATTCCGCCGCCCTGCTTATGGCCGGCCGCATTGACACGCGAGGGGCGACCGCCGCGTTTCGCGACCCCTTGGCGGATTTTGTCATGATCAGTGGTTTCGGTCGCGCTTGCCATGAGTTCCTCCGCTGTGGTGGCTGAGCGTGAAATGAATGGGGCGGAAAGTAGTTCCTCGTAAATGTCGCCCCCGGCCTGGCCGGTAATTAGGCAATATAACCGCCCGAGGGTGTGTTGGTGTGTGGCATGGTGAGGCTCGCTTCCGCGCTGTCCGCGATGCGCGGTGCCACACGGCCTATGCCATTTAACAGCTTTGCCGGTCGATTATTGACCGCATCAAGGCGTGATGTTGTGTACCCAGTGCTCGCCTGGATCAACGATACTCCACAATCGAAGCTCAATGAGTTCCTGCCCTGGAATTGGCGGCCGCATTCGGCGCACAGTCAGGCGCCTGATCTTTCCGGCCATCTCAGCCGTTTTCATCATTGGCCACGTCGCCGAAACACTCGACGAACCCGAAGATTGGATCCACGACCTCTCGATCGACACGGTCCCTGAAGACGGCTGCCTACATGTCCACGGCGTCCACGAGGATGGCGGGACGGCCGGCATCGCCAGCAACAAATCATCGCTGATCTGCGACAAGCCAGAAACGCGCCCCCCTTCAGCATGTCGGCGTCTGGCCGCGCGAATTCGCCGGCAACGGTCGAAATGTGCAGGAAGAAGACCAGATGCACTCCCATCTGAGCGACGGCGACACGCTCAGCGCGATCGGGATGCGGGCGGTCAACATTTGTTAACTGGACTTAGATTTGGAAGTATAGAGGAACAGACGCCATTATTTCGCGTTACAGGGGGCAAATCACCGGACGTGTAATTATGCGCCGATATGCGTTAATTGTCGGAATAATCTATCTTCTTGTCGGGCTGGCGGGCCTCGTTCCGGGCTTACTGGTGGCGATGCCCGAAGATCCCCTGCGCATCGAAACGCTGCATGGCCGCCTATTTGGCCTGTTCCCGGTCAATATTGTCCATGATGGCATCCACATCTTGGTAGGTCTGTGGGGAATAGCGGCATTTCGCAATTTTGAAGGGGCCAAAATCTATGCGCGCAGCTTGGCTGTCATTTTCGGCATCTTAACCGTTATGGGATTTTTCCCGATGTTGAATAGAACATTCGGACTTGCGCCGATCCATGGTCCGGACGTCGCGATACACGCGGCCACTGCTGTCCTGTCGGCAATGGTGGGATGGGGTGCGGTTAAGAAATCACTCCCCCCAGCCGCGCCCTACGAGCCTTAAGGACGAGTGTTGGCCTGTCGTCATTCCCGAACCTAGGAGTGCAACCTGAAAGCGATCATTGCTGCCCGTTGACCATGGGGTGGAAGTCACCAAACCTTGCTCGAATTGTTACCATTTTTCCCAAAGCCCTAACAACTCCAGCTCCTATCGACCCAACTACTCCTCTGTACGCGCCGAACAGCCAAAGATCGAAAACGTCCGAGCGAGCCGCTTGGCATTTTTGAGCGGTCGCCCGCCGCAATCATGTGGTCCTCAAATCAGCTTGGCTATATCCGCTCCGAGCATCCGTAGCGGCGGCCGGTAAGACGGCCCACTTATTTCGCAGCTGCGTTTGTAATTATTGACCGTCATCAAGGTGTGATGGTGTGAACGCAGTGTCCTCGCGGCATTGCGATCAACCCTGGAACACGAGGCTTACAATGGGAGAGCAGAGAAGCGACAAAGCGCACGAGCGAAGCAGTGGCCCGCAAGGCGGTCAGGGCCAGCGCGAAGACGAGATGGACCTCAATGAACGGGAATATCGAGACCCAGAGGGCAACGTCCACCATCACACAAAGAAGTATCTGGAGGAGCATCCAGAGGATAAAGGGCGACCGCCGCGTAGCAAACAAAGAGAAGAAGACAGCGAAGGCGGCCGCTGACGGGCAGCAGAAGGCGGCGGCAACATGTCGGGATGCAACGCCAAAATGGCTGACCGCCGTCCGCGTTTGCGGAACAGGCTATTGAGCCTGGTGACTTGACCATGGTGCACGCCGCCGACCGTCAATGGCAAACTGCGCCCGCGTCGAAGGATGTCGTCTACGGTTAGTTAGTTCCTGGCGGAAATGGCTTGAAATCGGTCGAGCTCATCTTTCGAAACCGAGTACTCCTATGACATCGGCTACCGAAACCAAAACCTTCGCCGACTCCTTGGAGGGTGCGCTGCATCTGCGGATCCATCAACAAGAAATCCTGGCCGAGTTGGGCATGCTCGCACTGCACGGAACGCCGTCCCCCGAGCTTATCGAGCG
>JAQGIF010000230.1 GCA_028291345.1 Rhodospirillales bacterium | reverse complement strand
ACCCAACAAACTGGCGGTCGATGCGTTGCACATCGGGTGCCGCGACACCGTGCTCGAGCTCGGCTTCGGGCCCGGGCATGCGATCGAAATGATGGCCTCCCGCGCGCCCGCCGGCACGATCTGCGGGGTAGATCAGTCCCCTATCATGCTGGAACAGGCCGAAAGAAGAAATCAAGTCGCCATTCAGGAAGAACGGGTTTTTCTGTATCGGACGGCCTTCGATACCCCACCCTTCGAGAAGGCTTCCTTCGACAAGATCCTCGCAGTCAATGTGATTTATTTCTGGCGCGATGCGGCTGCCGTGGTGAAGGAAATTCGCCGCGTGCTCAGCCCGGGCGGACGCGTTTCGATCTATGCCAGAGAAGCGACGACAATGCGCCGCTGGAAATTCGCCAACTCCGAAACCCACCATCTATACGAGGCCGACGCGTTGAACGAGATCCTGCATGAAGCCGGGTTCGATTCTCACCGAATTTTTGTGCGTAATATTCATGTCGTGGGACGCGTGCGAGGTCTGCTCGCAACCATATCAGGTTCCGGCAAGCCAATGAGGCTGCGCACAAATGGATAATGGCACCCAAGCGCGCGGCTGGATCCTGGCGGCCGCCCTGAGCGCCGGCACCTCCGTCACTGCCGGGGCCTTTGCCGCGCATGGTTTCGATCCGGTTACCGACGCGAAGGCCATAGGTTGGCTTCAAACCGGAAGTTACTACCAGGCGTTTCACGCGATGGCCATTCTGGCTGTTGTTCTCTTTTCCATCGTTGGGCGGGTCAACGGAAGGCTCGCCATCGCCACACAATGGCTCTTCCTCATCGGCAGCATACTATTTGCCGGCGCGCTATACGCGCTGGCGCTGAATGGGCCGCGCTGGCTGGGGGCTGTGGTCCCGCTTGGTGGGATTGCGTTCATCGCCGGCTGGTGGACCCTGGCGACGGCCGTCTTAGTCCAGCGACCCAAAGTGTAACGCCAAGGGTGACCACGGCCCTAAAGGTAATTTGTTAACCATTACTTCGGCCTCGCACTCGCCGAGACTACCACATCACGGCATCCAACGCCCTGTATCATTGCCTCCGCTATTCATAAGTTCTTCTGGAGCTCCGGATAATGACCGTATCTACTTGCCCTGCAGGGTTATCCCACGGGACGGAGTTATCGATGCTTCTTGCGCTCGTACTCGCCGGCTGCGCCACACCGCCGACCGATCCAGCCCAGCGCACCATATTCGACCAAACGAACGATCCGCTCGAGCCGATGAACCGAACGATCTTCGATTTCAACGACAAGGCTTACACCTACGTGCTGTTTCCGATCGCACGCGGCTATAACGACTTGCCGGCGCCCGCCCGCAACGGAGTACATAATGTGATCGGCAATCTGGGTGAGCCGGTCGTCTTCCTGAACAAGACCCTGCAGGGCGACCTCTCGTCGGCAAGCACAACCGTGGCGCGCTTTGTCGTCAATACAATCTTCGGCTTTGGCGGTATTCTCGACTTAGCCTCCCGCAACGATCTCCCGGAGCCAAAGGCGGGCGACTTTGGCGCGACATTATATACTTATGGCATCGATGAAGGACCATATCTGGTGCTACCGCTACTCGGGCCCGGCAATCCGCGCGACACGATTGGCTCGGCGGTCGACGGCGCAGCCAATCCCTGGGCATACGTGCTTTATACGACCTATCCCGAACAACTCGGGGTTTCATTTGGGAGCGCCCTCGATAGACTGTCCGGTAACGTCGACCACTACGAGCAAGCTAAAAAGACTTCGCTCGACTTCTATGCCTACTTGCGCAGTTCCTATCGCCAGAACCGCCGCTTCAACCTTGGCGAAGCGCCGGGCGCAGACGACAGCCTCTATGACGAAGCTACCACCAAGAAAGATCATCCATAGCACCGACTTGAGGGTCGCTCCGGCGGCAGCCTTCATAACGTACGTCAACGTCCACCCGCAAATCGTTGGGGCGAATAGCCTTGCAGCCGGCGGTCAACTGGGCAGAACAGCACGAAACTCTCTGCTGTTCAGCAGTAATAAATTGGGGGATATTATCAGTCGCGGAATACTGCTTTGCTACTGGGCGTGCCTTTGCCGATAGCGATTTTGCTCGCAACTTGTTTCGCATTGAGCAGAAGGTGAGCCTCACAGCTTCGATTAAGAAGCCGGGCTGAAACTCAGCTTCCATACCATCGCTCGGCATATCGGCAGATGCCCCGTTTCTGAGAGGTTATGCGAAGCGATGGTGGGATACGAGCAAGAGCGCACACCGCTCACGATCCGGGGTGCCAATCCAATGCCGATTGATACCGTCTCGATACAAGGCCATCGAATAGCAGCCTAAACGCATTTTGGGGAAATGTGCGCAAAATGCGGGTACGCCCAAACGTGATTTGTTGGTTGCCCTAGGTTTTCTGCGGGTTTCAGCTGGTACAAACAAGCAAAAAAACCCAATACCACCCCAATTTCGGGCGACTAAAAACAAGCGACGATATCAAACGATGGAATTGTTAGCAGCAGGGTGATTTGGACACCCGAATAAGGGACTATGATGTTCTTGATCAATCTCTAATATACCAAATGCTTGGGTCAGTTTTCTGGGGACTGCTTTTCGGCAAAATCTCTAGAACTACGTCTGCCATTGCCTTGCCTGTCCCTTCGCTTAAACGCGAATTTAATGGAAGGTGGCAATCGGCAAACGCACTTTATCTACAGATCGTCATACCGCTCGCGATTACGGAAAAGCGGGAAGATCCATGCGTGAACTAGCGGATGGATTGCGCGGGTTTTTTGCGGCTTGACGAGAAATGGAGATGACCGATGCAAAACTTCTCACGACGCAATATCTTAGCCGCAACGACAGCCGTCGGCGCGGTCGCCGCGCTCGGCACGGCGGCTAAAGCTGCAAGCTTCGGCAACCCAGACCTTCCGCCCGAGGGGGCTATTAATGCCGTCAATCCCACGTCGCTTACCAACCCGGGTCCCCAGAATCCGACCTTAGCCGGTCAGTTCCCGTCGTTCCAGGATCCGCCCGCGACCGACGTAAACGGCATGGCCCTATTTTGGGCCTCCTTCAACAATGCGCACAAGCGGATTCAGGATGGCGGCTGGGCTCGCGAGGTCACTCAAGCCGACTTCGCCATATCCGAGGCCGTGTCGGGCGTGAACATGCGCCTATCCGCGGGCGGGGTGCGCGAGTTGCACTGGCACCAGCAGGCCGAATGGGCGGTGATGGTCGATGGAAAATGCCGCATCACCGTGGTGGACGGCGACGGCCGACCTGCAGTGCGGGACGTCAAGCAGGGTGATCTCTGGTATTTTCCGCCAGGTCTGCCGCATTCCCTTCAAGGGCTAGGGACAACCGGAGCCGAGTTCGTCTTGGTCTTCGACAATGGCAGGGCGTCTGAATTCAATACCTTG
>JAQGIF010000229.1 GCA_028291345.1 Rhodospirillales bacterium | reverse complement strand
CTCACCCGTTCGGGGAAGAGACAGCTCGTCCTGGCAACCGGAGCGCTCCAATCCCACACATCGGTACCCTTGGTCATTGGGCAGAACGTCGAGGTGCGGGGCTCTTTTGACGCTGCCGGCGTGCTCCAGACGACCGCGGTCGCACGTGCCAAGCAGCCGGATTCCTGGTCGCCTGACGAGTAGAAGCGGCGTCTGCGGGGTGTGACGAAAACCCAATCCCGTGAGTGGCGAAGTCTCCGATTACAAAGGCTATCTGCCGGTGATGGATGCCGACAGGCCAGAGCCCAAGGTACTACTCGCCGACAAGGGCTATGACGCTGACTTAATTCGTGAAGATATGGAAAAGTGCGGCGGCGTCGCGATAATCCCAACCAAACGGAACCAACTGATCCAGCTCCCGTCGAAACCGCAATCTATGCCCTGCGCAACATGGTCGAATGGTGCTTCAACAAGCTCAAAAATGCCCGCCGCCTCGCAACACGATACGATAAAACCGCCGACAGTTACCTGGGCTTCATCCACATCGTCTCGATCCGTCTGTGGATGCACCAATTTGTCAACGCATCCTAATCCTATATCTGGCACCGAACGGCGGTGTCTTTCGCGTGATGCGCGAAGAGAGCAACTTCCTTGACAATGCCACTGTAAAGAGCATCGAGCGACAGCACTCCATAACGGACGTAGACAAGGCCGGGGCGCAACGTCCACCAATGTCCAAACTATCGGGGCAGACCGACTCAGCCGCGCGTCAGATTGTGTGTTTTTCGGCTCGCGCAAACAAATGAATACCTCTACGTAGTCTATATGGAACTATTCAATCACTGCGAGGGTATAAAGTGATCGCAATGTGGGCCAAGGAAGTGGCGTTAAAGCTGCGATTATTACAGCTTGCATCGCAATCGAGATACTTGTCCGGCCAAACGTGTTCCTCGTACCCGCAGCGATGTTTTATCAATAGTCGCCATGGCTGCAAATTTGGCGCCCCCACGAGCCGACCATCGTTGCGACTGCGGTTGAGTACCTGCTTTCAGTCTGGTTCGGAATTTGGGGCGTGGCCGACGTTTTAGTCGGCACCTTTCTGGTTCCGGTGCCAAAGGGGACGTCGGGCCTGGTTGCATTGACCGATGCGACCAAAGCCAGCGCGCTTCTGGGTTATTGTGCAGTTGTGTGGCGCACACGCCGATATTGCATCGATCTCAGTATTCATACGATAGCCGCAAAGCGATCGATGCGTTGCGCAAGGCAGCCTATTTGATCGTCCTCCCGTTCGTTTATGAGCCGGCCTTTATGGTCGTGGCACCGTATTTTTATCAAAGTTCTTTCTGGTTTTCCCAACTTTGGAACACAGCTTTTTTGATCGGCGTGGTTCTCATCGTCGTGCCGCAGGCCCTATTCTTCCTCACAAGTCCGCTACGGCGGATGGGGGATCACGATCGAGAGCTGGTTGTAGCGACCGACGAGACGGCTGGCGACGATCAAGCTGATCGTCTGCGATGGGTCGATACTGCCGAAAAACTCAGCACACGGGTCCGGTCGAGCGATATTGGAATCGTGGCGATGGCGTTAATATGTGCGAGACTTATCCGTATGCGCATTGGTGTTTCGGATAGGCATCGCTTAATTCGATGGTTGAGTCAGGTATCATGTCGAGTAGGAGTTCGACGGGCCGGCCTCTAGCTCCACCTGGAGGAAGTTTTTAGGGGCAGGTCAATCCAGCTTCGATGCGTTGGAGGCATCAATTTCCGCCAGGTCAAAAGGACGTTTCGGTTCTTCGGGGTTGGCAGCACAGTGCTGCGGCTCCAAGCTCCGGTTGTGCATTGGGAAGGCTCCCTTTCAAAGCGGCGCTGGCCGCGGCGGGTAAGGACAGTGCCGGCGTAATTGCCCCACCAGTCGCGCTTTCGACTTTGATGGCGGCGCTGAGCGCGTCCACGCCGGCCCGGTGCGACCGCTCGATGACACGGCCGTCAGTCCGGTGTCATTGGATCTGACGGCGCACACTACGGGTTGGGCTTGATGTCACGCAGGGCTTGCAAGACCGATCTAGTCCGTTCGATTGTCGACGTTAATGCTATCCCCAGGTCTCCGCCGAGAGTGCGATTGTACTGGACCGCTTGACCTGCGTCGAAGCCTCCACGTTCGCCAGCTTCAGCGAGCGTCTGGTAAACCGCGAGCTGGCCCGGACCGCGCTCAGAGCATCCCTCGCACACCCCGATGGCAATTGTAAAACCACGACGCCAGGCATCCGTGACGTCGTATGTCATCGAACGCTTCGTCCAGACGCTGTTGAGCGAGTCGTAAAAATCTATAACGATGGTGAATTTACTTCGATTGAGAATGTCGGAGACCAGTGCGTTTCTGTACTTGATGCCCGATTCAATAAGGTTCTTGCCTTTGGTTTCGTAGCTATCGTTCACTGCAATGTTGGTCTCGGGGACTGAACCGAACGTTCCCACGAATTGCTCAGATGCTTTGAGTGCCCCGCCACCGATCAACCCCAGTTGAACCCACCCTCTCGCATCAGCGGGGAGTCGGTCGAAAGCCATTTGGTATCCGAATTCAGCCGCATACTGGTTGAACATCGTGTTCACCTTAACCTCGGCGGCGGCCAAAGCATCAGCACCTTGGCTCTGCGCTTCCTCTAAAATAGTTCGTGCACTATCCTTAAACCTATTAGCAACAACCTGTTCGGCCTGACTGAGTATCATCTCCGGGACGATTTCTCCGCTAATGAAACGACGAGCGTAATCCATTCCCTGTTGCGCTTCTGGCGGTAGAAATTGATGAACCGTGTTGTACGCGATGTCAGTCACGTTCTGCCCGGTCGCTATACAATAGATAACCTCATCGGCCGCTTTAAGAACGTCCGTCACGGACTTGTCGAGATTGAGCGCATCAATGGCAATGTGGTCGAGGCGTTCCCCTTTGGCGATAGCAACACCCGCCTTGTAGACCATACCCGAGGTAGGCTGCCCCGGTAGCGCGCCACCAATTCCGTCGATTAGCGACTGGTCGACTGTCTCTCCTTCCGCAAGAGACACCGTGGTGTTGATGGCAAAGCTAAGAGCCGTCCCGTAAATCGGAATGTACGAGGCAATCATCGCCAGCCCGCGCGCGGCGATTGGTATGGCGTCAAGAATGTCGGACCAGGCCGCTTCCAGCCATGTCTCGCACCTTTGACACCACAGAAACTCCCACCCCCCCCAGTCGCCCCAACGCATCTTCCGCTCGCCGGGAACGCGGACCCAGCGGGGAGGATTCGGCAGGTTCGGGATGGGTCTAGGAGATGGAATCCAATAAACACTTTGCCAGGCCATCCACTCCATGGGACTAACAAAGTCGGGTCGATATCCGCTTTTGGGTCCTTCAACCCAAACGAAACCCTTCATCTGGTTGCGTCCGGTCACCTGGTCGGACTCACCGGTCGCGTCCTCTACCTGGATACCGACCATTTCCCGATAAGCCGCTTGGTTTCCGTCGCCGGGATCGTCCCCGTCGTGGATCAGATAGCTTTGCCAGACGGGCGCGCGATTGCGACAACACTGCTGCTCCCGGTGCACGCCTGGCCGGCCTACAAACCGCTTGTCGAACGCGCCCGGGTCGTTATTTTCGACAATGTATGTGTTGCGCGGATCCTCGAACATTCGTCTCGGAGTGCTCATGTTCGCGCCCTTTTCTAATGGATTACAAAAGCTCGATTGATAGCCGGCATGGCTTGCCTTCGCGGATGCCATACACTTCGCCGCCTTGCGCAGGTGAGGTAAACTGCGACAAATATCTACTTTCCATCCATTTTGGACCTTGGACACTCAACGTGTGACCGGCGATCTCGTCAAATAAGTCCGTACAGAAGCAGATCTGCAGATGATCTAAGCGTCGTCGCCACCCCCCGCATGCAACAGCTTGTCGAGTTCCCGCTTGGGGACCAGGATTACAGGGCCGACCGGATCGCCTCTCATCCCGTCGATCAAATCCCGTAGCCCAAGCACCGTCTCAATCGCTCCTTCGATAAGGACGCCGGCTTTCCAGTAGTACTCATCAGGATCCAGGTAAGCACCGGGAGCGGGGTCCGAGGCAGAGCTGGAGCTCGGCGCACCCGAACCTTCCGCGGAATAACCTCCCTCGCCGGAAACCCCAGACATACCACCTTCGTAACCGCCGGCCGCCTCGGCTGCTTCAATCTGAGCTAACGTCTCAGGCGCAAGAACGTAATACCGTCCGCCGTGTTGAACTGCATAGGCCTTCGCTTCCTCGATCGAGCCAAGTTCTATAGTTTCCGCCACGGTAAACCTCATTGGATTTAACGGCCAACAGCCACGCCAGCGCTTAAGAGCTTCGCAACCTGAGCGGAGCGTTCACAACTTTTAGAGGAACGTCGCGACCTATCCACAATGAACTTTCGGGTATCCCGACATTTTTGCGAGGTAGGCCGTCGGGGAAGCCGGTAGTCGTCCATGCGTTCCGCACCAACAGTCGAACACATCGCCGCAACGACCAAAAGGAAGCGAAACGTCCGAAAACCCTTGCCAAGAGAGCGCCGTCCATACAGGGCCGCTGGCGGAATAGCAGCTCTGGAGCGAGCCGGGCCGGAACGTGCCGTTCGTTCCGCTTTAGCCCTGGGCCGGTTTCGACTCTGAGCTGACATTTGCACCAGAATTCCGCAGTGCTAAGGCCGCTTATACCGATACAAAGGGTTTTAGATCGCAGTGCAAGAATCTTGAGTTGTTGAAGGGCGCATCGATTTGACCAAAATTACTAGCTCAGCGAGGATGGCGACCTGGGGTGTAAACATGGCGGTCCGATCAGCAGGCGTACCGCGCGAAATATGGTTCCGGGTACCGGCAAGCGCTATATGTTGTCAATTCGCATCCAATTGCGACCCCCTTTTCGCGTCCAATCTTGACCCCTCTGGTGCTTGGGATTTGAGCTTATCCATGTAGTGCATGGGAGGGACCCGCGGCCGGCGCTGCGCGCCCCGCACCGCTGGTCGGCGACGGCCGTGGGAGGTTCCTGTGCCCACGTGGGTAAGCCCGCGTGGGGGTCTGGGGGAGGGTTTTTCAGTTGCGGTTTTTGAACCGCCAACTGGTATTGCCGGTCTCGACGATGTCGCAATGGTGGGGCAGGCGATCGAGCATTGCGGTGGTCATTTGTGGGCGTCCCGGAAGACCTGCGGCCAATCGGCGACAAACGCGCGGCGCAGACGCGCGATATTGTCCGCGGGCGGCTGACGGATTTCGGGTAGGGGGACAGACGGCGACCCTTCCATGCTGGATTTGTGGCGCGCCAGCCAGATGCGTGAGCACGAGACGAAGCACACGGACCCTACATCTGGTACCGGCAGGCTAAGAACAGGCCCGGCGACGTCATCGGTGCTGCCGTCACGGTGGCGCGGATCGCAACCGGTGAGATCGATGAGTCTCAAACGACCAACGACAGCCCTGGCGAGCACATTTATCTGGTGGAGTTCGAGTATCAGGCATGTTGCAATCCGAAAGATCGCAGCCAATCTTGCCTGGCCGTCAGTCCGCCAATAAAGGGTCCTTCCGGCACCTCCCTACCGCCTACCGGCGTAACATCGCAAATATTTTGCGTCCAAGAAGCTCGAAACTCGCCCGAATCGGTCTCATCCTCCCTTTCACATCGAGATAAAGTTACCCGCGAGCCGCTTAAAATTGTTTGCCTTGACAGTGCCCCTGCCAGTGATCACGCGCCTTCAAAAGGATGAAGTCCGGCTTCAGCCGCTCACCCGCATTGCCGAGAGCTTTTGGATCAAATGTTCGCGGGATGTAACCGGGGGATATTTTGCCGGAGACCGGAGGTCCAGGCTCTCGACCGTGACATCGTAATTCGGCTGATGGAAGAAGATCAGCGAATATCTGGATTTCGTCCAATCTTCGTCGGGTGGGTTGGCGACCCGGTGCAGGGTCGATACCCAGAGATCGTTCGTCCACTGCGCCATCAGGTCGCCCAGATTGACGACGAACGTACCCGGCACGGTGGGAACGTCCTTCCATTCATCACCAGTCCAGACTTGCAGGCCTTTAGCTGAGGGATAGCCGTAAACCAGCGTCAGGCTCCCGAAATCGGTATGGGCGCCGCCCCTGAGTTGGCCTGGCTTGGGTTGCTCGGACATCCGCGGATAGTGATAGGCGGCCATGTTCGAGAAATGCCGGTCGACTTTATTATCAAAGAAATTCTCGGACAGACCCAGCGCCAACGCGAATATCCGCATCAGTGATGTCGCAAGTGTTTCCTGCGCCAAGTAATAGGCGGTCCAGGCATCGCGAAATCCCGGAACATCCTCGTCGCGAGGCCATACGTTGTCGGCAAATATTTTGCCCGCGGCGGGGTTGTGAAAATAGGCGTCGTTCCTGTCCTGCACCCGGTTAATCGTGAACCCTTCCCGAAGGTCCGGCGCGGACTCGATTCCCATCGATTGGGCGAGGGACATGTTGGCGAGCGGAGAATAGCCGCGAAATACGCCTTCGTCGGTGGGGCGGACCTCCGATTTGGTCTCGGTCGCCAGTTCGAAAAATCGCTTCGAAACATCCAGCATATTTTGAATGACGATCTCCGGCACGCCGTGCCCGCTGACCACCAGGAAGCCAATTTTTTCGCAGGCATCCGCCACCTCTCGGACGACCCTCTCTTTATCAATGCCGGTCAGATAAGGCTGCAGATCGATGACAGGGACCTCTTTCTTCATGCCTCGATACCCCTATGCTGTATCCATAGTCCGAACGGTCTGACCGACTCATCGGCCACTACCCCGCCAATTCCCTCTATGCGATCGCCAGCAACGCCGAATATCGAGGCGCTCGGATAGCTTTTGAAACCATCGGTTTCGCCGAAGGCAAGGATCGTGCCGGGGCACATGGTGCAAGGCTCGGCATTCACATAGAGCGAGGCGCCGTTCAGGCGCCCGATCCCGTGCCGGTGCGCCGCTGTGCGCAGAACATGCATTTCCGCACGGTCCGTCGGATCCCCCGTCCGGGCGCAGATATTCGTGCGTTCGAATGGAACACAGCTGTCTGCCCCGACGGCTATAGTCGCAGTCGCGAAAGGGTGGTCGCCACGCACGACCGCGGCACAGGTCTGTTCCATCACCCGGCGCACGTAAGCGGCGTCTGTTTCCGTGGGATTGGACACGATCACTCCCGGACAATGTATGATGCCGATTACCATATCTGCGCTCGGCATCATACGCATAATATGCTTACTTATGCATCGCGATTTTTGCAAGGATCAGACAATGTTAATGGCGCCACGTTTTTTGGTTTCAGCGATCATAGCGTTGGCGGCGATGATGCCGATAAGGCTTTGCGCCGCCGACGAGCCGCTTCGCGTTCTTCTAGATTGGAAAGCGGGTGCTGAGCGCGGCGGTTTTTATCAGGCGCAGGCGCTGGGATTGTTTAAAAAGCACGGCTTGGCGGTGACGCTGATACAGGGCGGTCCCGCGGTCAATAACCAGCAGATGATCGCGGCCGGGGCGGTCGATATCGCCTTGGGTTCCAACGATTTCGCGGCGCTGAACCTAGTCAAGGCGGGGGCAAATGTGCGGGCCGTGATGGCCTTGTTCCAGAAGGACCCGCAGATCCTGATGACCCATCCGCGCGAGGATATCAAATCCCTGTCCGATATGGCCGGCAAACCGATCATGATCTCTTCGATGGCGGTCACCTCCTACTGGAGCTGGCTTCGCTCTGCCTACGGATTTTCCGATTCTCAGATTCGCAAATTCACCAACAATGACGGCCCGTTCTTGCACGACAAATCGGCGATCGAACAAGGCTATGTTACAAGCTCACCCTATTTGATCGAGAAGGCCGGTGTGAAGCCGAGCGTCTATCTGCTGGCCGATAATGGCTATCCCAGCTATGCCGGCCTGGTCCTGGTGCCGCAAAAGCTGATCGACCAAAGGCCGGCCGTGGTGCAGGCATTCGTGGATGCGACGATCGAGGGCTGGGATAGTTTTCTCGACGGCGATCCGGCTCCGGCCTATGCGCTGATCAACGTCGACAATCCCGACATGACCGACGAGATCGACGCCTATGCCCGCATGAAGCTCAAGGAATACGGGATACTTCAGGGCGGCGACGCCGAGCGTCTGAGGATCGGGCAAATGACCGCCAATCGCTGGAAGCTGTTTTTCGATACCATGGTCAAGGCCAGGGTCTATGACGCGGACCTTGATTATACCAAGGCCTTCACGCTCGACTTCGTCGGCAAGGAGTCTGCGGTCCACTGACGGCCAGAACTAGGCGTCGAGTTCCGTGTAGTCGGGCAGGGAATCGGTGACCCGCCGGCCGCGATCCAGCACGATCCGGTCGGATTGCGGACGGCTCATCAGTTCGTTCAGGCTGCGCGCACGAAACAAGATCAGCCGTGCGTCCCGGCCGATCTCGATCGAACCAAAGCCTTCCGCGCCGATGATCGCCGCTGGGACCGGCCCCACCATCGCCGGCGTTTCGGCGATCGGATGGTCCAATTGGAAGACACGCACGCCCTGCCGAAAAATATCCACCATGTCGTGGTCGCCATAGGGGAACCAGGCGTCGCGGCAATTGTCGCCGGCAAGGGCGATGGGAATGCCGGCCGCGCGAATTTCATGCGCCAGCGTAACCCCGCGCCATCGGGGCGTCCGCCCGGGCGCGCGATCCATCAGATACATCATCGGTGTCGGCAGCGTGACGAAGGCGATTCCGGCTTGCGCGCAGAGGTTTATGGTCTCGCGGGCCACGTCCTCGGGCTGGAGCGCGAGGTTGACGCAGTGATCTACGACCACCCGCCCCGGAAATCCGGTGCGCATCACGGCGCGGGCGACATCGGGCAGGAAAAAGGCGCCGATATCGGCTGATTGATCGACATGCAGGTCGACATCCAAGCCCCGCTTCTCCGCCATGCGCAGGAACCTGTCGAGCAATCCATCGATGCTGCCGGCGGTTGCGCCTGCGAGGTTGCCGATCGCATCGGTCACGCCGCCCAATATACCGCCGCTCGCGGCGACAAGATCGGCAAGCCGGGTACCGTAATCGGTCAGGAAAATATCCAAGGGGGCCAGTCCGACCGCCTGCAGCGCCACGCGCCCATCCCATTCGGTCCGGAGATCCCGGAAGACGTTCCAGCTGATCTCGGCGGAATCGTCCAGCGAATCCAGGTGCGTGCGGATCGCCGAGACGCCCTGGACATAGGCGCACCGGATGCCGAATCCCATGCGGCGCGCCATATCCTCATAGGTCCAATTGGCCCGGTCGGCGCCTGTCCCCAGAGCGCCCCCATCCAGTGATCCGTCGGCGTGCACGCGCGGAATCGCCTCGCCCTTGTCGAGATGGGTATGCATATCGACAAGGGTCGGCCAGACCATTCGTCCTTCCAGATCGATATCCCTGGTTCCTGGTAGCCCGGCAGGCGAGATACCGGCGATCCTGCCCCCGGCAATGTCGATATCGAGCAATACCGCCCCGTCGATATCGGCGTCGGCCCCGGTGATATTGCCCACCACCATGCAGCGCGGAACGCGTGCCCGCGCGAGGCGGAAGGCTGCGCCTGACGGTATCTCGACCTCATCATGCTTCATGCCGGCGCCTCTCGCCGCCTCCGGCAGGATATAGCCGCCATATCCTGCCGGAGCGGTTTCCGCTTTCTAGAACGTGTAGCTCGCCTTTGCGATGAATTGGCGGGGCGGCGCGAATTCCTGGCTGGTGGTCTGCACGCCGAACGCGTTCGTGAAGCGGGAGTCCACGTTCAGCCTGTCGAGCACATTGGTGATCAGAAAATCGAAATCCCAGGGCGATGCGACCGGCCGGTAATGAAATGCCAGGTTCCATGTGATGGATGATGGCAGGCGATCCAGCGAGGAGTTGTTGAAAATGCGGTACTGGTAGCTGCTGCGATAGATCATCTCGATGCGCGATGTCAGCGTCCCTTGATCGGGAATATCCAGCGTGTGGACGAGATCGACGCTGGCGGAATATTTCGGCAACTTCGGTGGGGAGTTGCCGTAAATATCCTGCGCCGCGGCGGCCCTGGCGGCGATCGACCGGGGATCGAAGAAGCCGATGCCTTGCGCGGCCAGCGTGTTGGAAATATTCGAGGCCGTCACCGGATCGAGAGCAGGCGAGTGACTATTTATCTTGCCATGCTCCCACGCCAGATTCGTGTCGAGGCGCAAATTGGCCGGCAGCACCGCCGAGAACTCACCCTCCAGCCCATAGATGCGGACGTTGGGGATGTTGTCCACACCGCCCTTGAAGGGAATCGGATCCTCCGCAGCATATTGGAAGTTCTCGTAGTTGTAATAGAACGCTGCCAGGTTGGCACGCAGCGTCCCGTCGAAGAACTCGTTCTTCGAACCAATCTCATAGGCCACGATACTTTCCGGCTTTGCGGCCAGGGGCACGATAAGCGGCTGGGAATTCTCCAGATTACTGGCCCCAGGCTTGAACCCGCTGCTCCAGCTCACATAGGCGGTATTATCCGGCGTGATCTTCAAGGTGACTTCAGCGCGACCTGTCAGCGCGTTGCCGCTCTCCTGAATATTGAGGATGGGCAAGTAATAGGTGCTGACGGCACTGGCAACGAGATCATGCGTGTAGCGGGCGCCCCCGGTAATGTCCAGGTAATCGAGAACGTGATAGGTTGCCTGGCTAAAGAATGAATAGGATTCACGCGTTGGGATGGAGTCCGTCTCAAAGCCAAATCCCAGGAACTGAAGGTTTTTGGGGTCGTAGGCACTGCTGATCGGCGTCGTGGGCGTCACGCCGGTATATTCCAGGAAGCCCACATGGTTTTTGACGTTCAGATAGAATGCCCCGGCGATCCAGTCGACCGGCCCGCCGGGCAATGAGCTGACATCGACTTCCTGCGTGATCGCGCGGTTGGCTCGGTGGGTGTCCGGAACCAGGTCGTGGGCAAATGGATTCAGGTTATAGGTCAAGCGGTCATTATCGAGAACCTGCCGTTCCTTGAGATATTGCCAGCTGGTCGTCGATTTGATCTGCGCCCACGGCGTATCATACTGGATGATGGCGTCGAAGACTTCGCTGCGCATCCCGAAGCGGCCCGGAAAGTCTTGCGTCAGGACCCGCGGATCCGGGTTCGGATCGTAGATATTCTTCTGCGCGCGATCATGTTCGTCGGCATCGTAGTAGTTGGCACCCAACGTTATCGACAAATCGTCTGTCGGCGCCCAGAGCACCAAAAGTCGGGCAGTAACGCTGTTCTCGTCGTCCAGCGCATAATTCGGCATGCCAGGGATCGCCGTTGCCTTGGCGAATCCATCGTGCCGGTTTTGCAGCACGGCCGCGCGAATAGAGAGATTGTCTGTAATCGGCACGTTGGCCACGCCGCCGAACCGCACCAGATTATAGCTGCCGTAACTCAGGTTTGCATTGCCGCTGAATTCATTCAAAATCGGCTGGTTCGAGATGACATTGATCGCACCGCCCGTTGAATTCTGCCCGAAAACCGTGCCCTGCGGCCCGCGCAAGACTTCGATGCGCGCCACATCCAGGAAGTCGGCGTTGAGGGCGACGGGGTTGGAGATGAAAATGCCGTCGACATGATAGGATACCGAAGGCTGTGCGCTGTCATTCTGCGGCGCCTCGAAGCCGACGCCGCGGATGGCGACGACACGGTTATATCCTTCATTCTTGGCGATGGTCAGGCCCGGTGCGAAACCGGTCAGGTCCGCCGGTTCGACAATGTTGGATGTCGCCAGTTTGCTGCCCTCGATGGCGGTGACGGCAATCGGCGCTGTTTGCAGCCTGGCGGACTTCTTTTCCGCGGTGACGATGATTTCTTCCAGCGCTGTTCGACCAGACGCTGTCGGTGCGTCCCCTGACTGGGCATGCAGCTGCGGTGAATAGGTGAGGCAGGCGAGCGAGATTCCGGCGAGAAGGCGTTGAACCAGGCCCTTATTAACAACTTTCATTTTCGTTCTCCCTGTCAGGTCCAAAATGGTCAGGCGTCGGTTCCCCCCTTCACCCCGCACTTCCCTTTCCGGGATTGAAAATTGTTCTGCAAAGCGCATGCCAGATTGGGCCGATAATATCGGTCGTTTCCTGACGATCCCGGCGCGCCGTGAATCGCGAATTCTAAAGGTGATAGCCATCCGGACACTGTGCAGAATTGGTCACTAAGTAAGCAGATTATGCCTATTTAGCGGGAATGGGGCCGGTCTGGCCGTTCATCGCAATCCGATGGCCCTGGATGCGACGGTCATGGGCTTCTTGAAGCCGAATGGAAGTCGCCGAGGTGATTCCGCATCAGTCGCGATCAAGATTTATGCAGCGTTCAATAAGTAAGCAGATACTGCCTACATTTGTAGCAATATGCGGGAATTACCACATTGGTTTTCCGGGTCGCATAACATCGGGTCGGGCGATAGGTTCCGGCCGCGATGGCACGCCGCTTGCTTACCGTCAGCTGTGCACGGCACTCGCCGCAAGCGTCTGGAGGAAGCATGAAACGCACGATGGTTGGCTTGATTACGGCTCTGGCCGGCGTCTTGGCCCTAGCCTCTTCCGGCACCTGCCGAGCCGAGGAGAAACTCCGCTTCCTGCTCGACTGGAAAGCCCAGGCCGAGCATGGGGGATATTATCAGGCACTGGCGACGGGCCTCTACAAAAAGCATGGGCTGGATGTCACGCTGATGGAGGGCGGGCCAAGCGTCAATAATCAGCAATTGATCGCCGCCGGCGCGGTCGAACTGGCGCAGGTTTCGAGCGATCTTGCGGCCTTCAACCTAGTTCGTGCCGGCGCCCCGGTACGCGCGGTGATGGCGTCATTTCAGAAGGACCCGCAAATCCTGATGACCCATCCCCGCGACGACGTCAAAACGCTCGCCGATATGAAGGGCAAGCCGATCATGATCGCCGATACGGCGGTCAACACCTATTGGGTCTGGCTGAAGGCAACTTATGGCTTCTCGGACTCGCAGATCCGGAAATACAGCAACAATTACGGACCGTTCCTCGCCGATAAATCCGCGATCGTGCAGGGCTATGTGACAAATTCACCGTTGCTCGCAGAACGCGAAGGCGTAAAGCCGCAGATATTTCTCTTCTCGGAAAATGGCTATCCAAGTTACAGCGCCATCGTTCTGGCGCCGCAAAAGCTGATCGACACGAAGCCGGACGTTATCCAGGCTTTCGTCGATGCCACGATCGAGGGTTGGTACAGCTATCTGAACGGTGATCCGACTCCGGCCCTGATGCTGATCAAGAAAACCAACCCGGACATGAGCGACGAGATCAACGCCTATGTGCTGAAAAAGCTGAAGGACTACGAGCTGCCGAATGGCGACGACGCCAAGACGCTGGGCATAGGCGCCATGACCGATGCCCGATGGAAGGCGATATTCGACGAAATGGTCGATGCGAAAATCTATCCGGCCTCGATGGATTACACGAAGGCCTTCACCCTGAAATTCGTCAATAAGCGCCATGGAATGGCCGAAGGCAGCCAGCCATGAACGATCGCGTCGTGCTCGTCACTGGCGGCACGCGCGGGATCGGCCGTGCGATCGCGGACCGGTTTTGCGAACAAGGCGCGACGGTGATCGTCTGCGGCCGGTCGGCTCCGCGCGAAAAGCTGCCAACGCGGGCCGGTTTCATCTCGTGCGATATCGCCGATGCCGGCGCGGTGAAGCAGATGTTCGCGGCGATTACGCAACTCGACATTCTTGTGAACAACGCAGGGCTTGCCGGCGGAAACCCGCTCGACGGCGACGATGATCTTTGGCATGCGATCGTCGCGACCAATCTCCACGGCGCCTATTATTGTAGCAAGGCGGCGCTGCCGTTGCTGCCGGACAAAAAGGGGCGGATCATTAATATTGCGTCGGTTCTCGGGCTCTACGGTGTCGGCGATTCCACCGCCTATTGTGCGGCGAAGCACGGCGTGGTGGGCTTGACCCGAGCGCTGGCGAAGGCTGTCGCGCCGCGCGGCATCACGGTGAATGCCGTGTGTCCCGGCTTCGTGCGCACCGACATGGCCGAACAGCGCTATCAGGAAATCGGCATCACCGAAGCGCAAGCGGCTGCCGCCGCGCCGACCGGGCGGATTACCGAACCATCCGAAGTGGCCGGCGCCGTCCTTTGGTTTGCCAGCGCCGATGCGGGCAACGTCACTGGCCAGGCTCTCGTGATGGATGGCGGTCGCATGGGTTGAGACTGTCAGAGCCGGCCCAGCCGGCGCTCGACCCGCTTGAGAAATCTTTCGCGGCTACGCGCCGTTGACACGTTCATGTTGTATTGGGCGAGATACAGGGTCCGCGTCCCCCGACCGCAGAACCAGGTGAAGAACCGCGTGATCTGGGCGCGCGGCAGATCGCCCAGCCAACGGACCGCCCACCGCGACTGGCCATAGGTCGTCACTGCCCCTACTAGCCGGATGTTTGTCAGTTTCGGCCTTACGGTTCCGTCCTGAAGCGTAAAGGCAATGTCGGGGCCCATGGTCCGGTCGAAAAATCCCTTGAGGATGGCCGGCACTCCATACGACCAGACCGGGAAGCAGAAGATCACCGCCTCCGCCCATCTCAGCTGGGCGATATAAGGGTTTAGCTCGCCGCGTTCCTCGCCGGCTTCGTGGTAGTTCAGCCGTTCCTCCCGCGACATGCGGGGGTCGAAACCGTCAGCGTTCAGGTCGATGGCGCGGACATCATGGCACCGACCAAGTGTTTCGACCGTGAGACGGAAAAGGGCGCCGTTGAAACTTTCCGCCACCGGGTGGGCGAAAATGACCAGGATCCGCACTTTCAGCGTTCTCCATCGCCCAAAGGCAACATAATCAGCCTGTCCAGCTCGCGGAAGTCGGGAAGCGGGGCGGTCAGCCTCCGGCCCCGCCGCAGAACGATCCGATCGGATTGCGGCCTTGCTATCAACTCGTCGTGACTGCGTGCAGAGAACAGCACCAAGTCCGCCGGTCGTCCGATGGCGAGCGGCCTATCGCTCAAGCCCATCAGGCTGGACGGCGTCGTGGTGATCGCCTTAAGCCAACTGTCGGCAGGGTAATCGAGCTGGCCGGCTAGGGTTGCGATCCGGTAAAGCTCGACCATGTCGTAGTCGCCATAGGCATAAAACGGGTCGCGCACATTGTCGTTTGCGAGCGCCACGGGAATGCCGCGTGCTGCGAACTCGTGCAGCAGAGTGATGCCGCGCCAGCGCGGCGTTCGGCCGGGCCGGCGATCCTGCATGTGAAGATTGGTCAGCGGCAGGCTGACAATCGCAATGCCGGCGGCGGCCACGAGATCGAGCGTCGCCTTGATCTGGTCATCGTCATGCAGTGCAAGACTGCAGCAATGACCCGCCACGATCTTGCCGCCAAACCGATGACGCAAGGCGGCACGGGCCAGAGCATGAAGTCCCTTCGCCTGGGGATCGTCGGTTTCATCGACATGCACATCGAGATCGAGACCGTGCCGTTCTGCCAGATCGAACAGGCGGTCCAGCATGACGTCAAGATCGGGGATAGGATAGAGGAACGCGCCGAAAATGCCGTCCGAAGCCGCGACTAGATCGGCCAGGCGCTCGGCGGCGGCGATATCTCGCAGATCGTCTATTGGGACCAGCGATACGGCCTGCAGCGTAATCCGGTCCCGCCATTCGCGGCGCATTTCGCGGAATACGCCCCAACTGACGTGCGCTTGCGCGCTGGTGGAATCGATATGCGTTCGGGTCGCGTGGGTCCCGTGCGCATAAGCGCAGCGCAGGCCGAAATCCATGCGGGAGCGCACGTCGTCCGCGGACCAGCGCGCGTCACGATCGCGTGCGACCGCTGCAAGATTATTGGCGAATCTGCCGTCGGTGTCATGGGCGCGCGGCCAGATATATCCCTTGTCCAAATGGGTATGAAGATCGGCAAAGCAGGGGCAGGCCATCCGACGATCCAGATCGATCGCCGGCTCCACGCCAAGGAGGCCGACCGCGCTCGGAGTGACCCCGACAATGAGCCCCTCGTCGATGATGAAATCGACCAGGGTCGTGCTCGAGGCGGCGCCGGGAGCGCCGGCAAAGGCATCCGGTATCGTGCAATTGCGCAGCCGGAAGCGGCCGCTATCGGGAATTATCGGAGTGGTCATCGCCGACGGCTCAGCAATCACTGTGCCAGTCAGGAGGTCGCTGCCGGAATGGGTCGCAGATACGACATCAGCATCTCGGTCGCGTGCCGCCGCCGTTCGACTTTCCATTTCTTGCTGTGCAGATTCGACCGGAAAATCGCCGACAGGGTGTAGGAGTTCGACAGGTGGAAATAGCTCAACGCCACCATCGAGACGTAAAGCTGCAGCGGGTCGATATCCGGACGGAACAGCTTCTCTTCCTCGCCGCGTTTCAGTGTGTCTTCGATCGCGGTCAGCAAAGGCGACGATAATTCCGCGGCGCGATTCGATTTCGACAGAAAGCGGCCGCGCAGCATGTTCTCGCCGCTCCACAGGCTGACAACCTCGGGATGCTCGCCGAAATAGCTATAGGTGAAATCGAACAGTTTCAGCATCGCCTGTTCGGGCGCCAGTTTATCCAGGCTCAACAGCCCTTCCCGTCGGCGGATGTCGGTATAAACCTGCTCCAGAACAACCAGGTACAGATCTTCCTTGCTGCCATAATAGTGATACAGCATGCGCATGTTGGATTCGGAGCGCTGGGCGATGGCATCCATGCGCGCGCCGCTGAAGCCATGTTCCGCGAATTCGGCGACCGCCGCCTTCAAAATGCGCTCGCGGGTTGCCGCCGCATTGCGCGGCCGTTTTTCGATTTCGGGCGAAATGAGGGCTTTGGCGTCAGACACGAGCGACTCTCAGCGTTATTGTTTTTCTCAAAATTTTTCCCCGCACTCGAAGAGGCTCTTAGGCGTGCGAGCCCGTTCCATGCAAGCGATTTTAACTGGTTGCCGCCCGATAATTCAGCAGTAACTGCATAGTTCACGCGAGCCTCGCGAGAATCATGCGATGCCATAGGTCAGGCGGTACATCTCGTCGGTATGTTCGCCGACCGTGCACGGCGCATATATCGGTTCGCCTGTGGCCGGCCGGCAGGTCGGCAGGCACTCCACCCGGTAAAAATAATTCGGGTTGAAGAAGGTCGCAACCGAATAGCGGTCCAGACCGCTGGCATTGTTCAGCACGCGATGCCGGTTGGAATGATACAGATCGTTGGTCCAGCGCCGGATCATATCGCCGAGATTGATGATGAACGTCCCGGGAATCGGATCCGCCCGGATCCATTCGCCTTGGGCGTTCTGGACTTCCAGCCCACCCACCCGATCCTGCAGCAGCATCGTAATGGCGCCCCAATCCGTGTGCGCGCCAGCGCCCAGCTGATTGAATTCGGCGTTTTCCGGGTGCGGCGGATAGTGCAGCAGCCGCACCGTGTGGCTGGGGTCTTGCAACCCGGCGGCGAAGAAATCCTCGTCGAGGTCCAGCGACAAGGCCAGGCAGGCCATCAGATGCTTCCCGAGCTTAACGATATGGTCGGTGTAGGCGAGCATCTGATCCTTGAAGCCCGGCAAGCCGTCCGGCCACGGGTTTTCGCCCTGATGCCGCCTCGCCTGTTCCGTCGATGCCTCACCCTCGGCGGGTTCGGAACTCAGCATGTAGGATTCCTTCAGGTCCGGTGGAGAACCGAGATCTAAGGTCTGACGCTTCATCGCCTCGTATCCGCGCAGCCACGCGGAATCCTTCAAGCCGACCGCCTCTTTCGTTTCCATCGGCAATGCAAAAAAACGCCGCACGAAATCGAATTGACCAACCAGCAATGCATCGGGGACGCCGTGATTTTCGACATAGAAAAAGCCGATATCGCGGCACGCTTTATGGATTTCCCACGCCACGGCCTTACGCTTTTCCAGATCAGGCGAAAAGCTGTCGGCGAGATTGATAAGAGGGATGGAGTCGGCCGGTTTGGGCGGCGTGTAGATGATCATGGCTTACCTCCTAGGATTTGGCGGCATCACGGCAGCACGGGGATCATCAGAACGGATGGGCACGGCGCCCCGTACGCGATTGCGATCGTGACGATCTGTGCGTCGATCTGACGGGCTTGCGTCGGATTCTGCCCCATCCCCGGATTGACCGGATATGCTGGGAAGGATGCGCCGGCGACTGACAGGCGCAGCCGCTCGCCATTCGCCAGGGTGATGCATGTTGCCCGCATGGGAATCTCGATCGAACCGCCCTCCGGCCCCTTGGTAAGGTGCCGATAGCCGTCGGTAAGCGGCAACGCCTGGCCCGACGGCGTGACGCGGGACAGGGTGCAGGCAATGTCGAAACTGGCGGCGTCGCTATCGACGAAAAGCGTCACGCCGACCGATCCGGCCAGGGTCAGGTCTTCGATCAGTGGTGCGGTCGTAAAGGTGAGGACATCCGGCCGTGCATCGATCGCGCCACGGTCGATCGGCCCTGGCGGAGATCCGAATGTCCCGCCGATTGTTGGAACGGGCCGCCATGGGTCATGTACGATCCGGTCCGCACCGCCTGCGCCCAGTTGCGGGGTCAGGCACCCTTCGCGAATATCCAGCGCCGCGTGCCCGCCGCCGCCGAGAAAAAGATGATCCTGATGACTCGGCCAGTGATCGAATTGGCGCCATTCGCGACTGCCCATGTCAAATAAGGTCACCACAGAGTCGTGTTCGACTCCATTGTCGATATTCTTCAGCCACCGATCGAACCAGCGCACTTGCAGGGCATCGACCGGCGTGATGGCTTCGGGGCCGAAATCGACCGCGCCGAGTTTCTGCCCCCACGGAAAATGCGCCCAGGGTCCAACGATCAGCTTCGCTGGAACGATGCCGGCGGAAGCAACGCGGCGATAGGCCGCCAGCGTGCCGGACAAGTGTGGATCGTACCAACCGCCGATAAACAGCATCGGCGGGCCGGACGCCTCGAGATAGGCGGCCGATGCGCTCGGCGAGATCGCGCGCCAGTAGTCACAATCGTCCGGATGATCGATCCAGTCGAAATAATGCGTGTAACCCCGGTTGCGCTCCATGAAGGCGGGCCTGGCCGGGACGGCTTCGTGCAGCGGCATGGCGCGGGACGCGGCGAACAGCTCCTGGAAAGCCGCCTCGTCGCCAGCCAGCCGCGCGTTTTCCGCCGCGATCTGGGTCGCCCAGCCCAGCCCCGCCGCCAGGCAAAAGGCATCGTTCTCATAGGCCCAATCGGTCCGCAGGTCCCAGCCGATCATCGCCGGCGCCACTGCCTTTAATGCCGGGTCGCCGCCCGCCGCTGCCAAAAGCTGATTTGAGCCTTGATACGAAAAGCCATACATGCCGACCGTGCCGTTCGAAGCCGGAAGGCCGGCAGCCCAGGCGATGCTGTCCGCGCCGTCATCGATGTCATCGGCGAATAAGCGAAACCGGCCGGCGGATGTCCCCCGACCGCGCACATCCTGGAGCACGACGATATAGCCGCGCGCCGCGTACCAGGTCGGGTGGGCATAGCAGATCGTCGATGCGATGCGCCGGCCATAAGGCTGGCGCATCAGCAGCACGGGAAACCGCCCCGGCGCGTCAGGTTGATAGATATGGGCGTCCAGCCGCACGCCGTCGCGTGTTTCCATCGATGCAGTCCGCACCGGCAAAACGGCAAGAAGGCCGGGCGAAAATCCGCTCATCGCGCCGCCGGCTTGATCGCATTCCAGCCCCGCATCTTGCCTGGATTGAGCAAGCCCATTGGGTCGGCCACCTTTTTGAAGGCGAGCTGCTCGGGATCGGTCTGTTTCATCCCGCCATCTTCCAGAACATAGGTGTGGGGATTGAAGATCGTATAGCCACGCTCCTCGTGGATGCGGATGATCTCGGCCAGCCGTTCGGCCGTCGTGTAGCGGACGATCTGCAGGGCGAAGCAGCAAACCCGCCCGTCGAGCGTCACGAATTCGAGATGCATCGGCAACTCGTCGCCGAACATCTCGATCATCGCCGCGATGCCATCCAGATGGTCGGGCGCCGGAAACAGCGTTTGAAGATAGGTGACAGTCCGGTCGACCTTCAAAGCCTGCAGGGTGGTGTGATTCCACGTATATTCGTAGATCGGCGCTTGGCCCCGCGTCGCCGCTTCGGCCTGCGTGGCCCGATAGATCGGATGCCCGCCATGCTCTGCCAGCCGATGGTCGAAGGCGGGCAAGCTCGCGGATGCGATCATGAAAAGACCGACAGCGGCGCCTTCGGTGAACGCAGCATCCAGCGTCCGGAAATATCGCGGGATCGGCCAGGCGACCGCCGTTACGAGCTTTTTGGCAATCGCCGGATCTTCCCCGACAGCTTGGCAAAAGCGTGAAAGCTCCATGAAGTCGGCGAATTCGACGGCCACATCAACCCAATCCTGTGACGGCTCCAGAGGCATGCGGACCTGAGTGATAATGCCGGTCGTGCCATAGGCGTGGTGGACGCGGTTCACGTCCGGCCCGGACAAATCCAGTATCCTTGGCTCGGCCTCGACCGTGACGACACGCAGGCCGGCAATGCCGCCGTCGACCAGCAGGCCGTGATTGATCGCACCGACCCCGGTCGAACCCCCAGCCACGAACCCACCGATGGTGGCTGTCCGCCGCGTCGATGGGTAAAGGCGCAGTTCCCATCCTTGCGGCAGTGTCTTCGCCTCGATGTCCTTCAGTTTCGCACCGGGCTCGGCGTTGACGATTCCGTCGATGACGTTCCCCACCGAAGTCATTTCGGACATGTCGAGAACGACCCCACCCGACAGCGGGACAGCCTGACCGTAATTGCCGGTACCGGCGCCCCTCACGGTCACCGGAAGGTGGTGCGCAGCGCATAACCGCGTGACCACAACGACCTCGCCCTCGGAACGGGGCGTGACGATGATTTCACCGAAACATCCGTCCAGTTGCGCTTTCAGGATCGGGCTGTACCAGAAGAAATCCCGCGATTTCTGGCGGACGATATTGCGTTCGGTCGACCAGGCGATCTCGCCCAAAGCCGCGGTGAACACTTCGAGATCGACGGTGGAATGTTGAAGCGATTCGGTCATCCGTCAGCTCTCCCTGCTCATGGCGCTCTCATGCCACCGCCGCAGCAGAAGATGCTGCAGCCCCACCAATAGGAAAAAGATCGACAGTCCCAATGCCGACAGCAGCGCCAACGCCGCGAACATGCGCGGTATGTCGAGGTTATTGGCGGATTCGACGACCCGCCAGGCGAGGCCGGTCCCGCTGCCCGATCCCGCCACGAACTCCGCCACGACCGCCCCGATAAGGGCGAGCCCGCCCGAAATTTTCATTCCCGCCAGCAGATAGGGCAGGGCGTTGGGCAGGTCGAGCAGGGCCAGCCTTTGCCATGACGACGCGCCATACAGTTTGAACAGCGCATTCAGTTCCGGATTGACGCTTTTCAACCCCAACGTCGTGTTCGACAGGATCGGGAAGAACGCGACGATGGTGGCCAGGATCAGCAGCGCGCGCTCGAGATGATCGATACCGACCCAAATCAGGATCAGCGGCGCGATCGCGACCACCGGCGTGACCTGAAGGATCACGGCGTAGGGAAAGAGGCAGAGCTCGAACAGCCGCGACCGGGCGCTCAATATCGCCAGTAGCAACCCGCCGGCGAGCGCGATGACGAACGCCTCGATGGTGATGCGCAGCGTCACCCAAAGCGAGGCGAGCAGCGACGGAAAATCGTCGCCCAGCGCTTTACCGATCAGCGATGGCGGCGGCAGGACGAATTTCGGCACCTCCAAGACTCTGACGAGGATTTCCCAAAGCCCCAGCAGCGCGAGTCCGAGCGCGGTCGGAACGAGTATCCGCACCGCCAGGGGGATATCGCGCGTGGTCGGCGTAATGGCTAGGGAGACTGTGCGTGTCGTTCGCGAAGTCATCTCAGTGCTCCTCATTCGCGTCGCCCATCGCGCGATGAAGTTCGGCGGAGGCGACGCGGCACATCTCGCTATAGGGCTGGGACGTGCGGAAATCGTCTCCCCGGGGATAGGGGGCGGCGATCGGCAGATCGGCGATCACACGGCCGGGCCGGGCGCTCATCACCAGGACGCGGTTCGACAGATAGACCGATTCGAAAACGCTGTGCGTGACGAAGATCACGGTCAGCTCGTAGGCCTGGAATAGTTTCAGCAGATCGTCATTCAGGCGAAACCGGGTGATCTCGTCTAAGGCGGCGAAGGGTTCGTCCATCAGCAATATGGCCGGCTCGGTCACCAGGGCACGGGCGATCGACACGCGCATCTTCATGCCGCCCGAAAGCTGGCGGGGATAGGCGTCGGCGAACCGTTCCAAACCGACGCTGGCCAGGGCGGCGCGGATGCGATCCGTTGCCGCGTTACGGCGAATCCGGCTCAGGCGCAGCGGCAGATAGATATTGTCGAAGACGGTGGCCCAGGGCATCAAGGTGGGCTCCTGAAAGACGAAGCCCAGCTTGGGCATCGGCCGGCCCGTGGCGTCATAGTCCGATGTCGGCCACTCGATCGTGCCGCTGCTGGGTTCGGCCAGCCCTGCGACCAACCTCAGCAGAGTCGACTTGCCGCATCCGGATGGGCCGAGCAGGCTTATGAACTCGCCGCGGCCGATATCGAGATTGGTCTTGGCAACCGCCAGCATGCCGGTCGAATAGGTCTTGGTGACACCCCCAATTCTGATGAGCGGTTTGACTGCGCCTATCGGTCTTACCGCGACACCGCCCAGCGCGCCGCCCGATTCCGGATAGAGCGCCATCACCCGACCCCCGATTCGCCGGGATTGAAGCCCTGGATAACCGCTATGTCTTCCGCGTCCAAGGCAACGGGCTCGCCGCCGCGAATCAGCGCAGCAAAGGAATCGTCGGGCGCCATGAAGGTCAGGCAATAGAGCCGGCCGGTTCCGATGTTTTCGATTTCGTGGGGCGTGCCCGGTGGCAGGAACAGGCTGTCGCCGGGGCTGAGCGCGACGGACTTCCCGTTCGAATGGGCAACGCCCTGGCCGCGCAGGACGAAGAACATCTCATGTCCCAGCCGATGCTCGTTCGGCGGCGTTTGCCCGCCAATATCGAATATCTCGATCGCGAAGACGAAACCGGCTTTGTCCCCGATCGGATCGAACACCAGGGCCAGCCGGTTTGTGTCGCCCGGCGAAATCTTGAACGCCTGATATTGGCGCGGCTGTTTCGCGATCATGCCGGTGCTGCCGCATTGCGGAGGCCATCGATGATATCCGGTGCCCGCGCAATGAAGCCGAAGCATTGCTTGACGTTGTAAATCGTGGCGTCGGTGCAGAATTGTGGGGACGTTGTGGCGGCGCAATCTTCGACCAGCACGCAGTCATAACCAAGGAAATTGGCGTCCTGCAGGGTGCAAAGAAGGCATTGGTCGACATTCACCCCGGCGAACAGCAGGGTCGTGACGCCGAGATTGCGCAGGATGCTATCCAGTGGGCTATCCCAGAATCCGCTCATGCGGAACTTGTCGACATGGATGTCCTCGGGCGCGGGATGCAGATCGTCTATGATCGCCGCACCCCAGCTCTCCTTCTCCAGCACCGGGGCGCCGGTCAGGGGGGCTGGGTCGCCCAGGCCGACTCCCTGGCCGGTCGGCTTGTAGACGTGCAGAACCGATGGGCTGAGATTCAGCCGGTCGGGCCGGTTGCCCCAATTGACCCAGACGATCCGTGTGCCCGCGGCGCGCAGTTCCGGCATCAGCCGATTCAACGGGATCACCGGTGCGCGGGTCGGCGTGACATCCACCCCGATATGATGCAGCCATCCGCCCGGCGTGCAGAAATCGTTCTGCATATCGATGACGATCAGCGCCGTGCGCCTCAGATCGACCCGCAGTTCTTGCGGCTGAGCGGGGAAGGTGACCGGGCTTTCCGCTCCATGCGGCCTGATCAAATCCACCGCGCTGTCGGATACGCGCCACTGATTGAGCTCGCCCGATCCGAGCGGGATGCCGGGTGGTGGATTGAACGTCATGGCCATCCTTTCAAGAGAATTCCCTCTGCACAGAGATATGGGCCGCCGTGATCCGCCAGCCTTCGGGCAGCCGTACCCAGCACTGGCTCTGCCGGCCGGTAGCTACGCCGCCCTCGCGGATAAATTCGATGTTGGCGGTCGCGAAATCCTTACCGAACGTCGTAATGGACTTGCGGACGATCCGGCGCTGCGGCGATCCACCCGGCCGTGCTTTGCGAAAGGCCTGTATTTCCGCGGTGCCGTACAGCCTCTCCCCAACTCCGTATCGCAATGCCAGCGGCGATTCCCAAAACAGCCCGTCGAGAACGACGATGTCATTGGCCATCAGTGCGGCCTCATAGGCGTGGAACGCGGCGGTCACTTCGGCCAACGTCGCAGGGTCGTCGATAATCATGCCTGTACTCCCGCGATCGGTGCGCAGGCGATGCCGGCGTCCTCCAGAGCGGCGGCGACCTTGAAGGTCACGGCTTCGGCCCATGGCGCGGCGATGATCTGGACGCCGAGCGGCATCTTGCCGGGCCGGTGGATCGGCGCGGTCAGAACCGGCAGCCCAATGAAGCTGATCGGCTGGGTGTAGATGCCGATATTCGCCCGGGCGAGAACGCGTTGATCGCCGATCATAACCGTTTCCTCGCCGATCAATGGCGCGGAGAAAGGTGTCGCGGGCGCGATCAGGACGTCATAACGGGTGAAAATCTCGGCGACCCGGTCGCGAAACCAGCTGCGAAAGCGCTGTGCCTGCAGGATGACAGCCGCAGGAACCAGTGCGCCCGCCAAAAGCCGGTCGCGGGTGGCCGGATCGAAATCCTGGGGCCGCTTCCTGAGGTCGCTCAGATGATTATTCGCTCCCTCGGCGGCCGAAATGCAGAAGGCGGCGGCGCGGGCGACATCGGCGCCAGAGATCGTCACCGGTGTTGCGCCCAGAAATCCACTCACGCGGTCGACGGCTTCCAGCGCATCGGCGGTGGCGCCCGCGCGGAACCAGCCGTCCAGGACGCCGATGCGCAGCCCGTCCGTGCCGTCGCGCAGCCCCGATTGGGTCGCCTCATAGGGCCGGTTGGCTTGCGCCCTGTCGGGAGGGTCGATGCCCTGCAATATGTCGTATGCCGCCGCGAGATCGGCGGCGCTTCGCGCGAACGCGCCGGTATGGTCCAGGCTGTTAACGAAGGCGAAAACACCGGCGCGGGATAATCTGCCGAATGTCGGCTTCAGACCGAAGACACCGCAAAATGCGGCAGGGACGCGGATCGAGCCGTTGGTGTCCGAGCCCAGCGACAGAGGAACCAGCCCGCCTGCGACCGCGGCCGCTGAGCCGCCTGACGATCCGCCCGACACACGGGTCATATCATGGGGATTGCGGGTCGCGCCGAAATGCGCGTTCTCGGTCGTGAAGCCATAGGCATACTCATCCATGTTCAGCGCGCCGACCAGCACGGCCCCGGCATCATTCATGCGCTGCAAAAGGCCGGCGTCCGCTAAGGCCGGGACGGCGTCCTTGTGGATTTTCGAACCCGCGCAGGTGGCATAACCCGCAATGTCGAACAGGTTTTTCACGGCGTAGGGCACGCCCGCCAGCGGACCGGGATCCCGACCGGTCGCGATCGCCGCATCGATACCGTCTGCGGTCGCCAGCGCGCGGTCGTGCGTTACGGTGGTGAAGCAATTCAAATCACCGTCGCGCTCGGCGATACGATCGAGGCAGGCGCCGGCAATCTCTCGGGCGGTGAACTCGCGGGCGCGAATACCCGCCGCTATGGTCTTGGCGTCGAAATCGGCCAGGCTGTTCATGGCCGGAATACCGGCGCCACTTCGGTGTCGTCCGGCAGCGGAAAGCTCATGACCTCGTCGCCCAGCTGAAACAGCCGCTCCAGGTTGGCGACGACGCCCGCGCGATATTCCGGCGGCAGATCGAGGTTCAGAACGATGCCCGTGGCATCCACATAAGCCGCGACCTCACTGGTCGTCATAGGCGGGCGTCTCTCAATATTCATCGTTATTGCTCATGTTTAGCGATAGGTTTGACCTGCCGTTTTCGCGGGCTGTCGCCGTGGCAGGCTATGCAAGGGTCATGCCAGCGAAGATCGTGGGGTTGGGCTGACATTCATCCTCGCGAAAGCTTGCCTGCTCGGTTCGATCATATGCAGTTCCTCCGTAAGTAAGCAGAATATGCCTAAAAAATGATCGATAACAGGAATAATGCTGCCTGGTCGAGGGTCATCAAGTAAGCAGACTCTGCCTACTTTCCTGTCAGGCTGCTTTAGGGCGGGAACGCGCTCACCAGGCGGCGACCGCGCCGTCGCTTCTCGGATCGGTGGCGCCCTCGAGGATGCCGCTGGGATGACGAACGATGGCCCCGGCATGGCCCATAGTGCTGGTGAATGCTGGCATCAGCTCGACATCATGACCCGCCCGGCGCAGCGCGGCGACGGTTTCGGGATCGATCCTGCTTTCCAGTTTCAACGTAGTGCTGGCCTCGCCCCAGGTGCGGCCGAGCAGCCAGCGCGGAGCGGTCACCGCTTCCTGCAATTTTGCGCCGAAACGGGCATAGCGCGAGAAAATCGCCGCCTGGGTCTGCGGCTGGCCTTCGCCGCCCATCGTCCCATAGACCATCGACCGGCCATCCGCGAACAGCGCCATGGCGGGATTGAGCGTATGAAACGGCTTGGCGCGCGGCCTCAGGCGGTTGTGCCCGTTTTCGGTCAGCGGAAACGAGCAGCCGCGATTTTGCCAGGTGATCCCAGTCTCTGGCAGGACGATGCCCGATCCGAATTCAAAGAAGATGCTCTGGATCATACTGACTGAGCGGCCCTCGCCATCCACGACTCCGAGCCAAACCGTGTCGCCACCGGACGGCGGTCTCGGCCACGGCAACGCGGCCTGCTGGTCGATCTTGCCCGCCAGGGCGTCGAGCACGTCATTTGCCAGGAACCCGGCGGCGTCGCTCGTCATGTAAGCGGGGTCGCAGACTTCGCGATCGCGGACGATGAAGGCCTGTTTGGTGGCCTCGACCAGCCCGTGGATATGATCGAAGCCATCGGGCGTCTTGACATCCAGCCGGTCGAACAGCGCCAAGATCATAAGCGAGGCGAGGCCTTGCGTCGGCGGCGGCATATTGAACAGGCGTGCGCCCATCGCTTCGGCCGTCAATGGCGGCTGCACCGGGGCATGATGCCCTGCCAGATCATCCGCGGAGATCGGCGAACCGCTCCGTTGCAGTTCGGCAGCTATCGCGCGGCCCAGCGCGCCGCGATAGAAACCGTCCAGCCCGTCCTCAGTCAAACGGCGAAGCGTTTTGCCGAGCGCGGGCAGGCGCATGATCTCGCCTTCGAGCGGCGCCCGGCCATCCGTCAGGAAGACATCGGCGAAACCGGAAACCACCGAAAGTTCCTTGTGTTTGGCGGATGTAAGCTCACTCTGGCTCGCGGTCACGGCGAAGCCGTCTTCGGCATAGCCGATCGCGTCGCGCAATATGCGCGACAGCGGCAGCGGCGCCTGCCATTCGGCACTGATTTTGAGGGCGGCGTCCCAGCCTGAGACGGTTCCGGCGACGCTGTTGGCCGCCAAAGGTCCGCGCTGGGGAATCGCGGTCAGTCCGTGGCCGCGATAGAGCGCCGGATCGACCGCCGCGCCGGTCGCGCCGCAGGCATCGATCGCAACCGGGTCCGCGCCCGGCGTTGCCACCAGCCAGAAGCCGTCGCCGCCGATGCCTGTCATATGCGGATAGACCACGGCCAGGGTTGCGGCGGTCGCGACAGCCGCTTCGATCGCCGTCCCGCCATCGCGCAAAACCTGCAATCCGGCCTGGCTGGCAAGATGATGCGGCGACGTGACCATGCCGTTGCGCGCGCGGGGCGTACTCAGCATCAGGCGGGCGAGGCCGGCCGGTCGACCAGCGCGCTCAACGGATAGCGGTCGACTTCGCGCAACAGATCGATAAAGCCGGACGCGGCATGTCGGACGATCTGTTCGCCCCGTTCCGCATCGGCGTCCAACGCGTTCCCGCAAGCCCCGGCAGGGTTCAGATCCTGGGTCTGCCAGCCGAATCCGACGGCCGACCCTTCGGGTTTGAGGTGGCGATAGTCGGCCTCCATCGCGATCGAGGCCGGGACGAAATTCCGCCGTTCCGCGTCGCGCACTAGGTCGGGCCGCAGATACAGCATGATCGAGGTTTCGCCCGATCCGCCGTGAATCCCGTGCCGGTTTTCCTGTTCGGGAAATAGGCCTGGCGGCTTGCCGACGCCCCAGTAGCTGACGGTGACCACAAACATTTTCAGCCGGACCCTGAGGTCGCGCGCGACGACGTCCATGATCTGCGTCTGCCCGCCATGGCTGTTGAACAAGACCAGCTTCCGAATCCCGGTGCGCGCGACGCTTTCGCCGATTTCCGTCCAAAGCCGGATCAGTGTTTCCGCCGACAGGGTCAGCGTGCCAGGAAAGCCCATATGCTCGTTTGATTTACCAATCGGCATGAGTGGCAGGAACGTGACGGGCAGGTCGTCTGGCAGCCTCGCCAAGGTTTGGTCGATAATTCCTTGTGCGACGCAGCTGTCGACGAAGACCGGCAGATGCGGCCCATGCTGTTCGATCGCGGCGACGGGCAGAACCGCGATCGTACGTTCGATGTCCAGTTTCTGGAAATCGTCGGTCGTCATATCGACCCATAACTTCCGGGGCGGCAGTTTGTCCTCGGCCATCGTTACACACTCATCCTTGAGAGGTCGGTTTTCCGCGATATCGTGCAAAGACTGTGCCATGCCGCGTCAGCTCGATCGTCCAGTATATCGATGCGCAGCGCACCGGTCGCGCTCAGATATTACGCATAATATGCTTACTTAATGAGCAGGAGCAACTCCAATTTAACGGATGATCGGCGTATTCGGCGATCTTTCAGGCGGCACGCGCCTTGCATCGGCGATCGCATGCGCGTTTTTTGGGGCAAGTATTGAAGATGATCCAGGGCAATTTGGATGTGGGTGCTTTCGATGCCTTCCTCGCCGCGTTTGGCGATATCCCAGTCGAGACCGCGCCCAATATCGTAAAGCAGAAATCGCGAGATTTCTTCTGGTACAGCCCGATTCTTAAGCAGCAATTGGAGGAATGCCGGGGAGACGCGGTTGCGACACCTCGAACGGAGGCCGATGTTCTTCGCATCGCCGCTCTTTGTGCCCGGCACGGTATGCCTCTGACGGTGCGCGGCGCGGGCACGGGCAATTACGGGCAGGCGGTGCCGCTCCAAGGCGGCCTTATCCTCGACATGATCGCGCTGGACACGGTTGGACCGGTGATCGACGGAATCATTCGTGTCGGCGCTGGGGCCAAACTACGGGATATCGATGACGTCGCACGGTCTCGGGGATGGGAGTTGCGCATGTTCCCCTCGACGGTTCGCACTGCCACGATCGGTGGGTTCGTCGCCGGAGGATCAGGCGGCGTCGGTTCTATCAATTTCGGCATGCTCAGCCAACGCGGTACAATATTGGGGTTGCGGGTCGTAACCCTGGAAACCGAGCCGCGCGTGATCGAATTGCGCGGGGATGCGGTCAATCAGGTTCATCACGCTTACGGGACCAACGGCATCATCACCGAGATCGAAATGACCTTGGCGCCGGCCCAGAACTGGATTGAAGTCGGCGTCGCCTTCGGCAATTTCAGGCGGCTTGCCGAATTCTGCCAGACGCTGGGCGAAGCCGACGGCATCGCGAAAAAGCTGATCACCGCTGTCGCCGCCCCAATTCCGGGCCGGATGCGGACGCTGCCTTTCGCTGTCCCGCCCGACGCATCAGTGGGCCTGATGATGATCGCGGGCACATCGCTCGAGCCGTTCCGGGACCTCGTCGCAGCCCATGGCGGCGAACTGATCTACTGTGTCAGTCCATCCGAAGCGTCAGCGGCGCGGGCGACGCCGATTTATGAGTTCACCTGGAATCACACGACACTGCAAATGCTCAAGGTCGACCGCGATATGACCTATCTGCAGACAGCCTTTCCAGAGGCGGGCGGCCTCGACCTTGTGGTTGCGCTGTGCCGCGAACTGGCGGGCGAAATATTCATGCATCTGGAGTTCGTGCGCGCGAACGGGCGCGTCGTTTGCCGGGGCTTGCCGCTTGTGCGCTACACGACGGCCGAGCGGTTGGCCGAGATTATCGGGATCTTTGAGGCGCGGGGCAGCGCGGTCGCCAATCCGCATACCTTCATCCTGGAGGATGGCGGCACGAAGCAAACGGATTTAAAGCAAAGCGCGTTCAAACGCGCCGCCGACCCGTTCGGGTTGCTCAACCCCGGGAAAATGCGTGGCGCCCCGCCGCCACTGCCGCCTTACCGCGTGGGCTAGGCTGTGGGCCGGTCGCTATAGGTTTGGGACACCTTGGCCAAGGTGTGCGCCTTTGCCGAAATCGGCGGATATTTCGGGGGATTTGGCGGCGTGGCGCATGAGGGCAGGCATGCTATCTCCGTGCCGTCGTCAGGCGACGTGAAGAACACAATCGACAGCCGACGGGCTGAACCGGTCAAGGCACGGGGTGGGTTCACGACGCGATGGATGTTGGAACGCCAACGATCGTTGGTCCAACGCTGAATGAGATCTCCGGTATTGATCGTCAGCGTGCTGGGGATTGGGGGGACGTCGACCCAGGTTCCGTCGGGCTGCTGGACTTGCAGTCCGCCGGGGGCATTGTCCTGCTTCAGAATCGTAAAGCCGCCAAAATCCGTATGCGGACCGTTGCGCAACTGACCGGGCAACGGTTCCTCGGGCTGGTCGGGATATTCGACCAGGCGCAGCGTGTGCGACATATTTTGGTAATGCGCCTCGAAATAATCCTCCGGCAGGTCCAGGGCCAGTGCGCTGATCCGCATCAGCGTCCGGCCGAGCGCGTAAGCTGCGCCGACATAGCGTTCGACCGAGTCACGGAAAGCTGGAGGGCTCGTCGGCCAGGGCGCCGACCCGCCGCTTCGCCATAGGTCGTCATGTAGCAGGTTCGGCACGATAAATGATTCGCAGATATCGGCCGGCGCAACCAATCCCATCGTCTTGCCGACATTCTCCGTCAAGGGCGGCACATAGCCCCGGACCAATCCGTCGGATTGCGCCTGACGCGACGCCATCTTCGCGTCCAGGCTCTGCGCGAAGAACGACCGCGCCGCATTGTAGATATCGTCGGAGATATCGTTCGGCAGGCCGTGCCCGGCGACGATCACGAAACCGATCATGTCCAATGCCTCGCGCCACTGCCGCGCGACCTCCAGCTTGGCAGCCAGATCGGACGTACGGAAAGGCGCTATGTCGATTACCGGGATATGCACGATTCCGCTCCGCCTGAGAGAGCCAGCCGATCAACCTTGAGGATGTCCTCCGCCTCCAAAACGGAAACGTCCAATAAGTAAGCAATATATGCATATATCATCGGCAGCCGGCCGCTGTCCAGATAATTTGAAAATGTGGTGACGGGATGTCCAGTGATCACGGCTAGCTCGCAAAGCCGGCCTGCGAGACAAATCCGGGCGATCGGGCGTGGTGGTGAAGAAGAAACGCAGCCCCGCGACATGGCTGCTCATCGCGGGCGGATGCATGCCTGCCTCGCGCTGCTCCAGCTGAAACCGACGAATATCCTCGGCGCTCGCGCTCGCCGGTGATCGCCCCAGAAAGGCGGCAAAGCGTGAGACAATGCGTATGTAGTCGTGCTGGGTCTTCTCGCCAAACCCGCGCAAGGTCATGTCCTCAACCAGACGGTGGCGCAGCGCACTACCAGCAGTGGCAATATAGGGCGTGTTCATGGTCGGCTCCTCCAGGTGAAAGGGAGCCTCCATGCTCAGGGTGCTGCCGGATCCCGGCAATCCACAAGCTCAAGCCAGGGTGTTAGGGAGTCAGCGTGCCGGCCTGCCGCTCCCGCGTAGCGGGTTCGTTCTACGGGCCGAGTTCGACCAGGGCGGGAACGCTTGCGCAAATCGGCGCCTCGAACACATTTTCGCCTGCCCAACGGAATCCTAGCGCGCCAAGGCGGCTCTCGTCCGCTGCGCCAGGCAGGTAGTCGCTCTCCGCCAGGGTGCGAACGGCACGGTCTTCTCGTTCGGTCAGACGGAGTTCGGCACGTTGCATGAGACATCGGCCCCCGGGTGTCGGGCGCGGAGTCGCCGATGGAGCCTAAGGTCGCCTGTCCGGCAGGAGGGCTGAACCCGCGTCGGGTCAGGGCAAGTGCGGGCTCAAGCAAAAAGCGCTCAGGCTCATTTCGATCCAGCCCTGGCGCGATGCGTGAGGACGCGTCGGATGGGATAAGCTCTCGTTTAAATTAGTTTTTAGTTTGCCCGGCAATGACTATAGCCGCGCAACTTCAAAGATCGGCATTGCCGCGCTTAGTGGATCAATCGAGATGAAGTACTGCGGTTCTCCATCGAGAGTTGCAGCAAATCCTAACAGCGAATTTAATCGTATAAACTGATCGTCGGTGGTTCTTTTGGAACGAGACGGATGCGCAAGGGCGAGGCAACACTAGGTCAAGCATCCCATCTCGTTCACCGGAGGAATTCATGCTCATTGTCAATGACGTCCGGCCCAGCCTTTCAGAAGAGCGCTATGGCCGCAGCGAGAGGATCGGCAAATCACGTGCCGCAAAGCGCGTCACAGCCACAGTCACGGCCGTCTTCGCCGACACCAGTGTTCTTTTCCTTCGGCTGGAGGAATACGAGACGCTCGGCGATCTGGCGGGCGCACTCGGTGATTGCGGCGCTTGTCACGGCGGCCCGCCGCTCTATGTGCGTGCCACGTTTCAAAAATAGCGTAGGCGTGAGGGTGCTATCGGTGGGCTAGATGCTGGCACGGATGCGCCGCTCCAACCGGGCGAGTAGCGTAGCTGGGTAGTCCGGCGATGTCCGGAACTGGTCATTTGTTCGGGTTGATCACCCGCTGTAGATTTCGGCTAAACCTCCGCCCGAAATAGCCTTGCTATCATCCGCCACGGATACCGCTGATGAAGAGCGGCAGGATCGCACGTATCGTCGCATCGACATCAGTGGGATCACACGCACCGTCGCTTAGATGGACGCTGCGCCCGGAGTCCGCCATGAGATAGAGCATCGTGCCGATCACCATCTGAAACGCCCATACGATTTGCGCCTCGCTACGGCCGGCTAGCGTCGTTCTCAGCAGACCGATCGTCGCGGTGGCGACCGGATCGAATATTTCCTCGATGATGCCGCGTTCCCGGTTTTTGGGGTCATTGGCTTCGCGCGCAAGCAGGACGCCGTACTGGTTGCCTTCCACATTGCGGAGCGACAGCATCGGTATGAGCACCGCCTTCAGGATCATTTCCAACCGACGGTCCGGATCATCCTCCATCCGCGCCAACGCGAGGCCCGCGCTGCGCTGAGCGCCGGTACTCGGGTTTCGCGCCCGAAAGACTTCGCGATAAAGGCCAAGCTTGCCCTGGAAATGATAGCTGACCAGCGCGACGGGAACGTCGGCTCTTGCAGCGACTTGCCGCAAGGACGCACCGTCGAAGCCGTTCTCCGCGAACACCGCTTCGGCTGCTTTCAGGATGCTTTCGCGGGCCGAGCCTTCTCCGTCATCGCCGACATGGCGCTGGGTCTTGGGCTTTTTCACCTAGATGCTGCCCCGGCTATTGATCACGAATCACATGCTATATAAAATTGATCACTTGATCAATAAATAAGTTTACACAATCAATAAATTGACTGATGGTTGGGCAACTCGAAAGGGTCTCAACCAACCAGGAGTGTAACCCTATGCGAATGTTTACCACCGCCGCGTCTGTCGCAACGGGAGCGCTGCTCCTTGCGATGCCCTCACTGGCGCAAGTTCAGCCCTTCCCCGAAACCTTCAAGAGCGAGACGATCGCGACCAACGGGACGAAGCTGTTCGTCCGCGTCGGCGGGCATGGTCCCGCCATTGTGCTGCTGCACGGCTTCGGCGAAAGCGGGGATATGTGGGCGCCGCTCGCGGCAACCCTGGCGCGCGACCATCTGGTCATCGTGCCTGACCTGCGCGGCATGGGTCTCTCCGACCATCCGGCGTCCGGCTATGACAAGAAAACCGAAGGCGGGGATATCGCCGGCGTGCTTGACGCGCTTAATGTGGGCCCGGTCGAGGTGGTCGGCCACGACATCGGCAACATGGTTGCCTACGCTTTTACCGCCGAGCATCGCGATCGGGTCTCCAAGCTGGTGCTGATGGAGGCCCCGCTACCCGGTGTCGGTCCGTGGGACGAGATTCTCAAAAGCCCTCTTCTCTGGCATTTCCGCTTCGGGGGCCCGGATATGGAGCGGCTCGTGAAGGGGCGGGAGCGCATCTATCTCGACCGCTTCTGGAACGAGTTTTCGGCCGATCCCAAAAGCTTCGACGAGGCCTCTCGGCAACATTATGCAGCGCTCTACGCCCGGCCCGGCGGGATGCATTCCGGGTTCGCCCAGTTCGCCGCCTTCGATCAGGACGTGATCGACAATCATGCTTTCCTGGCGGGAGGGCCCCTCGCGATGCCGGTGCTGGCCGTTGGTGGCGACAGGTCGTTCGGAACGACGATGGCGACGGTCGCCCATGCTGCCGCGACCAACGTTCAGGGCGTCGTCATTCCGCATAGCGGCCATTGGCTGCTCGAAGAACAGCCTGCTGCCACGATTGCGGCTGTCACGGAGTTCCTAAAGTAATCACTGGGTGGAGCCCTTGTGTTCGGACGGAGGACTGGCGTCGCTGGTCCTACTCACCGCCGCTCCCCTGCCGACCCAGAGCCGCTCCGGACCCACTGACACATTATGTCGATGCCGTTGCCGTCCCCTAAAAGCGACACGCTCGATCACCCTAGTCCAAGGACCAACGCCATGACTTCACCTGCTGTAATTCGCGATCCGATCGCAGACCAGATGCTCACGCCCAGAATGCCGCACTGGTTATTATCGATTTCCGGGCTTTCCAGGTGGCCTCCATCGTATCGATGGAGCGCCGCGAGCTCGTTTCGAATGTCGTCGCCGAGGCCGCCAAGCTTTACGGCCTGCCAATCGTGCTCTCGTCGGTGAATGTGGAAACCGGCCTCAACAAGCTGACGATTCACCAGCTGACGGATATCCTGCCAGGTATCACGCCGATCGACCGCACCTCGGTCAATGCCTGGGAGAATGTCGAGTTCGTTGCCGCGGTCAAGGCAACCGGCCGCAAGAAGTTGATCATGGTCGCGCTATGGACCGAAGTTTGCCTGATCTTTCCGACGCTCGACGTTCTGGCGCGAAGGATTCGAGGTTTACCCGGTGGTCGATGCGGCAGACAACCGTAAAGTGTTGGTCAAAGCTGTCGTCTGGGGCCTAAGATCCTTCGATCGCTCGACGATGGCATGCACCTGGAGATCCATTATCCGTCATGGTATCTGCCTGATTTGGATCGAAGACCTGACGTGCGAAGCGTCCGACGGCAAGGGCGGCAAGACGCGCTGTCTCGAGAGGCGCGCGAAAACGCAAAAAGCCATGAATAGCGTTGGGATAATCCAGATGATTAACCGGCACGCCTGCCGTTCTCAACCTATTCACATAGGCAAAGCCTTCATCGCGAAGCGGATCGTAACCGCAGGCTAGCACCAGCGCCGGCGGCAAACCGACCAAGTCACGCGTGAAGAGTGGGGATATACGCGGGTCGCGGCGATCCAGTGAACGGCCGCCCAGGTAATTGTCCCAAAACCATGTCATGCCTGCTCTGGTCAGAAAATAGCCGGTAGCAAGCTCGTCATACGACTGGCTCGACATAGTCGCGTCCAGAACCGGGTAGAGCAGAAGTTGGGCGACCGGCTGATCCGGCTGATTGCGAAACATCGAGGCTGCTACGGCCGCCAGATTGCCGCCCGCGATGTCACCCACGATTGCAATCCGGGTGGCGTCGCCGCCAATGTCCTTCGCATGGGCGAATGTCCATTCAAGGACGGCCAGGCTATCGTCGAGCGCCGCCGGATAGATATTTTCCGGCGCAAGCCGATAGTCCACGAAGATGATCACTGCGCCGCAGGCATTGGCCAATGCGCGTATGAATGCGTCGTAGCTGTCCGGATCGCCGGCGACCCACCCGCCGCCGTGGCAATAAACGATCACCGGCATCGGAAGCGGGCTGGCCGGACGATAGATGCGCACAGGCACTGGCGTCCGGTCCGCCGAGATGACGGTCAGTTCGGCAATGGTGGCGACTGCCTCGAGCGGGCCGGCCAGCAACGCGCTGATCCGGCTGTTCGTCGCGCGAACGCCTTCGGCGGTCTGGTTTGCGCCGGACGGCCTGAGGGCGCCCTCAAGGAGGTCGCGGGTTGCGGGATCGAGCATAATAGGCAATCGCGTCAGTCCGGCTGCAGTGTCCAATCGAGAACGATTTTCCCGGATTCGCCGCGTCGCATTGCATCGAAACCGAGCGCGAAGTCGCCGGCGTCAAAGCGGTGGGTGATGATGCCACGTACATTTAGCCCGCTTTGCAGCATTGATAGCATCTTGTACCAGGTTTCGAACATCTCGCGGCCATAAATGCCTTTGATTGTCAGCATCTTGAACACCACCTTGTTCCAGTCGACATTGGTCGGCCGTCCCGGAATTCCGAGCATTGCGATCTTACCGCCCATGACGAGGTTGTCGACCATCTGGTCGAAGGCTGCGGGTGCGCCGCTCATCTCCAGCGCAACATCGAAGCCTTCCTTCATGCCGAGCCGCTGCCGGACCGATGTCAGATTTTCCTGCGATACATCGATTGGCACGACGTCCGTTAGCCTGCTGGCCAGCGCGAGGCGGGAGGCATTGATATCCGTAAGCACGACATGCCTGGCACCAACATGGCGAGCCACCATCGCGGCCATGATGCCGATCGGTCCGGCTCCGACGATCAGCACGTCTTCACCCACCAGATCGAAAGACAGCGCTGTATGGACGGCATTGCCGAGCGGATCGAGAATGGCGCCGATTTCGTCATCTATATCGTCGGGCAATGGGATCACGTTGAATGCCGGCACCTTGACGAATTCGGCGAAGGCGCCGGGCATATTCACCCCAATGCCGCGGACGTCGGGATCGAGGTGGAAGCGGCCGCCTCGCGCCGCACGGCTTTGCCGACCGATGACATGGCCCTCGCCGGATACACGCTGCCCGAGCGACAGGCCATGCACGGCCGAGCCGATTTCGACAATCTCGCCGGCATATTCATGGCCGACCACCATTGGCACGGGAACATTGGCCTGGGCCCAATCATCCCAATTGAAGATATGGATGTCGGTGCCGCAGATGCCTGTCTTGTTCACCTTGATCAGAACCTCATCCGAGGCAATCACCGGGACCGGTTCATGCCGAAGCCAAAGGCCGGGTGCGGGTTCGGCTTTCACGAGCGCTTTCATGGAGATGTCCCTTTCAGTGATGGTCAGACGACACCGAGCGCACGGCCTGCGCTCTTGAACGCGTCGATCGCGAAATCCAGATCCTGGTCGGTCAGGCCAGCCGACATTTGCGTGCGGATGCGGGCTCGGCCCTTGGGGACGACCGGGAAGAAAAAACCCGCGACATAGACGCCCCGGCCGTCGAGTTCCTTGGCCATGTCCTGCGCAAGCCGCGCATCGTGCAGCATCACCGGAATGATCGGGGTCGTTCCGGGGAGCAGTTCAAACCCGGCCTCGCTCAACGCCGAACGGAAACGCTTCGTGTGCGCGGCCAGTCGCTGCCGGCGATCGTCGGCCTTTTCAGCGATTTCGAGCGCCTTCAGGGAACCGCCGGCGACGGCGGGAGCGAGGCTGTTGGAAAACAGATAGGGTCTGGCGCGTTGCCGCAGCAGGTCGACGATCGGTTGCGATGCCGCCACGAATCCGCCCATCCCGCCTCCCAGGCTTTTCCCGAACGTGCCGGTTACGATCTCGACGCGTTGATCGACGCCGGTCAGAGCCGGGGTGCCGCGCCCAGAGGGTCCGAGATGCCCTGTGGCATGGCAGTCGTCCACCATCACCAGGGCGCCGTAACGGTCGGCAAGGTCACAGATCGCCGGCAGGTCAGCGACGTAGCCGTCCATCGAGAACACGCCGTCGGTGGCGATAAGTTTGAAGCGGCATCCGGCCGAATTCGCTTCTTTCAGCCGGTCTTCCAACTCATTCATATCCCCGTTGGCGAACCGGAGACGCCGCGCCTTGCTGAGGCGAACGCCGTCGATGATCGAGGCGTGGTTCAGGGTGTCGGAGATGATCGCGTCCTGTTCGTCGAGCAGCGGCTCGAATACGCCGCCATTGGCGTCGAAACAGGCGGCGAACAGGATCGCATCATCCTTGCCGAGGTAGCGCGCGGTCGCATGTTCCAACGCGCGGTGGATGGTCTGTGTGCCGCAAATAAAGCGGACCGACGCACAGCCGAAACCGAATTCATCGAGGGCGGTTTTCGCGGCCGCGACGATCTCGGGATGATCGGCAAGGCCGAGATAGTTATTGGAGCAGAGATTGACGACGGTGCGTCGTCCCCGCTCGGTCGCGAGATCGATCCGCGCGCCCTGTGGCCCGGCGATCAGCCGCTCGCGCTTATAGAGACCCTCGGCGTCGATCTCGCTCAGCACCGCTTTCAGATGATCGAGTAGATGTGCAGTCATGTTAACCCCCCGCTTCTTCGAAGCAGGAGATTCCATGATACTGGAAATCATGCAAGCACTAAAATGGATTTCCCATATACGGAACCGGGGTAGCCCGTTACCGATACAAAACGACCATCAGCCCCTTGGCGCGCTTGCTCGAAATATTGGTAATGCGATGGGGAAGGTCAGCGCGGTAGCGCGCCGTCTCGCCTGCCTTGAGTGAGCGAGTTGAATTTCCGCTGTTGACTTCGAAACCGGCTGTCAACGCTGTAAAATGTTCGATTGCATTCGGTGCATGCGCGGTGCTGTCGAGGCTTCCGGCCGCCGTGACTTCGACCTCATACCATTCCACTTCGCCCGCGAGGCGCGGCGGGCTAAGGATCCGGAGGGTGCAAGAGCCGTCGGAGCTCGTGATCTGAGGCGTATGCGCGGCGCTGACGACTTCGATCGACGTCTCTTCGGACGGAAGCGATCCGCCTTCGATCAGGTCGGCCAGCTCGATCTTAAGCGCGCGTGTCAGGCTCCAAAGTACGGCGAAGGTCGGATTGGCTTGACCCCGTTCGATCTGCGACAGCATCGACTTGGAGACGCCCGAAAGCGCGGCAAGCTGCACCAGCGTCAGCCCGCGGCTGAGCCGCTGCCGATGGATGAGGGGGCCAATTGGTGGGGCGTTAATATCTTCCACTTTATCGGATTTTATCCTGTTTCCTGGAAATTGGAAGACCCGTCATCGAGTCCGAATTTTAATGGGTAAGGATATCGAACGCCTTCGGCGTGTGCAAACCAGGAAAGGGGCGAGATCAGCCGATTGGCTCGCCTCGGCCGATCAACGCCCGGGCCAGGGAGTCGGCGACTTCATTGGTCGGTTTATCCTCGGCTTGTGCGCGAAAGAATATTTCGCTCAGGCGCAGCGGAATTTGACGGACTTGATTTTCCGCCGTGGCGGCACCCAATCCAGCATGTTCGGCCATGACATTGATGATGCCACCGGCATTCACGACATAGTCCGGACAATATAGGATGCCGCGGCCGCGCAGCCGCTCCCCATCGGCGGCTTCCGAAAGTTGATTGTTGGCGGCGCCGCAAACCACCTTTGCGGCGAGTTCAGCGATCGTCCGCGCGTCGAGAATGCCGCCCATCGCGCATGGCGCGAACACGTCCGAGTCCGCCAGATGGATAGAATCGACTGGCGCGGTATGGGCACGAAACGCCGTCTTCGCCGCGAGCATGCGCTCGCGCGACAGGTCCGAGACGATCAGTTCAGCACCGGCATCGTGCAGAGACCGGCAAAGATTGAAGCCGACATTGCCAAGCCCTTGTATCGCGACCCTGACGCCATCGAGAGACCGGCCGAACCGATGTTCGACCGCGGACTTGATCGCCAAAAAGACGCCCAGCGCGGTCCACGGCGAAGGGTGCCCGCCGGCCGAAGCTGGTCGATCCGGCGGAAGCCCCGCGACGTGAGAGGTTTGCGAGCCTACGCACTCCATGTCCTGGACCGTCGATCCGACGTCTTCGGCAGTGATATAGCGGCCGCCTAGGCTGTCCACGGCCCGGCCGAAAGCTTCAAAGAGTTCGCGGCGATCGAAACGGTGGGGTGGGGCGAGGATCACGGCTTTGCCGCCGCCGGCATTTAGCCCTGCCAGGGCGTTCTTGTAACTCATGCCCCGTGACAACCGTAAGGCGTCGGTCAGGGCTTCTTCCCCCGATCGATAGTTCCAAACCCTGCAGCCCCCGGCGGCAGGGCCCAGATGGGTCGAATGGATCGCGACGATGCCGCGAAGCCCGCTCTCGTGGTCCTGAAAGACATGAACGCCTTCGTGAGCGTCGTTTGACGGGTGGGAAAACAAAACCATGACAGCCTCCAATGGGAGAAGAGAGTTTGTCACGGAAGGTGCAAAAAATCTTACCAGACTATGATATAAAATCGCCTATATTTAATTAATCTATGCAAAAGAGGCGGAGTTTTAGCATAATGGCTACCACTGGCTTGGGCATCGCCGACCGCAAGATTCTGGCCGCCCTGCAGGAAGATGCAAGCCGGTCCAGCGCGGAGATCGCCGAACTGGCCGGCGTATCGCAATCGGTCTGCTGGCGTCGGATTCAATATCTGAAAGAGGAGGGCTATATTCGCCGCCAAGTGGCGCTGCTCGACCGCAAGCGGATGGGGCTGAACGCGCAGATTTTCGCTCAGGTGAAATTATCGGCCCACGGCCGCGCAAACCTATCGGAATTCTCGGATGCGATCCGCGCCTTTCCTCAGGTTCTAGAGTGTTATGTCCTGATGGGCACCGTCGACTTCCTGCTTCGTGTCGTGATCGAAGATATTGAAGCCTACGAACGGTTTTTCTTCGAGGAACTATCTCGCTTGCCTGGCGTGCAGGAAGTGAATTCCATTGTGGCATTGTCGGAAATCAAATCGACCACGGCCTTGCCGTTGGAGCCCTACCGATAATCGGCACCGAGACGAAAGCGCGTATATTTGATCATATTTTGATTGATTGACCATAAATCATCCCTATAGTCATCTCATGGAACCGGCGTCGGAGACTGAGGTGGAAAACGACTTTGGACTGCCAATCAGCGGACATTACGAGCCGCAATTTCAAGGCGTGGCGGACGCGTTCAATGCAAATTTTCGCGAACGCGGCGAAATCGGGGCGGCGGTCTGCATCTATAAAAACGGCGAGAAAGTCGTGGATTTGTGGGGCGGCCTTGCCGACCCAGCTGCGCAAACTCCATGGCAACAGGATACGATCACCTGCATGATGTCCGTCGGCAAGGCGATGGCCGGAATTTGCGTGCTTCGGCTGGTCGACCGTGGCGTGATCGATCTCAATGCGGCGGTCGCGCGTTATTGGCCCAAATTCGCCCAGGCGGGAAAGGAAAACATCACCGTCGAACAGCTGCTTGGCGGGTTCGCCGGGCTAATCTATGCCGAACATGCGCCAGCCGGGTCGATGATGGATTGGGATGTGCAGGTCGATGCGCTCGAGCGTCAGGCGCCCGTGTGGCCGCCCGGAACGCGCGGGGCCTATCACTCGATGACGGCCGGCGTACTGTTCGGCGAGCTGGTGCGCAAGGTCGACGGGCGCGACGTCGCGGCGTTCTTCCGTGATGAAGTCGCCGCGCCGCTCGGGATCGATTACGGCTTTGGTCTCGACGACGCCCAGATTGCGCGGATTGCGCCGA
>JAQGIF010000201.1 GCA_028291345.1 Rhodospirillales bacterium | reverse complement strand
TTTACGGACGGCCTCTCAATTGTCCATGACGGACATCGCATTTATATTCCGAAGACATCAATCAAAAGCATTTTAATTCATAATCCGAATGAGTGAAGCACTCAATAAAGGGCAACGACGCTGAGTCACTCCCCACACCGTTACCCAGCTCACTCTTAAGTTTGTCGTCCACTCAATTCTCCATGAATTCGCCGTCACTGCGGCGGGTGCAATGCTACTTGGCACGAAGGAATTCGCCGTCGGATTCCTCTGGCTTTGTCACTATTCCGACGCGCGGTAGGGCCGATATTTCGGGTCGTGCCGGATCTGCGGCCGATGATGATTCCTTGGGGTCGATGAATGCCGCCAAAGCGCGCCGCAACCTTAGACTCCTTTACGAAATAGCCGCGCAGCGCTTTTAGATCGGGAATATCGGTAATTTTGATTGTTTCTGCGCCGCCCGTTATTTCTCCGGCGGTCAGCCGCACCCAATTCCATACCTGATTACCAAAATCAAACATGCGTGCAGGCGGTACGTGGACAGCCCAGTGAACATGAACATTGTGCGGGTCACCTGGCTCCATCGTGAGATAAGGCACGTAATCGCGTACATTTTCGAAAGCAAAAGCACATGTTGGCGCAACAGCTGGGCCGCAACCTTTGGTCGGGCGTCGCCCATTTATTGAAGTGATCGAGGCGCAATTGTTGAAAACAGGCTGTCGCTTTACGAGGCTCAACAACGGTTGATACAAAATTGATCGTGACATAGCGGTTGAAAGGCAAGCCAATCCTGGATGCCTGTTCACCTGCGTAATAAAGAGACTGTGCAGCCTTTGCCCCGATGTAACCTGTGGCGTTGGCCGGATACAACTCGCCTTAATTCAATCTATATATTGTCCCAAACAGGGGGTAATAACTAACTAACTGTAGGTGTCGGGCTACCCATATGGGATTAAGGGACATACACCTCAAGAGCACGAGCCGTCGAACCCGACTGTTAATACCAGCCGCACGTCGATCGTCGTTTTCGTCGTCACTTACCTTAGTGTGCTGCTGATCGGGTCTCAGCTCACATACACCTTGATTGAGAAGCCTGGGCGCAGCACTCTACGGGGTCTCTGGGATCGGTGTCTACGCCTAGTGACCTAGCGTAGAGGGCTTTCCAGCATCAAACGCCAATCCGCGCCCGTGCCGTCGCCCGGACGAATAGCTCCACCAGAGCCGCGCTGACACGCGCTGCACCCTCCTCGGCATTCGCAGGAAGACTGGCAGACGGGCGAGTTGGAGCTGTGCGGCGTGGCATACCGAAATTTAACAAATAAAATCCGTCTTATCAAAATATTTTGCTTAGCGCTCAATGTCCCCTAGGCTTGGTTGGCAAGACAGGATTGCATGGCAGCCATTCCCTCAAAGCCAAAAATCTAGCCAGATAATGCAACAAACCCATAGATTGCGGGTTATAAAGGGCAAGAATCTGTCGGTTATAAGCATAAATACAAAAAATTACAGTGAAATGGGATTGACTCGGATAACTGTCATGCTAATATGCGAATCGCTCGCAAACCTGCTTTTTGCGCCGTTTAGGAATGCGATTCCTTCAGGTCTAACTACGTGAGGTAAAAATGGCCCTCAAGTTGACTCAAAACTTTTCTGGACACGCGGGCAGCAATCTATCTGTGACGCGCACGTCTGAGCAATTCGAGAAACCAGGAGACACTTACCCTGGGCCACGCCCAAAGGGCCCGAGTTTTTGATATAAGAGCCTGTTTTTTTATTTTAAGAAGTTTATTGAGTTTCTTTCCCCCTCCATAGCCGTTTATGCTAAATCGGCGTGTTTTGCCAATCCTTTCATGTAGCCACAAGGTGTTAGAGTAAAAAGAGGTGCTAGTGAAATTTGGCACCTTTATTACTTGTCGTCTTTTAAATTCTATATATGGCAATAGAGTGGTGGTAAAGCCAGCCATCCCGTCTCCGATCATGTCGGCAACATCATTTATAGATAAATATTTTTTTCTACATTGATGACCGACGTCTTCTAAAAAAGATAATATAATCTCCGCAGATTCTCTTACCTGAATGTCTCGTATTTCTTTAGACTCTAAAACCCCGTTGTTGCCTAAAAACATATTGATGTTCTGTTTGTGCCAGTCTAAGGCGTCCCAACCTTTTGTTATTTCTATATAAGTTGTTACAAGACGCTCATCTCGGGCATGAAGGACTTGTCTTCTTGTCACGTAAAGCGCAAAAATTGCTACAATAAGTAAGAGCGAGCTTGAGATGTAGTATATTGTTTCAATATTAGTTTTTAGAGATATCCATTCTTTAAGTTCCTTTTGAGTATCATGTGATACCCATTCTAATGGATGATATATAGAAGGAAAATGTAATTGAGTTGATTCTTTTTGTGGCTGATTTTTTAGACTTTCTGATGAATTATTTTCAGGTGTTGTGTTTTTATTGATTTGATATGGCGAATTGTACGGGTAAAAATCAAAATAGTAGTTGTTGTTTGTTACGGGTGGAGCTGTGATATTGTTATTTTGGGTATTATTATGGGTTATATGTTTATGATGTGACCCATGTACCTTGTGATGCGTCATTTATATTTCCATTATAATAGCACAGAGTCATCTTAGGCTCCGGTGCGGCGTGTAGCGACGGGATGGACCAAGGGGTGTAAGCCGAATACGGGGGCTTACCTGGGCGGCCGACGCACGTTTTTTCCCGCCTTAGCGCGCCGCCGTTCCCGCCTCTGCTTCTCCCATGCACTGAGGTTGTGAAATTATCACTTGATCGGACAATTGGTAATATCCCGCCCTATCAGCCATTGGTCCTTGAAGGATCTAAAGTTGCTGGTGGTTTCATACGGGTCTTGAGCCAAATCCCTACTGCACCGGCACGGTGATGGTGCAGCGCTGCTCCGTCTTGGTCCTCGCCGCCGCCTCACGGCACGCGGAAAGCGCCTCCCGATTGGCCCGCACCAGGTTGGCGGCATCGATCACGCCGCGCCACCCATCCGGATTGCCGGCCTGCATCAGCGCCGCGCCGGCGTTCCAGCGGTTATCCTGCATGACCAGAGCGGCAACGCGCGTATTCAGCCCGAACGGCAGCACGCCGGCGACGATGGGCGACACCAGCAACCCGACCGCCAGGGCGATGCCGGCGGTCCAGCACAGCATCTGGAATTGCCGGTCCTGCGTGCGCACCGTGCCGATCAGGCTGGCCAGCCGAGCCCGCTCGCGCTCGGCGTCCTGGACGGCCCGGTCGAGCCTCTGCGCCGCCTGGCGCATCAGCATGGTGCCGGCCTGGACAACAGCTTGGCCGTGTTGCTCGGGTGTCAGCCGCAGCGCCGGATGCTTCCCGATGCCATCGAGCTGGCTGACGACAACGGCCAGCGCCTTGGCGATGCGGCCGAGGTCCGGGCTGTAATCGGGGGGCTGATTCTCTTCCCACGCGCGCGACAGCGCCTCCACGGCCCGCCGCAGCACCGAGACCTCGCCCCGCAGATCCTCGAACGCCTGCGCCGGATCGGCCGCACTATGATGCTGTTCCGCCGCATCCTCCATGGTTCCTCCCTCTCTGTCCTACAGCGATAGATCGCGCCCGCGATCGCGCACGCTGTGGCTGATGGCGCGCCCGATGTCCCGCTCCCGCATCACCCGGTCAAGCCGCGAGCCCGGATCGATGCCGAGTTCCTTCTGTCGGTTGCGCATCAGGGATTCGAGCTGCGGATCGCGTTTGAGCGCGCCGGCGATGGATTTCAGGCGGGCTTCGACCTGGCCGCGCGCCTCGGCCTGGTCGTAGCCGGACAGCCGCTCATGCCGTGCCTCAAGCCCGTTCCAGACCTGAACCAGGCGCTCGGCTTTCAGATTCGGGTCCTGCCGCACCCGCTCCTCGTGCTGGATGCCGGCAACGAGCTGCGCGCTGCGCTCTTGGCCCCGTAATTCGGTCATTGCCCGTGATGTGGCCGGGTTGTGTTCCATGGACGTAATGAGATCCCGCGTCGCGCCGGGGCGGGCGGCGTCCAGCGCCACGCCGGCATCGCGCAACACCCGCTTCTGATGTTCGAGCACGGGAAGATCCTGCGCTCGCATCCGCGCCGCATCCATCCAGGCCCGGGCATAGCGGTCCACCGCCTGGCTGACGGCCCGCGTCCGGCGGACGGCCTCCGTCCGGCCGAGCCCGTCCGCCGGCTCCGGCGCACGCTCCCGTGCCGGCGGACGCCCCCGCTCGAACGCGCCGCGCTCAATTTCCACACGGCCGCGGCCGGTGTTGAGCTTCAACCCGTCGAACATGCTCCGCGTCCGCGCCGGCGGCTCGGCTCGCCCGTGCGGCTCGGACCGCCCGGCCGGCTCGGCCTCGCGGGACACAATGATCGCGCTGCTGAGTTCGATTCCCCGCCGCTCGGCATAGGCGGCCCGGTCGTAGTCGAGGGTCGTTTCCTTGGCCTGGGAGCGCGACAGCCGCGCCGACAGCGCGTCCACGTCGCGGAACTCGTCCCGGCCGGCGTAGAGCTGCACGCTGTGCCGGTGCCGCGTCATCGCCACATAGGTCAGGTGCCGGTCCATTGTCCCGGACGCCAGCACATAGGCCCGATCCACCGTGGCGCCCTGGGCCTTGTGGATAGTGGTGGCATAACCGTGATCCACGGCCGCGTAGTCGGCCATGGAGACCGATACCGCCCGCCCCTGCCCCGGACCACGCGCGGAATCCAGCCGCACCTCGAGCCGGCCGTCGTCCGCCGCGCCGACGCCGTGCGTCCGTTCCACGGTCCCCAACATGCCGTTCTTCACCCCCAAGTCGCGGTTGTTCTCGCGGAACAGGATGCGGTCGCCCGGCGCGAAAGCCCTCTCGCCTTCCGTCGTCTGATAGGCGATCTCCCCCACCAGCTCGCCCCGCTCCTGGCGCGCTGTGCGGATGGCCTCGTTCAGCTCCCGCACATCGGCGCGGCGATGCGCCAACACCAGGCGGGAACCATCCGGCCGCGCCTCCATGTCGGCGGTCACGTCGCGTACGATCGCGGCTCGAGCGCGATCGGCGCTGTCCTCGAGACGGATCGCGCCCCGATCGGCATAGGCGGCCAGCCCTTCAGCCGTGCGGTGCCGGCCGAAGTCGACTGACGCCTCGCGCTGCCAGTCCTCGCGCTGCCGGCGTATCCCTTCCAACGCGACAAAACCCACCCGCTCGGCCACGGCGCGGAAGGCCGCGCCCGGCCCGATCGGCTGCAACTGCTCCGGATCGCCGACCAGGACGATTTTCGCGCCGGCCCGGTCCGCCTCGGTGATGAACCGCGAAAGCTGCCGGCTCCCCACCATGCCGGCCTCGTCGATCACGAACACGTCGCGCGGCCCAAGCTGGTCGAACCCGCGTTCCCAGCCCCGCTCCCAGCTCGCCAGCGTTCGCGACCTGATGCCCGACGACTCTTCAAGCCCCTCGGCCGCCCTGCCCGCCAGCGCCGCCCCGTGGACGTGGTAGCCCTCGGCCTCCCACGCCTCGCGCGCGGCCGCGAGCATCGTGCTCTTGCCCGCCCCGGCCAGCCCGACCACGGCCGCGATCCGCTCCGGCCCGGTGACATGCCCGATGGCTAGGCGCTGCTCATCGGCCAGGAACGGCCGCGCCGCGATCGCCGCCTCCACCCGCCGGCCGGCGACGCCAAACCCGTGGCCCGGAAGACCGCCCCGGTCCGCGGCCATGCGATCGGCGCTGACCGCCATGTCGCGCTCGATGCCAATCATTTCCCGCGTCGAGTAGCGGGCCTGCTCGATGACCTGGCCGCGCTCGTCGTGCTGTTCGGCCCGCACTGCCAGTGCGGCTCGCACCTCCACCAGCGCCGGCGACGCCATCACCTTCGCCAACGCCGCCTGGAAATCCTCGGCCCCGTCGATGTAGCGATGCAGCGTGCGCGCCACGTCGTGACGATCGAACACGCTCTTCTCGTTGGTGATGATCGTCAGCACCTGCTCCGGCTTCTCCCGGATCAGTTCCGCGTTGCGCCGGGCCGCCTCGTCGTCCAGCCGGCTGCGCGACACCTCCTTGCCGCGCCGCTCCATCTGCGTCGCCTGCACGCCCATATGCTGTGTCGGCGCGATCTCAAGCCCGCGCTCCTGATGCGAGCGATGATCGATCCGCACGTCCAGCCCGATCCGCGCCAGGTGCTCGTTGGTCCGTTCTTCCCAGCCGATCCGGATGTCCCGAAGCTGCTCATGCGAGGTCGGCAGGCCCAACGCCTGCAACTTCTTATTCTCGAGCTCAAGTTCGGACTTCTCGCCCAACCCGCGCCGCTCAATTTTGCGGGTCGTCATCAGGATGTGGGCATGATGATTGCGCTCGTCGGTCGCGCCGTGCGGGCTGTGGATCGCGAAGTCGACCGCCACGCCATACCGGTCGGCGAGGCCGTGGGCGAACTCCCGTGTCAGCGCCAGCCGCTGCTGGGCGGAAAGCTCATGCGGCAGCGCCACCTCGATTTCACGGGCGACGCGGGCATCCTTGCGTTTCTCCGCCGCCTCGGCCGCGTTCCACAAAGCCGAACGGTCCCGCGCCCAATCCGCGTCCGCTCCGTCCGGCAACACGATCTCGGCATGCTCCACCCCGCCGCGCCGGGTGAAGTCATGCACCTGGCCGTCGCGCGCATTCTCCAGCCGCTCGGCCGTGCGATAGGCCGCCGCCGCCACGGAACTGCGTCCGGAGGCGCGCGAGATCGGTTTCATGCTGAGGTGATAAATCGACATGGTTCATTCGTGATTTACCAAGTGCTGAGTTGCGGAGCAACTCGTAAGTGCGCCCTTACCTCACATTCGTTCGCTCGGGTTGGCGCTGTGTCACGAAATATTATTGTGATTTTGCGGAGGGCTGCTAGAACGGCGGAAAGGTCAAAAATCACAAGCGGGAATCATGCCGATACCAAGCCGAGAGCAGATCGAAAAGGCGCGTCAGAAAGCCGAGCAAGCCAAAGCACGACTCCAGGCGATGCAAGCGCAGCTCGCTATGGCGGAAAGAAAACGCGATACCCGCCGGAAGATCATCCTTGGCGGCCTGCTCATCGATGCCGCCGCCAAGGATGATCAATTCGCCGATATCGTCGCGGAACTCATGCGCCGGGTCGACCGCCCCAACGATCGGCAAGCCTTCGACGGCTGGAGCCTCGAGGATCGATCCGAACAGTCAGCAGTCGGCGGGGAAACCACCGCCCCGGCTGAGGCGCAAGAGTCCCTGCCCCGCTGACGACAGCCCGAGCGGCCCTTCAGAAATATACCGCATGCGCCGCCGCCTCTTGGCGCTCCTGCTCCCGAGTTGTCGGCCGCTGGCAGCCCTGCCCGACCAGGCGCATTCCGTCATCCGAAAAGTCCCGAGCTGGGCGATCGTCCCGGATTTCTTCTCGGGCTTGCCCTCGTCGCCCTGATCCCGGCGCTGTTTCTAGCTCCGCGTATCGCGGTGCGGCGTGGCAGGGCCGACGGAACGACTCAATCAGCCCTCAGAGCAAGGATCTGCCGCGCGCTCAAGGGCTGCGCGAAATCGCATAATCAGAGAGACGGAAAAACCCCGAAAATGACCCCGCAGCATTTTGGAAACTCTGGACTGATCGATTCCGAGTTTCGCTGCTGCCTCAGCCTGGGTCAGGCCTTCGCGCTCGATGATGACTGCGATCTGGTGAACCAAGGAAGCCTTGGTTTGGTGTTCCTCGGGATTGGGAAAGCCAAGAGCGGCAAAAACATTGCCGGTTCCTTCGGTGATAGCGATGTTACTTGTCATCAGTGTCTCCGCGAGAAACTCCGGCCTTCGGGCCGAGGAGGGATAGCGAGCCGCCCATCATAGCGCGTCGCTATACTGAGCGCCGGCAAATTGTTAGTGGGAGGGGGAGGCTCTGCCTCCCCCTGTGACCCCTCCGGGGGGTAGATTCTCTCCACGGTACAGGCAGGGATGCCGATGACCGTCAAGGATATGGGCCGGCGTCGGCAACGTGTCGGCCTTTCTTTTAGGATCCCCCCTGCCCTCTCTGCCACCGGTCGACTACTTGCCGTATTTCGCAAAGAGATCGTCGATCGCCTCGCGCAACAAATCCTCGCCTGACTTTTCCAAATCCACAGCCAGCATCCGAAGCCGCTTATGCACTGCCGGATCAAGTGCAGCCGTCACCTTCTTGAGACCGGCCCGGGTTGCCGCATGATAGGCTATTGCCGGGGCCGGTTCGGTCGCCCGAGACACCTCGGTCACGATCGCCGGTCGCGCCGGCGGTACCGGCTCTAATTTCTGCCGCATACTCTCGGCCAGGCTAGGGCGCTTGGTCATTTGTGATTTACTCCATCTTGCCACGTTGCCAAACTGCCACGTTGCCAGCAATTAGGCAATATGAACTGCTGGCAGCTACCCGAGAATCGAGCGAAGCCACATGTAGAGCTGCGCCGTTTCCTCGGCGGCCTTTCCATTCGGTTCATATTCCTGGGCGGTTTTCCCCACCGTAAGCGCGTGAGCGTAGGGCGCCCGCTGCTGGATCGCGACCGGCGCAACATCGAGGCCATGAACAGCAACGGCCTGGCGGGCATCGGCCAGAATTTGATTTGCACGGGGAGGAACAGCGTTTAGCACCACATAGGCCGGCTTTCCGGCCAGCTTCACCAGCTCGGCGGTGGTTGCGATCGCCCGCAAATCGAGGATGCCGGCACGGCACGGAATTAGAACCACGTCTGCCGCTTTTGCAGCGGCGAGGGCGGCCCCTTCCGAATGGGGGGCTGTGTCGACCAGCGCCACGGCCGCCCCGCTCTCCTCGGCTGCCTGTAGCGCTTGTGACAGCCGCGTATGCGGCAGGGAAACGACATAGGGGCTGTCGCCGGCGCGGCTGTCTTTCCATCCCGCTGCGCTGGCCTGAGGATCCAGGTCGATAACGGCGACCGACTGCCCCTTTTGCTCAAAGGCAACGGCGAGATTCAAAACCAGCGTGGTTTTACCCGCCCCGCCCTTTTGGCTCAGAACTGCGACTGTGTGCATGAAGGAACCTGCTCAGGTTGCCAGCAACTAGGCAATCCTTCTTCCCATATCTTCATATTGCTGGCAAGTCAGCAATTATTGCCATTTTGCCAGCATTTCTTATTCCCACCTTGCCATGTTGCTGGCAATTAATTGGATTTTATCCCAGCCTTTCTAAATTAGGGTACAGTCTCCCTGTGAGCAGGAGGATACCATGAGCAAAGTGCTCGAAGGTGATCGGAAAACACAACGGCTGAAGCTTACAGAGATCGCCGCCAAGATGCGCGCGACAGCGGCGGCGCGTGGTATGACGACCGATATTTTTGACGCCACTCTCGCCCAAAGTTAATGCGGCGGTTCATTCGATATCTCCAAATTTGCCTTTTTCCTGACTTGCTGGCAATTTGGCAATCATAGCTTTACAGCGTCAAAGCGTCTTTGATCTCGCTGGGACGCTTGGCAATCGCCTGTAAATAGGCGGAGGCGGGGGCGTCCGGCTGCCGGCGTCCTTGCTCCCAATTTTTCAGCGTCGCCAGCGGAATACGGTAGGCGGTCGAAAATTGATTCTGCGACATCCGCAGATGGCGACGGATCGCCCGGACATCGGGAACCTCGACGACATGCACGCGCACGGTGTCGGCCTTGCCTTCCGCGTGTTCTACGGCTTCCGTCATGCTCTGAATCAGCTCTTTTCCAAACTTGCTCATGATGTTCACCTTTCTCCGCTTCTACGATGTACCCGCTTCAATCGAGCGGCCAATTCCTGCAGGGCCCGCTTTTCATCGGGCGATAAATTCTCGCTGCGTGCCTTGGCGTAGACCATCAGCAGGTAGAGCGGGGCGTCCACGTGCTGGAAAAAGTAGATAACCCGCACGCCGCCACGCTTGCCACTGCCCTGGCGGCCCCATCGCACTTTGCGAACCCCTCCAGTATCCGGAATTACGTCGCCGGCCTCGGGGTTGCGGGCAATGAAATCCACAAAAGCCGCGCGTTCGTCGTCTGACCAGACATCATCGGCCTGTCTCAGAAAAAGAACCGTTTCTCCGACGCTAAGAGGTTTCGTCCACATCTAAAACTTATACGCCAGTGGCGTCCTTTTGTCAAAATTTATACGCCAATGGCACCCAAATCCCTTTATTCGACGCCCCGCAGGCGTGGCGGTCCGCGTCAGCGGAGCAGGGATGCCTTTCGTCCCGTCGGCTTCGAGCTCGTCGGAGATTGCCGGTCGGGTCAAGAATGTCCGACTGGCACCTCAAACTCTTAAAACCGCCTTGCCGGTCTTTCCACACGCGATCTGCCGGGGTTTGAGCGCTGGCCCATCCGCGTGCTCCACCCGATGAGCAATTCAGTCTTTCCGTTAGCACGGTAGGTGCAATTCGAGCGTTGGTCGGCAAGCCTTCACAGCACCGCCGCGCTTAATGCGCGCGGCGGAACGCGCCCGACTAGGGCGCTCCATTAATCTTCACCTGGTGTCGGTTGGTTTAGTGCATTGGTGCCTTAAAGAATGAGTCTGGGGAATGTTTCAATCCGGGTGCCGGACTTCAGTAAAACATCATGAATTCGCCCCCATGATGTGCCGGCCGATCCGCGCGACCGCTGCCGCCAGCGCGTCCGTGGGATCGTCTTCCAGACGCGCCACCATACCCGCTAGGCCATCGCCTTCACGATGCGCCGTAGCCGCCTGGGTGAACACGTCCGGCATGCGCGGATGATCGCCCCAGGTGCCGGCAGAGGGCAGGGGCGGGGGCTGCTCGTCCCTGAACCCCGACCATTGCGACGCCGGCAGGACAGCATAGGCGTTCGTCTCCTGCTTCAGCTCAAAGCGCCCGCCTTCCTGCACTGGAACGCAACGCCGCAACCAGTTGATGATACCGAGCTGCTTAAGGCGCCGGAGAGCTTCGCCCACGGTGCTCCGGGCGAGGTTGGCCTTGCTGGCGATCCCCTCATAAGACGGATCGAGCCGGCCGGTGCGGTAATTCAGGAAATCGAAGATCAGCGCATGTAGCACCTGCAGGCCGGCATGGCCGATCAGGCCACCATGCTTGCCCTGCAGCTTGGTCGATCGATCGAATTTCCGGGCTTTGTGCCAAAGCTGCACGGCCTGCTTTTTCGGCATGGGCGAGAATCGAACTTCCTCCCGGCGGCTGTTTTTCCAAACCGGCCAAGCTGCATAGGTTTTAGGCCCGGCGAAGCCGGGTAGAGTGGGTAACTGCTGAGAAAATGAGTGCATGGGGCTCCTTGGGTTGCTGGGCAACCCGCCGGGGAGCGGTTGGCAAAAGGCAAAGTCCGAGCGTCGCAAGAAAAGGCTTGCAAAATTCGGCGGTGTGGTGGATCGTCGGGGAGTTCAGTTTCTCCCGATTTTCCGGTTGCGAGCTTTTGAGTTTGGCGACTCTCTGGCTCTCCAGACCGACCTATGCAGCCCCGCTCCTAGCGGGGTTTGCTGTTTCTGGGGTTAGTGTCAGGCTCCTACGTGTAAAGACTCGTCCGCCCGAATCAGGGCCGACGACAGCCGAGCGTGCTACAAAGTCCTGTAGGTCTCAAGAAAATTACCCACGAGCTGTAGAATCGGCGAGCGGCTGTTGCCATCCATGGGCGGGGGAGCTTATCAATCGATTCGGTGGCCGACGATACGACTGTCAGGCCTACCCCAATTCGAGACAGAATAAATTGGAACCCCTCCACCAGTAAAAGAAGGGGCCGGGAGCGAGATCAATCGAATATTATACCAACCTCACTTTCAAGGGTGTGTGGCTTGGATAAATCCGGAACAATTAACATTACATCATGACCATTTTGGCGGACTACGCTTCGCTCATCCGCCATACGTTTACTGTTGGAGGAAATAACCCCATGTCGAAGATAAATTTTGTAATATCTATTTTTATGCTTCTGATTCCTGCAGTTGGCAATTGCGAAGAAAATAGAGTAAGTTCCAATGCAGTAGAAAATTCTGAAAAGATATATCAAGCGTGTTTTTCAACCAGTGACAAGGATATGATTCAAAGCCTTGAGTTCATGGTGTACCCTATGCTTGTTACTGCAAACCCTGGAAGAACGCATGAGTCCAGAGACTATGTCATAAACTCGTTTGCACCAAAATTGTCGGCAACCCCATCTCCCATCCAGGGAGCCTTTAAGCAAGCCGCTGGTACCGCTGCAAAGCAATTCTCGCACGATGATATTGATAAGATCGTGTCCGCGTGTGCAGCAAACCTTAAAACTCTCCCAGGACTGCCCCAGGACGTGAAGGGGCGGCTGATGAAAATTGTGACGGATTTTCAATTGGCGCAAGCCAAGCAAATCTTGAAAGGCGATCACGCTGAACTGGAAAAACGAGGGCTACTTTTTCCCCCACAGCTTCAATGAAGCAAAGGCGATCGGACGCTATTTTTCATATTCATTTTGCTGAAAATACCTTACATCGGTATGACAACAATCAGGTCAACGTCCGTTTCTATATGTGATAATGTCCTTTATCATATATATAAACCGGGATAGAATCAGCACCGAACCACTTGGAGTGCGAACCGACATGACCGACGACGAAATCGCGTTCCGCGCGGCGATCAACATCCTGCGCGACAGTATCGAAAGCCGGCGGATGCCGTCAGGATTGCCGCTCGCACCGGACGCGGCCGATTTGCATGAGCGGGCGGCGGAGCATTTGGAAAGCCTCCTGCGCCGAATTCCACGGACGCCGGAACCATGAACCAGCTCGTCCGGATCGCCGCGCCGTCGCTCCCCGCGCTCGTCACCGCCGCCGGCAGCCGCGCCGAGATCCGCTTCCTCGAATTCTTCGCCGGGCAGATTCGCAACCCGCACACGCGGCGTGCCTATAGCCGCGCCGTGGGCGCGTTTCTGACCTGGTGCAGTGACGCCGGCGTGCCGTCGATCGCGGCCGTGCAGCCGCTCCACGTCGCCACCTGGATCGAAGCGCAGACCCGCAGCAAACTGGCGGCGCCGACCGTCAAGCAGCAGCTCGCCGCGATCCGCCATCTGTTCGACTGGCTGGTGATGGGCCAGGTGATGGCGGTCAATCCTGCCGGCTCGGTGCGCGGCCCCTCCCACATCGTCAAATCCGGCAAGACGCCGGTGCTCGATCCGACCGAGGCGCGGCAGCTCCTCGACCGGATCGATGTCACCACGCAAATCGGCCTGCGCGATCGGGCGCTGATCGGCCTCATGGTCTACAGCTTCGCGCGGATCGGCGCGGCGATCGGCATGAAGGTCGAAGACGTGTTCGTGCAGCGGCGGCGCCTATGGGTTCGGCTCTACGAGAAAGGCGGTAAGCGCCACGAAATGCCGTGTCACCATAATCTCGAGGAATACCTGACGGCCTATCTCGACGGCGCAGGCCTGCGCGACGATCCCAAGGGGCCGCTGTTCCGCACGATCGGCCGCGGTACCGCCAGCTCACCCGCACGCCGCTACCGCAGGCCAACGCCTGGGCGATGATCGAACGCCGGCGCACGGCGGCGGACATCGAAACCAAGATCGGCAACCATAGTTTTCGAGCGACGGGAATCACGGCCTATCTCAAGAACGGCGGCACGCTGGAAAAGGCCGCGACGATGGCCAACCATGCCAGCACGCGCACGACCCAGCTTTACGATCGCCGGCACGACGATGTGAGTCTCGATGAGGTCGAGCGCATTCTCATTTAGCTTTAAAAGGCGTCCGCCTATTTTAGCGGAGCGGGGCCAACAAAAATTGTGAAGCCAAGCGGCACAGCATCAGAAGCCATTTGCACGAAGCTGATATCTCGAATTCCGGCTATGCCGAAGGCGTCTCGTAGCTGCAATGCATAGTCGGGCGGATTACGCGGGTCAGGCATTGTAAACATAATTCCTGTTTCCCGAGGAGATGAGGCAAGCTGAGTATTAAATCGAGAATCTATACCATTTCGCGCCAATGCCCTTTGTATCGGAACTGCGATCTGAGTCCAATCAGAACTATTTTGTATATATGTAATATGCATCAACTTTGGAAGTAATAGTTTTATTACATAAAATGCGTTAGCGAGAACCTCTTCCTGGGTTGGGATAATCTGGCGTGGTGGTATATTACGGGCTATGAGGAGATCTAGACCTTGATTAATGCCATCCTGATTAGACACCCCAGCAAGCGCCAGTAAGGTCTTAATGCTTTTGGTTGTTTCTCGATTTGATCTTAAATTCTGAACGCTTAGGTATTCAAACAAACC
>JAQGIF010000106.1 GCA_028291345.1 Rhodospirillales bacterium | reverse complement strand
CCGATTCGGAATACAGGCGCGGTGCCGACCAAGACCGCCTTGTCGGACGAGTTGTCGGCGGCACTGAAAAAGCGCGGCTATAAGTTCGTCGGCCCGGTCATCGTCTATGCCTGGATGCAGGCAGTCGGTATCGTCAACGATCACGCGCCGGACTGCTTCCGGCGGGATGCCACGTAAATCTGCACCTATCCAATGAGGAGAGTGACATGACCGCCTATATCGTTTTCACCCGCGAAAAGACCCTCGATAAAGCTGAGCTCGACACCTATTCGAACAATGTCGGCCCGGCGCTGGCCGGTCATCCCTTCACCGCCCACGCCTTCTACGGCCACCATGAAGTGCTGGAGGGACCGGAGGTCGAGGGCGTGGTTATTCTCTCCTTCCCGACCTTCGAGGCCGCCAAAGCCTGGTACGACAGCCCCGACTATACCGCAGTGCGCCAGCACCGCTTGAAGGGCGCGGAATATCGCGTGGTGATTGTCGAAGGAGTTTGAGGGCGCTTTCGTCAAAATTCGAACGAGCCCGGCAACGGCCCGCCGACCGGCGAGCTATACACCCTCGACCGGCAGCGGGCATCTGTCGGAGTCGTCGTCGATCATTTTGAAGTAGGAGCTCAGCAGTCCTGGTCGCCTTTAGGCGAGTCCGCCGTAAGGATGCCCGCGCCAGTTAGCTTTTCCCGGATTCAGTATCCCGGACGGCCATAATAGCCCGGGGGAGAATAGTATGCCGGCGGTGCATAATACGCCGGCGGCCGCGCGTAATAGCCGGGCGGACGCCCATAATAGACCGGAGGTGGCGCGTAATAGGCCGGGGGCGCGCCGTAATAGACCGGTCCGCGGGGCGCCAACGCAACGAAAGGCGCAGCGGCGATCGCGGCGGCCGTCCCGACGATCGCCGCGCCGAGCGCGCCAATGCCGAAGAGTGGGTCATAGCCATACCGGTAATAATGCGCGGACGCGGATGTCAGCGGAGTAACGGTCAAAGCGACGGCCGCGATGGCGCAGGCAGCGGACTTGTATCTCAACATAGCGGAGTCCTGAGCGACGGGTTGCCAGATTGATACGCGATATCGAGACCCTATCCTACGCTTGAGCCCCAAATCTGTCACGCCGCGCGGCGGCGGCCCCCAGTTTCCGCCTCGAACAGTTCCGACAGCTTGCCCAGCATCGTGCCGCCCAGTTGCTCGGCGTCCACCAGGGTAACGGCGCGGCGGTAATAGCGCGTCACGTCATGGCCGATGCCGATCGCGACCAGCTCTACCGTGCCACTATTCTCGATCGATTTGATCACTTCGCGCAGATGCTGCTCGAGATAGTTCCCGCTATTGATCGACAGGGTCGAATCGTCGACCGGTGCGCCGTCCGAAATCACCATCAGGATGCGCCGCTGCTCGGGCCGGCCCATCAGTCGCGAATAGGCCCATTGCAGGGCCTCGCCATCGATATTTTCCTTCAGGAGACCCTCGCGCAGCATCAGCCCGAGATTCTTGCGAGCCCGCCGCCACGGCGCGTCGGCGGATTTATAAATGATATGGCGCAGATCGTTGAGGCGTCCCGGATTGACCGGCTTGCCCGCGGCGATCCAGCGCTCGCGCGATTGCCCGCCTTTCCAGGCGCGGGTAGTGAATCCTAGTATCTCGACCTTCACGCCGCAGCGCTCGAGCGTGTGGGCCAGCACGTCGGCGCTCAAGGCGGCGATGGTGATCGGCCGTCCGCGCATCGAGCCGGAATTGTCGATCAGCAAGGTCACGATGGTGTCGCGGAACTCGGTCTGCTTCTCCTGCTTGAACGACAGCGGCAGAACCGGATTGATGATCACCCGCGCCAGCCGTGCTGTGTCGAGCATGCCCTCCTCGAGGTCGAACTGCCAGGCGCGCGTCTGCTTGGCCAGCAATCGCCGCTGCAGCCGGTTGGCCAGCCGCGCCACCACGCCGTGCAGATGCTGCAATTGTTGGTCCAGCAGCCGGCGAAGGCGGGTCAGCTCTTCCGGGTCGGCCAGCTCTTCAGCGCCGATGACTTCGTCGAATTGCGGACTGAAAACCCTATAGGCGCTGCGCTCGGTGGAGTCGGAGGCCGGCCCGGCGCGGGGTGTCGCATCAGAATCCTCATCCTCGGTGCCGTCGCCGCCTTCGGCCGATTCGCTCATCGAAACTTCGATCTGCGCCGCTTCGTCGCTTTCGCCGTCGCCCATGGTCGGGCGCATTTCGCCGCTCTCTTGCTCGGTCTGGCCACCCTGATCGTCTGATTCCGATTGCTGGTCGTCCCCGCTTTCATCCTCGGTGAATTTGTTGTCGCCGGCCTGCTGGTCCTCGATCTCCGCCCCGACATCGAGCGAAAGCTGGGTCAGAAGGCGGCGTGACTCCCGGGCATAATCGTCCTGGTTGAGCAGCAGCTTCTGCAAACTGTCGAAGCGCGAGGGCATATGTTCGGCTATGTAGGGCCGCCATGCATCGACCATCGCGCGCGCCGAAGGCGGCGGCGCCTGGCCGGTCAGCGCCTCGCGGGCAAGCAGCTTCAAGGCCTCGGGCAACATCGCATCGTCGCGCGTGGTGACCCTGTCGAAGCCCTGGCGGCGCGAACGATCGTCGATCGCCGCTCCCAGATTGGCGGAGACACCCGCCATTTCGCGCGCGCCGATCGCCTCGACACGCGCCTGCTCCAGCGCGTCGAATGCCGCGACAGCGGGCGGGGAGCTCGGCATGCGATAGGCATGAATCCCGACATCGTGATGCCTCAGCTTCAGCGCCATAGCATCCGCTGCGCCCCGCGCGACTGCCGCGTCTAGGGGATTCAGATCGCGAGCCGGATTGGGAATTCGCACGCGCTTGCCCGACACTGACGGTGCATCGTTCGAGAACGTGACCTCGACTTCGTCCTGCCCGGACATGGCGCGGACCGTCGCAACGGTGGCGCGCTTGAAGATCTCGATCGGCGTATCGGCGTCGGACACGATTGAGCGCGTCAGGCCGAGATCGAACGGACGCCGGTCTCGGCCAGTTCAGTGCCGAAGCAGCGTTGATAATATTCCGCGATAATCGGGCGCTCCAGCTCGTCACACTTGTTCAGGAAGGTGACGCGGAAAGCGAACGCGATATCGTTGAAGATCGCGCGGTTCTCGGCCCAGGTGATCACGGTCCGCGGCGACATCACCGTCGAAATGTCGCCCGCCATGAAACCCTGCCGCGTCAGGTCGGCCAGCCGCACCATGGCGCTGACCAATTCGCGGTCCTGCGGCGTGGTCAAGCGCAGCTTGGCCGTGACGATCTCGACTTCGGCCGCATGCGGGAGATAATTCAAGGTCGCCACGATGTTCCAGCGGTCCATCTGGCCCTGGTTGATCTGCTGCGTGCCGTGATAGAGGCCGGTCGTATCGCCCAAGCCCACAGTGTTCGCGGTCGAGAACAACCGAAAGGCCGGGTGAGGGTGGATGACCCGGTTCTGGTCCAGCAGGGTCAGCTTGCCCTCGACCTCGAGCACACGTTGGATCACGAACATAACGTCGGGGCGGCCGGCGTCATATTCGTCGAACACGACGGCGCAGGCATGCTGCAGGGCCCAGGGCAGCAGCCCCTCGCGATACTCGGTGACCTGCAGGCCGTCGCGCAGCACGATCGCGTCCTTACCGATGAGATCGATCCGACTGATATGGCTGTCCAGATTGATGCGGATGCAGGGCCAGTTCAGCCGCGCCGCGACCTGTTCGATATGGGTCGATTTGCCGGTGCCGTGATAGCCCTGGATCATGACCCGCCGGTTGAAGGCGAAGCCCGCCAGAATGGCCAGAGTGGTGTCGCGGTCGAAGCGATAAGTCTCGTCGACATCGGGCACATGGGCGTTCGACGCGCTATAGGCCGGGACTTGCATGTCGCTGTCGATGCCGAAGGTCTGCCGTACTGACAGTGTGATGTCGGGCGTCGCTGTCAGGCCGACCGTTTCGGTCGAGGGATTCATGAGAAAACTCCGAAATTGCTTGCTCGGTCGTTAGGCCAGATACGCTGCCTTGAGGACTTGCAGGGCTTGGTTGATGATTTTCAGCCGTTCTTCCGACACCTTGTCCCCGCCGTTTGTATCGGGATGGTTCATTTTTACCAATTCTATATAGCGGGCGCGGATCGCGGCATAGTCCACCGGCGGGGTTAAACCGAGCAGGTGCAGCGCCGCCGCCTCGGGCGTTTCCGGTTCGCGGGCTTTCTGTCGCGTCTTCCAGTCGGCGCTGGCCTTCCGCGCCTCACCGGTCGCAAAGGCCGCAGCGGCGGCCTTCAGCCGTTCCTCATGCGCGACCCAATGGCTGAGTGGCCTCGTATCGCGCTCCCAGGTCGTATCGCGGCGAACCATCGCCTCGATCTCGGCCTCGGACATACCAGAGCAGAAATTCCACGCCTTGTTATATTCTCGGACATGCTCCAGGCAGAACCAATGATATTCGCGTAGCTGGCGCGCGGATTTAGGCGCACGATACAACCCTTCGCCCGCGCACCCTGTTTTATCGCAGGTACGGACTTGGGGCTCGGCCCGGACGAAATCGAAGCGGTGAGAGGCGCGTTCCATCGGGAAATTATGGGGTTGGGCGGGTTGGCAAGCAAGCCGCCACTTGCGTCCCTCAGCGCATTATGTCGCCTTTCAGCTGAGATTATTTGAAGGCATAGGAGATTTTCATGGGCATTGTAGCAGAAACCATCAGGAGCAAGCTGGAAACGACGTTTGCGCCGGACGAACTCGTCATCCTCGATGAAAGCCATCTGCATGCCGGTCACCACGGCCATACCGGCCGCGACGAAACCCATTTCGCCGTTGCGATGAAAGCGACCTCGTTCGCCGGTAAATCACGCGTCGAACGGCAGCGCATGGTCTATGAGGTATTAGCGGACGAATTGGCTGGGCAGGTCCATGCGCTGCGCCTGTCTTTGAACGCTCCGGAGTAGCGCGATCCGCCGACAACGCGGTTCCGTCAGAAGAGCGGCTTGCCCTCGGCTTGGGGCAGGGTGAAGCCCAGCAGCTTCGCCAAGCTCGGGGCGATATCCGGCATGTCGATTTCGCCCAGCGCATGTCTGGCCTGGATGCCGGGCCCAGCGATGATAAAGGTCGACCGCATCGCGGGCATCTCCGGGAAATAGCCGTGCATGCCTTTTAGCGTGCTCGGGGCCGAACAGATGCTGGGTATGGTCCAGGGCGGTGTAATATAATGTCGTGAAGCGCGGATGCTCGCCCTCGATCAGCCTGATGCCGAAACGCGCGCGGTTCTCGTCCGCCTCGATGCTTTCGTCGATTCCGTCGGCATAGGGACCGAGCTCCCTCTCCAGCCGATCATAAAGCCCCCGGGTCGACAGCGCCCGCAGCAGCTTGCGGTCGTCAGCCGTGCCGGTGCGCCAGATTTGCGGCAGGTTGAGATCGATCGGGGCATCGATGCTGACCGGCCAATGAATATTGGCTGTGTTCAGATGAGCGGCCCGCGCGCCATCCCACAGAGTTTCGGCCTTGATGTCCGAAGCGTACCAGAACCAGCCCTGTTGATTCATGGCCAACGGATCGAATGTCAGATTGTTGACGATGCCGTGACGTGCTGGCGACATGCCAGTCATCAGCGTGGTGTGGCTGGGATAGGTGAGGGTCGGCAACACGCCGCGGACCCCGGTCGAAAAACTGCCCTGGGCGCTCATCAGGCGTAAATTAGGGATCTTCAGCCCTCGCGCTTCGGCCTCCAGCACATCCCCTGGCCGCAATCCGTCGATCGAAATCAGTACGACGGCCGGTCCGTTTGCCGCGTGGGCCGAAACCGGGGCGGCCAGTAAGCAGACGAGCAGCGCGGCGGGACGGAGAATAAGTCGGGCAGCATCGAATTCTCCCGGCGTTTGTTCGAAGCGGCGACGGCCCCGATGGGCATCGGGGCCGTCGCGCGGATCAGAACTTCACGGTGACGTTGGCGAAGGCCTCGCGCGGCGCGGCGGTCAGCAGCGTCTGCGCGGTCCCGTTGGGATCGCTGTTGACGAACCCGTTCGAGCCGATCGTGGAGATATATTTCCGGTCGAACAGGTTGTTGACATTCACCTGGATATCCAACTCGCGGATATAGTCGAACGGCTGCTCGATGCGATAGCCGATCCCCAAATTCGCCACGGCATAGGCGCCGGCATAATTGTCGTTCGTATAGGTGTAATAACGCCGCGCGAAATAATTGACCCCGATATGGCCGTAGAGGTTGCCGTCGTCATAGGACAGTTCGGTCTTCAGCATCCATTTGGGCGAGTCGACGACCTCCTTGCCCTTTGTCGCAACCGGCACGCCGCCCGATGAATAATTGTCGTTGTAGGTCGAGTCGTTGAAGCTCACCGAACTCAGCAGGTTCCAGTTCTGGATGGGGTGGAGCGACACGCCGAACTCCGCGCCGTTGGTCTCCACGCCGCCGACATTGCCCAGCGTGACCGGACAGCCGACGATGGCGGGGCAGGGCTGGACGGCCAGCAGCCGGTTATAGAAGTCGATGTGGTAGACGGTCGCCTGGGCTTCCAATATGTCGTTGCGGTAACGCCAGCCGGCTTCATAACTGTCCGAGGTTTCCGGCTTGATCGTCTTCACCGCGGCGTTGAACCCGGCCTGAGTGGTGGCAAAGGGCGATATTCCCGTCGCGGAGCCCTGATAGGCGCGCATATTCTGAGCGAAATTGAAGAAAACCTCCTGATCGTTGCTGATCGCATAGGTGGCGCCAAACTGCGGCAGGAAGTTGTTGGTGGCGTCGATCGTACCGTTGATCGCCGGGCCCACCTGCGTCGTCGAGGTGGTTGTGACGGAGAGCGATTTGAAGCCGAGATTGACGGTCAGTTCGTCAGTGACCGACACCGTATCCTGCAGGTGGAATTGCAGCGTATCGGTGTCGAACTGATATTGCCACTGCGTGAAGAACGGATTGGTCGGAAACTCGTAGGGCGAGATCGGGGCGGACAGGCTGTCCGCGAAGAAACGGCGCGCATTGTTGAAGCTGTTGAATTCGTACCAGACCCCGGCATTGATCTTGTTGATCCCATATGTCGCGGTTACGCCGGCAATCACGCCGGTCCGGTCGATTTCATATTCGGTTGTGCGCGTGGAAACCGGCGAGCCGGTCGGACCGGGCGTATAGGGCGTGTACCATAGACCCCGGCCATCGTTCGAATGATGGTAGGGGGTCAGTTTGATCGAGATATCGTCGTTGAGCGAAGCATCCAGTGTACCCCCGGTCAGGACATCGGTTCTCAGACCTGAACCGGCATAATAGGCCGCATCCAGCGGATCCGACGTCTTGTCCTCGCCGAGATGGTAAATGCCCCGCGCCGCGTCGAGGGCATACTGCCAATTCGGCAGGTAATTGTCCCAGTTGTAACCGAGCTTGGTGATGTATTCCTTTGAGAGATCCTGATAGTCGATCTCCTGCCGGTCGGAATAATTAACGAACACGCTGAACTGCGCATTGTCGCCCAGCGCCTGGACGAGCTTGCCATTGACCTGCTGCTGGCGCTGCTCGCCGACGCCCTTCCACTTATCGCTGTTTTGATAGGCATAGCTGACATCGAATTTGGTGCCGGTCGAAAGGCGGCCGGAATCGAGTTTCACATACGTGCGGACTGCTGACTCGGAGCCGAAGCCCTGGCCCAGCGTGCCGCCGAACTCCTCGCTGGGATCGGCGGAATAGAATTGGATGGTGCCGCCCAAATTGCTCGATGAGGCGGTTTCAAGGGCGCCCGTGCCCTCGGAGAGCACCGTTCTGGCGATATTCTCCGAAATGATCGCGCGGCTGATATGCAGGCCGTTATAGTTCGCATAGCTCATATCGCCGAGCGGGATGTCGTCCAGCGTGAAGCCAAGTTGGTTTTGATTAAAACCCCGCAGCGTGATGCGGGTTGACCATTCATAGGACCCAAACGTATCGGCAGACTGGAAATTCACCCCGGGAAGCTTGTTCAGTACTTGCAGCGGGCTGGTGCCCGGCGCCGCCTCGACAAGGTCAAGATGCTTCAACGTCTGCGAATCGCGGGTCTGGGCGTGGCCGAAAACGACGATCGTTTCGTCGGACGAAATCGTCTGATCGCTTGGCTGCTGGGCATAGGCGACGGGTGCGCTGCCAATAGCCAGCAAGGCGGCGACAATGGGCGTCACATTGTTTGAAGATCGCAACTAACATCTCCTCGGTCTTCGAGTTTGTTCGTCGAAACGGAAATCGTGTCGTACGAGAGTCTTGGTCGGCGGGCATTGCAGCCGCTGGTTAAATCCAGCAGATTTTGTCGTTTTATTACTAAAATATTATATAATTATTTGTATGGTGTTACTTTATCGTTATATCATCATGACAATAAAGATAAGCAGAACCACCGCGCTGATTTGCCGGTTGTCTAATGGTTTAAACCGGGGAGATCAAGGCTTTTTTTGCGCGTGCGAAGGGCGACTGGCCGCGCATCTCGCCGCTGTCAGAAGGACGATGGATGCGAACCACCTACAGGCAGGGCGTTGCGCCGCAAGGCCCTGGTAATGCGTGCATAAACAGTTGCGTACACCGCTGCGGGTCCATGATTGGCCTCGTCTTCGGGCAGCGGCCGACCTACAGTCCGGCTTGTTTATCAGGGGAATTGATCGATGAGTCGCTGCCGCAGTGTGGCGGTGATCTCGGATGGGCCTGTGGCATCTTGGGGTTGTCAGGCATCGATCAGAAGCAAGCTTGAGTCAGGATTCACGCCGGCCGAACTCGTCATCCTGGACGAAAGCCATCTTCATGCCGAGCATCACGGCCGTACTGGCCGAGACGAAACCAATTTCGCCGCCGCGATGAGGGCGGCCGCCTCGCTGGCAAATCCCGCGTCAAGCGTCAGCGCATGGTCTATAGGGCATTAGTGGATGAACTGCCCACGCCTGACATCATCGCTTTGGCCGCGACTGCCACAAACGACGGCATTGTCGATATTCCCGGCCTCAGCGGAACCGGGGCGTTCGCGGTGGCGACGGCCGATGTCGGTGCGTCGGCGGCAATCAACGCTTCGGCCAATGACGGGATCGCAAACTTTCCGCTCACCATCACGATGTGCCAGACAAATCCGCTTTCGGGTCAATGCCTCGCATCTCCCGCAGCAAGCGTCCCGGTTACGATTAACGCCAACGCCACACCGACCTTCTCGATTTTCGTGAAAGGCGACGGCACCGTATCGTTTCAGCCGGCGGTAGACCGCATCTTTGTACAGTTCCAGGATCCGGCGGTCGTGTTCGGGGCTCGACGAGTGTTGCCGTAAGGACGCAATGATGTTTGCGAAGCGCAGCGCTTAATGCTGCGCTTTCGGTGCCGCTATTCGGCGTTCTCGATCGGCACTTGCCGGTTGCCCAGCGTGCCGTGGGGATCCTCATTGAACTGGCGGGCCCATTCGCCGTCTTCGCGCCAGATATGGCAGCTATTGATCAGGAACTTGCTGACATCGGCCGGAATTTTGCCGTTGTCGGATTTACTTTTTTCCTGCGCCAGAAGGGGGCCCATCGTCTGAAAGGCGACGGTCCCCATCAATCCAAACAGCTCGACATGGTGGGCGCAGCCTTCCGCACCACCGACCAGGGCTTTCACTCGTTTGCTCCAGCCCGCACCGACTCTCTGACCGACAATCCGCTGAAAATTTGGCAGGATCGCGGCGCAGGTTCCATGCGGCGCATGCTCAGTCGCGCATTCGACCGCGACCACAGTATAGCTTTCGTCGACGGTCAGCCGCACCAGCATCTCATGCAGCGGTTCGCCCGGCAGCACCTGCGTGCGCCAAGTATTGGCGAAGGCATAACTCTTGGTGTCGACCAGCCGCGCCTCGATATCCCACAGCCCGTCCTCGCGACGGAAACCTTCGCATGTGATGGCGCGCTTGTGAATCGGCGCGCGTGGCGCCGGCGGGGACAGTGGCATTATCGCTCTTAGATCAGTGGATACCGGCTTCGCGGCCCATGGCCAGGAACTTTTCCCGGCGCATCATCTTCAGCTGATGGCCGTCCATCCCGCGCAGAGTCTCGAGCGCGCGCTCCAGCGCGTCACCGGCGGAATTGATCGCCTCGGCCCTGCGGCGATGCGCGCCGCCCATCGGCTCGGGCACGATCTCGTCGATGATGCCCATTTCCTTCAGGTCCTGCGCCGTCAGCTTCAGCGCATTCGCCGCCTCCGGAGCATTCGCCCCGCTGCGCCACAGGATCGCCGCGCAGCCTTCGGGGGTGATCACCGAATAATAGGAATGCTCCATCATCAGCACGCGATCCGCGCCCGCAAGCGCAACTGCGCCGCCCGATCCGCCTTCGCCGATGACCAGCGCGATCAACGGCACCTCGACTTTGAAACAGGTTTCTAGGCAATGGGCGATGGCTTCGGAAATGCCATGCTCTTCGCTTTCCTTGCCGGCGAAGGCGCCCATAGTATCCACAAAGCTAATAATCGGCAGTTTGAACCGATCCGCAAGATTCATCAGCCGGTCGGCCTTGCGATAGCCTTCGGGGCGCGCCATGCCAAAATTATGCTTGATGCGAGTCTCGGTATCGTGACCGCGCTCATGACCCAGCACGATGCACGAGCGGCCGCGGAAGCGCGCGATCCCGCTGATGATCGCCAGATCTTCGGAAAAACGCCGGTCGCCTGCGAGCGGCGTGAACTCCGTGAACAGCCCGGCCACATAGTCGCTGGTGCGCGGCCGCAGCGGGTGGCGGGCGACCTGGACCTTCTGCGCGCCGGTCAGCTTGGAATAGGTCAGCTTGATCAGCTTGTCGAGGCGGTTCTCGAGCTTCTGAACCTCGTCCGACAAATTGATGTCGTTGCCGGAAATGCCGCGAAGCTCGTTGAGCTTGCCCTCCAGTTCGACGATCGGCTTTTCAAAATCCAACGCGGGCAACATGGCTCAAACACCTTGACGGTCAGGAATTGATCGGGAGGCAAGGTCTATATCATAGACGGGTTGCAGCGCCAAAAAACGGCTTCTGACGCGGACGTCCTGTTTTGCTCGTACGCCCTGTTTTGCCCGTGCGATGTCGTCGTTCCGGCTCGACCTGCTCAGTGGCCGGTTGTTTTTATCCAGTCGGGCATATTGTGGAAGATGCCTTCGCCACCGTGATGCTTGCAGGTCTTGTTCGCGCAATAAATCCAGCTGTCCCAACCGGAATAAGGCGCGGTGTGTGCCATTCCGTCATTGCAGAACGTAAAAATGACCGGCCATCCGCAGGCCAGGCAATAGGCTTGTTCTCTGATCTTGGCGGTCTGGCTGCTCGGGCGGGGCGACGCGAACTCTGACATACTGACCTCCTACCAAATTACGCGCCGATAGTGGCATCATTCATCGCGCCGCACCCGTACAAAGCATGGTTGAAGGCACGCGGCAACAAACAGAACAATTTTGCTAATTCTAACGCCATAGCGAACCGCGACGATAGTTTTCCGGTCTCTTCGTCGCGCTATTTCGAGCAATCTGGGCCATTGAGGCCAGCTCCACACCAATCGCCGTGGCCACGGTCTACAAAAAATTCGAGCCAGGCTGTAAGAAGCTCACCCTTACCGACAACCGGTCCGGATTCGAGGAGCTTTAAGCGTGATTGCCGACCTTTCGAGAGACGACCTTCAAAAGCTGCGCAACGAGTTGCAGGAGGCCTATGATGCCTTTAAGACGCGCGGCCTCAAACTCGATATGACGCGCGGCAAGCCCGCTCCGGAACAGCTCGATCTCGCCAACGGCCTGCTCGCGCTGCCCGGCAATGGCGATTACTACAGCGACGCGCGCGAGGACTCGCGCAACTATGGCAATGTCCAGGGGCTTGCCGAGGCGCGGGCGCTGTTCTCGCGCATGATGGGTGCGCCCGCCGACCGTATCGTCGTGGGCGACAATGCCAGCCTGGCGATGATGCATGATTCGATCGTCTGGGCCTTGCTGAAAGGCCTCCCGGGCTCGGTTCAGCCTTGGGCCAGGGAATCGGATGTCGCCTTCCTGTGCCCGGTTCCCGGCTACGATCGTCATTTCGCGATTTGCGCGGATTTCGGCATCCGCATGATCCCGGTGCCGCTGACCGGCCAAGGCCCCGACATGGACCTGGTCGAAAAACTGGCGGCCGACCCCGCCGTCAAAGGCATGTGGTGCGTGCCTAAATATGCCAACCCGACGGGCGAGATTTATTCCGACGAGACTACTCGGCGACTGGCGGCGATGAAGACCGGCGCGCCCGATTTCCGGTTGTTCTGGGATAATGCCTATGCCGTCCACCACCTGACGGGCGAGCGGCATGAAATCGCGAATATTCTGGAAGCCTGCGAGGCGGCGGGTCACGCGGATCGCGCCCTGGTATTCGCATCGACCTCGAAGATCACGTTCGCCGGAGCGGGGCTGGCGTTCTTCGCCTCGTCTGCGGCCAATGTCGCCTGGTATCTGGCCCGCGCAGGTAAACGCACGATTGGACCGGATAAGCTGAACCAGATTCGCCATGTCCGCTTTCTGAAGGACGATTCGGGACTGACCGCCCATATGGACAGACATCGCACCCTGCTGGCGCCGAAATTCGACGCGGTGCTGCGGGCGCTGGAAGATCGCCTGGCCGGCACCGGTGTCGCGCGCTGGACCCAGCCGAAAGGCGGTTATTTCGTCAGCGTCGACGCGCTCGACGGAACCGCCGAGCGCGTCGTGGCCTTGGCCAAGGCGGCGGGCCTGGCCTTGACGCCTGCGGGCGCAACCTGGCCCCATGGCCGGGATCCCCATGACCGCACGCTGCGGCTCGCCCCGTCATACCCTTCGCTGGAGGAAGTTCGCACCGCGTCGGAAGGCATCGCGCTCTGCATCCTGCTGGCGGCGATCGAAAAGCTCAGCGCCGGGGAGGCATCCGACGCGCAATGACGATAGCCACCAGTCCGACGAGGGCAAGCGCGATCCCACGATAGGCCCAGGGCGTTTGCGAGATCATGAAGCTGCTGCGCGGATAGGGGAAGTAGCCGGTGCCTTGTCCGATCCAGACAAGACCGGTGAGAGTCGCGAGAATTCCGATCACCGATACGGCGGTTTTCATGACTTCCCCTTCTAACCGGACGGCGAGTTTGTGCATTTTAACGGATTGGGATGGAGGGACCCCAAGAAATCGATGAACCGCGGATCTATGCTTCGCCCTTCCGGCGCGACAGCGGATGGTGGCTGCGCACCACCTTCTGCAACCGCTCACCCGCGACATGCGTGTAGATCTCGGTGGTGGCGATATCAGCGTGACCAAGCATTTTCTGCACGGCGCGCAGGTCGGCGCCATGATCCAGAAGATGCGTGGCGAAGGCATGGCGCAGCACGTGCGGGCTGACCTTTGTGCTGTCTAAACCGGCCGCCGCCGCGCGCTCCTTAAGCAGTTGGGCGAAACGTTGCCGCGTCAGGTAGCCCAGCCGCGAGCTGCGGGACGGAAACAGCCAGGGCGATGGGCCGCCGTCGGCGACAAAGATGCGGCGGACGGGGAGATAGGCCGCGAGCGCCGTCCGCGCCGGTTCGGAGACCGGCACCAGCCTGTCCTTTCCGCCCTTGCCGCGCACCGCCAGGATGCGCCCGTCGCGGCCCAGAGCACTCACCGGCAGGCCGACCAGTTCGGACACCCGCAAGCCGCTGCCATAGAGGAGTTCGATCAGCAGCGCGAACCGCAGCGCTTGCGGGTCGATCGGAATTTCGCCGGTGATACCGTCGGCGATCGGCGCGATCAACTCTCCGACCTCGGTCTCGGACAGCAGCTTGGGCAGCGGCCGGCCAAGCTTGGGCGCGTCGAGAGCGGAGGAGGGATCGTCCTGCCGCCGTCCTTCGGAAAGCAGGAACCGGTAGAATTGCCGAAAGGCCGACAGCCGGCGCCCGACGGTGCGAGGCGCAGTGTCGCGATCGTGCAGCTTGGCGAAATAGGCGCGCAATTGATCGGTGGTGGCGTCTTCCGGTGCTAGGCCGGCCGGATGAAGATTGGCGGAAAGGTCGGCGAGATCGGCAGCGTAGGCGGCGCTGGTATTGGCGGCGACGCCGCGCTCGCCCACCAGCATGTCGAGAAAGGCATCGACGCCGGGGGAAAGCGGGGCGCGCGGTTTCGGTTTACGGCCCCGCGCCATATCTTATCAAGCCCCCATTTTGCCCGCCGCCGACTTGGCTTCCATCCAACCCATTCTGCTTTCCATCGAGCAAGGTGGCTGTAATCGCCTCGAAGGCCAGAGCGTGCGCTTCGTTATGTAGGCTCACCTGCTTCAAATCCGCCAGCACGCGGCGCAGGGTCAATGGATGCGCCTGCGCCGGCCCCTCGCGGCCCAGCACGGCAAGCGCGCGCAGGACGGTCTCGCCCACATGCAGATCGCGCGCTGATTGATCCATGCCCAGCAGATCGGTGAACGCCGCTTCCGGCCGGTTGTCTCCCGCGACCTGGGCCGACCCGCTCGGCGGTTTGGTCACGTCGAAAGCCGAAAGGATCATGAGAACACGCGCAAGATGCGGGGCGTCCAGCCCAGAAGCCTGCTCCCAGTCGCCGATGCCGGTCACGTCTGCCTGCTTGATCAGCACGCGGTAGGGCCACAGCAAGGCCGCGTTGCCGTTGGCATCGGCCAGTTCGGCCCAGGGCGCCGCCGCCTCGGTATCGCCAATGGTGTAGAACAGTATCGCAAAGCGCTGAGCCATCGGCCCCAACTCTGGTACGGGCTGAAAAGCGCGCAGAGGCGACACCATCGCCACGCCGATCTTATCGGATACGCCAAACGGCGACAGCAAGCCGCGCTCTGCCAGGGCCAGTTTCCGATCGATCGCGCCTTCCTGTGCGATCGCATGATACAGCGCCGCGGCGCTCGCGCCGTCGGCCGGCGCGCCACCTTCGGCCGAAAGGCCAGCGGCGGGCGAGGCGGCGAACAGCTTGGACAGGAATTCGCCATAGAGCGCGCTCGCCCTGCCGGCCGCGAACGCGGCCTCCAATCGCAGGGCCGGATCGTTCCGCGTATCTAGCGCCGCCGCGACGAGGCGCGGTGGTGGCGAGGTTTGAGGGTCGGCCGCCAAAGGCGTACCGCTGATCCGCGCCGCCGCCCCCAGCGCCTGGATATCCATCGATGGCAGATCGCCTTCGATCGTCTCCCCGGCATGCTGCCGGCATAGCGCCAGGGCGCTCCGGCTGACGGCGTCGGTCAGAACCGCGGTGAAGGCGCGCAGATCGATGCAGGCGCTCTCGATCTGACCAGCCAGCAGCTCGGCCTCGATCTCGGCATGCGCAAGATCGGGATCGTCGGGCAGCCCCGGCGCGGCGCGCGCCAACGCCGCCGCATCCACGACGTTGCCCATGGCCAGCAGCTTGCGCACCCGCAGCTGCAGCAACCGGCTGCCACCATCATCGCCGACCGGTGCGTCGGCGATGCTGACGAGCAGATTCTTCCCCAGCTCGTGCTGCGCCGCTGAATCGATCCGCTCGGGCAATCTTTCCATCAGGCCCACGACCGTCGCGAACGGCGTATAGCGCCACGTCGCCCGACCAAAATCGGTATCGCGCGCCGGCAGGATGCCGATCGAATCGGTCCCGGTATCGCCCGATCCGCCAAGCGAGCTTCCCGGCCCGGGTGGGGGGGCGGTTCGGGGCATTTCGGCATCGGTTGCCGTACTCGCAGAAGGTTCCCCCTGCGGTTCGGTATCCGGCACATCCTGGGCGGCGGTGGGAGTGCCAGGCGATGCCGCCTGTGGCGCATCGCGATGCTTCTCCCATATTTGCGCCGATGGGGAGGTTATTGGCGCGGCGAGCAGGACCGCGAGCATTGCTATGAAACGCATGGGTAAGGGCCTGCTAATGCGGCAGGCGGTCGGCCGGGATCGTTTTCTCGACCTCGCCGGATGGCGCTGGAATATCGACGCTCCCCAGCACCACGAGGGCGACGGCGAGAAGCGCCACGATGGCGGCAACGACGATGAGGACGATCTTCATAGGATACCCGGCCAATTGCCAATCGCGGACGGCTTTGTGATAAACAGCCCCGTGTCGCTCAGTCAAACAATACAGCCCCGCCCCGAGTCGGTTCCAGCGGAGCACCTGAATCTCGATCGCCCGGTCATTCTGGTCGGATTGATGGGGGCGGGGAAGACGCGTGTCGGCCGCCGGCTGGCGGAAAGGCTGGGTCTTCCGTTCCTCGACATTGATATCGAAATCGAGACCGAGACCGGCAAGACAATCACGGAACTCTTCTCGCAAATCGGCGAACCGGCCTTCCGCGAGGGCGAACGGCGGATGATCGCGCGGCTGATGCACAACGGCATTTCGGTCATCGCCACTGGCGGCGGCGCCTTCATGGATCCGCAGACCCGCGCAAATATCCGCGACCATGCCCTCTCGGTCTGGCTCCGCGCCGACCTGGACACGCTGGTTGCCCGCACCGCGCGAAGCCAGAGGCGGCCTCTGCTGCAAGGCCTCGATCGGGCCGCGAAGCTCAGCGAACTTATGACGCTGCGCTATCCGATCTATGCGGAGGCACATTTGACGGTGGACAGCTTTCCGGGGCCAGTTGAACAGACCGTCGATGCGGTCCTGGCCGCGCTCAGACTTCACTGCGGGATCAAGGAATGACGGCCTCATTGTCCCAGCGTGTCCATGTCAGCCTTGATGACCGCAGCTACGACATCGTCATCGGTTCCGGCGTGCTGGCGCAGGCCGGCGCCTTGATCAAGGAAATTATCGGCACCCGGCCGCTGATCCTGGTCAGCGACGAAACCGTCGCCCCAATCTACCGCCCCAAACTGGAGGCGGCCCTGGCCGCAGCCGGAATCGCAGCGCCGCCCGCCGTGCTGGTTCCAGCCGGCGAAGAAAGCAAAAGCCTCGAAAGCTATGTCCGCGCGGCCGAAAGCATTCTGGCGCTCGGCGTAGACCGCAAGACCGTGATCCTGGCGCTGGGCGGCGGCGTGGTCGGCGATCTGGCGGGCTTCCTGGCCGCCACCTTGCTGCGCGGCATCGACTTCATCCAGATACCCACGAGCTTGCTGGCCCAGGTCGACAGCTCAGTGGGCGGCAAGACCGGCATCGACAGCGCCCACGGCAAGAATTTGATCGGTGCGTTCCACCAGCCGCTGCTCGTGGTCGCCGACACGGACACATTGATCACCCTGCCGTCGCGCGAGCTCAAGGCCGGCTATGCCGAGGTGGTGAAATACGGTCTGCTCGGCGACGCCGCGTTTTTCGAATGGTTGGACGAGAACGGCGCATCCGTCCTGGATGGAGACCCTGTCGCCCAGGTTCACGCCATCGCTGCCTGCTGCAAGGCGAAAGCGGAAATCGTCGCGGCGGACGAGCGGGAAGGAGGCCCGCGCGCTTTGCTCAATCTCGGCCATACGTTCGGCCACGCGCTGGAAGTCGAAAGCGGCTTCGGCGCCCTGAGTAACGGCCAGGTCATCTTGAACCATGGCGAGGCAGTGTCGATCGGCATGGCGATGGCTTTCGATCTTTCCGTGCGGCTCGGCTTTTGTCCGGCGAACGACCTGATGCGCATGCGCGCCCATCTGCGGGCGCACGGCCTTCCGGTGTCCCCGCCACGCGATGTCCCGCTCGAAGCTCACGCCCTGATCCGCCGGATGCAGGGCGACAAGAAGGCGGAGGGCGGTCGGCTCACCTTCGTGCTGGTCAACGGCATCGGCCAAGCCTTCGTCGCACGCGACGTCGCCTCCAGCGTGGTCGAGATCGCGTTGACGCATGCGCTCGCCGCCTGACGGGGCCGAGTGACACTCGTCGAAACGCTCATCGTTCTCGCTGCCGGCATATTGGCGGGGTTTTTCCTTTATCCGGGTGCAATGTGGCTCCACCGCAGGATCGTGCCTGACGATACCGAGGAGGCGCTGCGCAGCGCGATCGAGGAGCATACGAGCGCCGATGCGGGCGAGGCGGCCGACATCCGGCAGGAGCGCAAGATGCTGCGCTCGATCCTCGACCTCGCCGAGGTCACCGTCGGCGAGGTAATGACCCACCGGCGTCATATGGTGACGATCGACGCCGACCTGCCGGCCGCCGAAATCGTCGATTCCGCCCTGGCCAGCCCATTTACCAGACTGCCGCTCTGGCGCGACGAGCCGGACAACATCATTGGCGTCGTCCATGCCAAATCGCTGCTGCGCGAGGTGCGCGCGGCGCGCGGCAAGATGGAGACTCTGAATATTGAAGGTGTGGCGTCTCAGCCCTGGTTCGTGCCTGACGCGACCAGCCTGCTTGACCAGTTGCAGGCTTTCCGCACGCGGCGTGAGCATTTCGCCCTCGTGGTCGATGAATATGGCTCGCTGCTGGGGCTGGTGACGCTCGAGGATATTCTCGAAGAGATCGTCGGCGACATCACCGACGAGCTCGATACCCATGTCGCCGGCGTCTACCCGCAGCCGGACGGCAGCTATATCGTCGATGGCACGGTGACGGTCCGCGACCTCAATCGCGAATTCGACTGGGAACTGCCCGACGAGACCGACTATGCGACTATCGCCGGGCTCGTGATCTATGAGTCGCGCCACATTCCCGAAGTCGGCCAGACCTTCACCTTCTTCGGGTTTCGATTCGAGATACTGAAACGCCTGCGCAATCAGATCCAGACGCTGCGCGTGACGCCGCCGGGCACGGGCGCCGGCGCCGGCAACGCTTAAAGCCTACGCGGGTTAGCCAGCGTGCTGGGCCAGCAAATTAGCCATGTCGTCAGCGTGTTCTTCCTCGACCTTCAAGATATCGACCATCAGCTTGCGGGTGGTCGGGTCGTCGTCCCCGATCCAACGAATAATCTCGGCATAGGTGTCGATCGCGATCCGCTCGGCGATCAGATCTTCCTTGATCATGGATTGCAGGTCGGTGCCAGGCGCATATTCGGAATGGCTGCGGTCGGCGAGGCCTTGGGGATTGAAGTTCGGCTCACCGCCCAGCTGCGTGATCCGCTCGGCGATCCAGTCGGCGTGTTGCTCCTCCTCCTGCGCATGGACGAGGAATTCGGCCTTGACCGACTCCGAATGGATACCCCTGGCCATGTAGTGATGGCGCTTATAGCGCAATATGCAGACCAGCTCGGTTGCGAGCGCCTCGTTCAGCACTTTGACGACCTGCTCGCGGTCACCCTTATAAGCGCTGGTGACCGCACCGGTTTCGATACTCTGCCGTGCCCGCTCGCGGATCGCCGCGAGGTCCGAAATGAATTCGCTCATGAAAATAACTCCTGCCGATGATCGGGAAATCGGTTCGGCTGCCACGGCAACCGCGATTGCAGGAATAACCCTGGGACGTTCGGGTCGTTCCGGTAGGAGTCCGTATTGCAATCCTCGTAGCGCAGTCATTGATCAAGCGATGGGTGCCACCCGGATCAATCTGCGCCGTCATGCGTTCAGGTGTGATGGAACAGACAGACCTGCAAAATCCGGGACCGACGCCACCGCCTGGTAATCCGCCCGTGCCGCCCGATCCCGACCAGCCTTTGCCGATTCGAGAGCCGCCCGCGCCAGTCCCCGTGCCCAAGCCAGATCGACCGACGCCTATCGAGGATCCGCCAGTATTGCAGTAAAGCCCGAGCCCCGCAGGCTTTGGCGGGGAATCAGCAGGTGTTAGCCGCGGCGTTTCTTGTTCTTGCGTGCCGCGTAGCGGGCGTCGCGGGCGGCCTTCTGTTCGGCCTTCAAGGCCTCGGTTGCCTCGGTGGCGGCTTGCGCTTCCGCGTCACGCGCGGCCCGCTCGGCTTCCAGCGCGAGACGTTCGGCCTCACGCTTGGCTGCTTCCTCCGCCTCGCGCGCCGCCTGCGCCGCGCGTTCGATCGCCAGTTGGGCTTCCTTTTCCGCCCGGCGCTTGGCCTCCCGCTCGTCGCGCGCTGCCTGGATCGCCAATCGGGCCGCGACCTTTTCAGGGTCGACCTTGTTCAGCTTTTCACGAAGTCTTTCGAGCTGCTGTTTCTTGGCTTCCGCGGAGTTTTTGGCCCGGTCGTCGAATGTCGTCTTGTAGCCACTCATCTCATTTCGCTTTTGGTGAAGTCATCGCACCATGGGGCGCGACGTGGTGATTCCGACCGGACGGATAACGGTGAACTTGCGAACATGCAAGGAACCGCCGGTAATAAATGCTGGCTGTGGCAGTCATGCATCGCTCAACCGTCTTTGCTGAAGACGACACTGCGATTATTCGCTGGCATCACAGCGATTTCGGCATGCCGAAGACCGTGATCGGCGGCAAGCGAGATGACATCGTCGAGATTTCGAACGCCCCAATCTGGATCGCGCATCCGCAAATCCAGATCGAAGCGGTGATTGCTATCAGCGGTGTGTACGCCCTTTTCCTTAAACGGACCATAGAGGTAGAGCATGCCTCCTGCCTGCAAGGTGCGGGCAGCGCCGGCCATCAGCCCGACGCATGCCGCCCAGGGCGCGATATGGATCATATTGATGCAGACGATCGCATCCGCGCGCGCCACTGGCCAGTCGGCCGATGTCGCGTCGAGCGGCAAAGGGGCGCGAAGATTCGGCAATCCCCTCTCATTGCGATAGGCCGTGATACTGGCAAGCGAGCACGAATCGAGGTCGGTCGGCTGCCATTCCAGATGAGGCAAAGCCTGGGCGAAGAACGCGGCGTGCTCGCCGGTGCCGCTCGATATTTCCAGGACAAGGCCGGTTGCGGGAAGAATGCGCGACAGGACCGCGAGTATCGGCTCGCGATTGCGGTCGGTGGCGGGCGCATGCAGCTTCAGGTCGGCATCGGGCATCGGCTATTCCACCTCGCCGCGCGCCGGGCTCCCCTTGGGCGCGGCCCGCAGATACTGCACTGGCCATGGCGACACATAGCCCAACTTCTGGGCGGCTTGGAGCGGCCAATAGGGGGCGCGCAGCGATTCGCGCGCCAGCAGAGCCAGGTCGGCCTGACTGTTCCGGATTATCTGGTCCGCCTGCGCCGCGCCGGTGATCATGCCGACCGCGGCGGTCGCTATTTCGGCTTGGCGGCGGATGCGGTCCGCGAACGGCAATTGATACCCCGCGCCGACCGGAATTTCCGCGTGCTCCACATTGCCGCCCGACGAACAGTCGAACAGATCGACGCCCAGCTGCTTCAACAGGCGCGCGAGTTCGACCGACTGTTCGATATCCCATCCGCCAGGCACCCAGTCCACCGCGGATATCCGCACGAACAAGGGGCGGCCGTCCGGCAACACCTTGCGCACCGCCGATACCGTATCGCGCAGGAAGCGCGTCCGGTTCGCGAACGAGCCGCCATACAGATCGGTGCGTTTGTTACTGAGCGGGGACAGGAATTCGTGGAACAGATAGCCGTGTGCCGCATGAATCTCGATGATCTGGAAGCCCGCACGGACAGCGCGCTCCGCTGCAACGGCAAATGCCGTTTGGGTCGCCTGAATATCCGCGGTGGTCATCTCACGCGGCACCGGGTAAGTGGCGCTGAACGGCAACGCACTCGGGGCGAGGGGAGTCCATCCGCCATCGGCCTCGTCGATCTTGCCCGTGCCAGACCAGGGGCGATGGGTGCTGGCCTTACGACCGGCATGGGCAAGCTGGATGCCGGCAACAGCGCCCTGATCGCCGATGAAGCGGGCGATGCGTTCGAGCGGCTCGAAATGCGCCTCACTCCAGCTGCCCAGGTCATGGGGGGAGATACGGCCCTCCGGTGTGACTGCGGCGGCTTCGGTGAAGACCAGGCCCGCCCCGCCGATGGCGCGGCTGCCGAGATGGACGAGATGCCAGTCCGTCGCGAAGCCGTCGGAGCAGGAATATTGGCACATCGGCGATATGCCTACCCGGTTAGGCAAGGTTACGTCGCGTAGCTTCAGTTCACTGAATAAATGCGGCATTGTGATACTTTCTGGAAGCCCTTGTCGCGAAAGTTTTTTCTAGAATTACCGCGCGGGCAGTTCTACCTTCCCGCCGTCAAGTGAATACCCCTGAGGGATGAAAAATGGATAACGGATTATACAAAGTCCGTTTTGAGACGCCGCGCGGCGCCGGCACTGGAGTGGTCGTCCTGCATGACGGTCATATTTGGGGCGGCGACTCCAGCATGTTCTATAACGGCTCCTATGAGGTGGGGGCCGAATCGTTTCACGCCAAGATCGTCACCAACGTTCATACGATCGCGCCGCACAAGCCCCCCATCTTCGGCCGTGATATCGTCCATATCACCCTGACCGGCACCTATCTTCACGATTACGTGCAGGTAACGGGTGTCGCCAGGGAAGTGCCGGACATCCCTTTCAAAGCCTCGCTGACGAGACTCGGCGACTAACCGGGTGGGCGATTAAAACAAAAATTCGCGGAGATTTCGGCGACGCCGCTGGTCTGGTCATGAGATGCCGGGAATAGATCCGGTATTAGTGTTTGAAATGGCGATGAAACGTTCGCTCAATATCTCGTCGTAATAATAAGATCCGAAATTTTTCGAACCAGTTGACGTCTAAGCCCGCGATTTCCGTCGGCGGCTGTCGAAGCCGTGTCGCGTCAGATCGGGATCAGTATAGTCCCGCAGCCGAAAGATGTGGCCGTGCTGCCGCGATCTGGGTACGCAGGCTAAATTTTTCGTCGGCTTTGATGTAGAGATGCCCGAAATAGCTGCACCAAAAGCACCTCGGCCAGAAAGGCATAGGGGATCAGCTTCGGGCCATAGACCTTGATGAACAGCGTATGCGCCGCCGTCGATGTAAAGACACGGGGCAACCCAAGTCTGAAGAAGGAGAACATCAATAGGCGTGTCTGCTGCAATTCGCCCGACAGCCGGCGCTTGCCAGGCGGGAGTTGCATCCGCAAAATCGCCTATGCCCATGGCTTCCAATCAGAGCCGCATTTTAGCCGGGCGTCCGCGCGCCGTTCGGCGCACTCCTGAGTTAGCTACGCGAACTCGCCCATGCGGGCCACTCGGTGGACCTGTCGTGCGCGAGGGCAAATCAGGACGCCATCCATAATTAAGTCGGAGACCTGCAGGCACGGTGATACCGGATTCTGAGCTTAATGCGATAGAGCCCTGATCCAAAGCTCTATTCCAGACCCGTGTCCCGCCCTTGCCAAACAAGCGCTTGGCTGTAAGGTCATGGCGACATACGATAGAGGGAAGAGGGTTAAGTATGGATCAGATTCCCGAAATCGAATTAGGCACGGTTCTGTTTTCGATCGTCGAACCGAAGCCCGGTCATGAGCGCGAATTTCACCGTTGGTATGAGCGGGACCATTTCTACGCCGGCTGCATGATCGGCCGGAATTATTTCTCCGGCCGGCGCTGGGTGGCGACAAAGCCGCTGAAGGCGCTGCGCTTTCCGACCGACACACCAATCACGCCGGACATTTCCAGGGGCTCCTATCTCGTCACCTACTGGATATTGGCGGGAACCTATGCCGAAACACTGCGGTGGTCGGTCGATCAGGTTCTGCAATTGCACAAGCAGAACCGGATGCAACCCGCGCGCGACAATATCTCCACCGCCTTTTATCGCTATGATTGGGGCGCCTTTCGCGACGGTGACGGTGTCCCGCCGGAACTAGCGCTCGAACATCCTTACAAGGGCATCGCCGTCACTATGATCGACCGACCGGCGGGGATCGCCGATGCGAACCTGTCCGGTTGGTTGAAAAACGACTACCTGCCGCGCTTCATGGCCGGATCGTCGGTGGCCATGACGCTGTGCCTGCGGCCTCAGGCTCTGCCCGCCGACGCCCCCGCCTATGTGCCGCGCCCGAGCGCGGAGGAGCATGACCGACGGTATCTACTGCTTTCGTTTCTCGAGGCGGAACCGCATGAGGGCTGGAGCACGATGTTCAGCGGTTTAGACCGCGATTTGACCGAGGCCGGACTTGGGAAAATCATCTATGCCGCCCCGTTCATCCCGACCATTCCGGGCACCGATAAATATGTCGATGAGCTTTGACCGTATCCCGCGTTGACAGTGCCACGTGCCATCCCCAAACATTCGACCATCGATACAGCTGAAAGCCGGACGTGGAAGCCAAACGAAAAACCAACATCGCCACGCCGCAGCCCCGGGCGAAAAGCCCCCCGGTTGGCAAGATCAGCAAGCGGCGAGATGAGATATTGCAGGTCGCGGCAGAGCTGTTCGCCGCCAAGGGCTACGAAGAAACCACAATCCGGGAAATCGGAGACGCGGCGGGCATCCTTTCGGGTAGTCTGTACCACCATTTCCAAACCAAGGAGGAGATGCTCCACGATCTGCTGCGCGGTTTCATTCTGATGATTCCGGAATATCAGGCGATCGTCGACCGGGGCTGGAAATCGCGCGAGACGATCTGCGCGATGATCGATCTCGCTCTGCGCACCGTCGTCAGCAACCCCCACACCGTCACGATCACCGTCCACGAGCGCAAGTTCCTGGCGCGTCACCCGACCTTTGCCTATGTCGAAACCGCCTGGAAGGAAATGGCCAAGATCTGGTCGGGCGTGCTCCAGAAGGGCGTCGAGGAGGGCGTCGTGCGCGACGACCTCGACCTGCATCTGGTGCTGCGCATGGTCAACGACCTGATTGCCGCCGCCGTCGACTGGTACCGGCCCGGCGGGCGCTATTCGATCGATCAGATCATCGACACCCAGATCGCGCTGATCTTCGGCGGCATCTCCCGCTCGCCGGGCAGCAACACCCCCTAAATTCCGGATGGCCTGCCGAGACCGGATGCCGGCTCTTGACAGGGCCACCCGGCAAGCTAGTTTGTACCCAAGCGCTTGCTTGGTAAATTGCCTCCGGCGATCAAGCCTTGGGGCGCCGCTCATCGGAGGATGCGGATTATTTCCGGCCATAAATATCAAGTGCGCAGCGAAGGCGGGCGGTAATGCCGAAGCGGAATTTCGGGATTTTCTTCGAGGTTGCGGTACGCGGGCGGACGTCCAGCGTGGAACAGGAGATGTTCCACAATGTCCTCAAGCAGATCGATATCGCCGATGCTCTGGGCTATGACGCCGCCTGGTTTGTCGAGCATCACTTCACCCGCGGCTTTTCCCATTCCTCCGCGCCCGACCTGATGCTGGCGGCGGCGGCCCGCACTACAAAGAATATCAAGCTTGGCCTGGGCGTCGTGCTGCTCCCGTTCCTGAGTCCCATCCGGGTGGCGGAGCGGGTCGCGACCTTGGACATCATCAGCAACGGCCGCGTCCTGTTCGGCACCGGCCGGGGCGCTTCGCCGCTGGAATACCAGGCTTTTCAGCGCCCGTTCGAGCAGAGCCGCCAGATTTGGGAAGATCACCTCGAGGCGGTGCTGGAGGTGTTCAATGCAGATGGCGCGGAAGTAACCCGGGAAGGGCAATTCTACAATATTCCCGGCGTCTCGGTGCTTCCTCGCACGGTGCAGAAGCCCCATCCGGAGGTCTGGGTCGCCTCGACCAGCCTCGACGGTTTCCTCGCGGCGGCGGACCGCGGCTACCACCTGCTCTGCATGCCGATTCTGAAAGGCATCCAGGGGCTCGGCGAGGACGTCACCCAATATAAGAGGCGCCTCGCCGAACGCGGTTTCGACCCCGCGACGCGACGGGTCGCGATGATGGTACCCTGGTTCATCACGCAGGACGGCGAGGATATCGAAGACGTGGTCAGCGCCTTCATGTGGTACATCCGCCGTCAGGTGAATCTGGTTGCGCCGCCCGATTACCGGGATGCGCAGCATGCGACCTATCGCGTGTTCGGCCAACTCGCGGCCGGCATGTCGGAAGACAAGGCGCTGGAAGAACTGACCCGCCATCGCATGATTGTCATGGCCAATGTCGCCGAATCGCGAAAGGCGCTGGAAGAATTCTTCGAGGCCGGCGCGACCGATCTGATCGGCCAGTTCGAAGTCGGCGGCTTGCCGCATGACCGGACCGTCTCGGCGATGCAGTCCTTCGCCCGCGACGTCGCAGGATTTGCCAAATGAAGTTCGTGACCCGCACCGGGCTGACGAAAGCCGTCACTTCGCCGGTGCCGGGCGCGTTGCTGTTCGGATCATCGCCGGCCGAATATGGCGTGCCGCTGGCCGTCGCCGAAGTCGAGGCGATGCAGACTCTGTCGCGCCGTTCGTTTGAGAAAGCCGGCTTGGCGAAGAACGACCGCGTGCTGTTTGCGGTGGCCCACGCCGGCTCGCCGGCAGTCGGACTCCTGGCGCAGGCGGCGGCCCCGCTGGTTTCGAGCGTAGCCATGACGTCGCCGAAGGGTCGGCTGCGGCTGCTATCGACCATCCGCACGCTGAAGCCCAACGTGCTGGTGACGACACCCTGCGGCGCGGCGGATTTCCTGGCGCGGCTCTATATGGAGTTCAATGTCGATCCGGTCGAACTCGACCTGACCAAGATCATACTGGTCGGCGAAATCGCCTCGCCCGGCGTCAAGGACCGCGTCGCCAAGGAGTTTGAGGCCGACCTGTCCGAGCTTTATTGCGATCCGGTCTTTGGGGCGGCTCTGGCGGCCCGCAAGGGCGGTGCCTGGGAGCTTGCCGACGAGCGCGTCCTCGCGCGCGGTTCCATCGCGGCTGACGAAATCACCGGTCAGGACATATCTGGCGACGGCGAATTGCTGTTGCGCCCGACCTGGTCGGCGGCGATCGCCGACATGGTAATCCGAACCGGCCAGGTCATCCAGGGCGATGCCGGGGATGCCGGCCTGTTCAACCACACCGTCGGCGATCATGTGCTCGCGCGCGGGCAGTTCGTGTCGCTGCCGCTGTTGCGACGGCAGTTGGCTCTGATCGATGGAATCTCCCGCTGGACGCTGACAGTCGATCGCGGCGACCGGACGCTCGACAATCTGGTGCTGACGATCGCGTTCGAGCGCGAAACGCTGGTGTCGAACCCGATGTGGAAGGGCCGCATCCAGCAGGCGCTCAACGCCGCGACGCCGATCCAGATCGAGATCAAAACCGAATTGCTGTCGCCGGACACGCCCCGAACGAAAGAGTCGGTGGTCGATCGGCGCGGCCATCATCTGGGCATGGTTCGGGCATGAGCCGCACCGCAATCGTTACCGGAGCCGGCGGCGGCATCGGCCGCGCCATCGCCGAGGCGCTTGCCGCCGACGAGTGGGCGGTAATCGGCTTCGACCGCTGGTTTTCTGGGGAGCATCCGCATCTGAACCGGATGGTCGAACAGGATATCGCCGACAGTGTAAGCTTTCGCACGACGCTGCTCGGAATCGTGGACAAAGTCGCGATCACCGGCTTGGTCAATTGCGCCGGCATTTCGATGGTCGGACGGTTCGTGGACAGTTCGGAAGACGGCTGGCGCAAGCTTGTCGACATCAACTTCATCGCCCCGCTGACCGCCTGCCAAGCGGTATTGCCGCATATGATCGAGAATGGCGAGGGCGGGGCGATCGTCAATATCACCTCGGACTCCGCGCGTATCGGCGCGGCGGGCGAGGCGGTCTATTCCGGCACCAAAGGGGGGCTCGCCGCCTTCAGCAAGAGCTTGGCACAGGAAATCGGTCGGTTCGGCATTACCGTCAATTGCGTGTCGCCGGGGATCGTCGCGACTCCGATGTCGGCCTCGAACGCCGATGTCATCGCCAAGCTGGTCAGGAAGGTGCCGATGAAACGGGTCGGGCTGCCGACCGACATTGCGGGGGCGGTCGCCTTCCTGCTCAACCCTCAGGCCAACTACATCACCGGTCAGATACTCAGCGTCGGCGGCGGCCTGACGATGGCCGGCTGACGGACATGTCCGAAATCACCGCCATGCCTAGCTGGAGCAATATCGGACGCATGCTGTCCGAAAACGCCGCCCTCTATGCCGGCCGGACGGCGATCGTCGATGGCGACCGGCAACTGACCTATAGCGAACTGAGTATCGAGGCTCGGTCGGTCGCCAAGGCCCTGATCGCGGGAGACGTAAAACGCGGCGATCTCGTAGCCTGCTGGGCGCCCAACGGCTGGCGCTGGGCGGTGATGGTCCACGCCGTCTGGCTGATCGGCGGAATTATCGTGCCGATTTCCAGCCGGCTGAAGACGCTCGAAGCCGGCCCGATCCTGGAGCGGACCGGCGCCGCGATCCTGTTCACCGTCGCCGAATGCGCGGGAACACACTTTATCGACGGGCTGCATTCAGCCTATGACGCCGCGCTGGAAAAACTGCCGGCGCTTCGGCATCTGGTTCGCCTCGATCTCGATCACGCCTCGGGAGCCGACGGGATCGGTTTCGGCGATTTCATCGAAACCGGACGCGCCGTCGATGACAGCGTTTTGGACCGCGCCATCGATGCGGTCGCGCCGGACGACATTTGCGAGATCATCTTCACCTCCGGTACGACAGGTACGCCGAAGGGCGTGCAGCTGACCCATTCGCAGCTGATGCGCAGCTATTGGGGTTGGAGCGGCATCGGCGGCTTAAGCAAAGACGACAATTACCTCGTCATCACGCCGTTCTCGCACGGCTTCGGCCTCAATGCCGGCATCATCGCCAGCGCCTTGCGCGGCATATGCATGGTGCTGCTCGATATTTTCGAACCCGCAACCGCCCTCGATCTCATCCGGCGGCATCGGATCAGCGTGGTTGGCGGGCCGCCGAATCTGTTCACCAGGCTTATGGACCAGCCCGGGGTTGCCGAGAATCCGCCGATATCGCTGCGCGTCGCCTTCCTGGGCGCCGCCAGCGTCCCGGAGGAAATCCTTCTGCGGGTCGGATCGGTGCTGGGCATCGAGCGTGTCATCAACGCCTATGGGCTGATGGAGGCCTGCGTCGTATCGATGACGCGGGCGGACGACGACCGTTCTGTCATCTCGACGACAACGGGGCGCGTACTCCCGGATGTCGATGTCAAAATCGTCGATGATGCCAATCGCCCTGTCGCAGCCGGCGAAGCGGGCGAAATCCTCGTGCGCGGCTACGGCATCATGCGCGGCTATTGGCATGATCCGGATCAGACCCGCGACGCCTTCACCGACGGCTGGTTCCATACCGGAGATATCGGCACCTGCGATGCGGCCGGCAATATCAGCATCGTCGATCGCAAGAAGGACATGTTCATATGCGGCGGCTTCAATGCCTATCCGGCTGAGATCGAGAATCTGCTGCTGAGAATGGGGCCGCTTTCGGCCGTCTCGGTCGTCGGGATGCCGGATCCCGCCCGCGGCGAGGTCGCGGTGGCGTTCGTAGTGCCTTCGAGCGGACAGCATGTGGATGAAAGCTCCGTCGTGTCCTGGGCCAAGGAGAACCTTGCCGGATACAAGGTGCCGCGCCGCGTCTTCGTTCGCGAATCCCTGCCGCTCAATGGAAATGGAAAGGTGATGAAGGATGTCCTACGGCGAGAAGCAGCCGACACTCTCATCGCCGCCCCAATCTCAAACGCTACTAGCGCCAATGGTTGAAAAGAGCAGCGCTCGCATGAAATTCTCATCCTTCCATCTGTTCCACCAGCATGACGGCTGGAGCGAGCGCGACGTCTTCACCTACAATATTCAGCTGATCGAATATCTGGAGGAAATGGGCTTCGACGGCGTGTGGGCGGCCGAGCATCACTTCCGCGATTACGGCTTGTGCAACAATATTCCCGGCATCCTCTCCTTTATGGCCGCCCGCACATCGAAGCTTCGGCTCGGCACCGGAATCGTCGTACTGCCGCTGCACAACCCGGTCCTGGTGGCGGAGGAGATCGCCCAGCTTGACATGCTGTCGAACGGGCGGGTCGATTTCGGCGTCGGGCGCGGCTATCAGTCGGGCGAATTCAACCGCTTCGGCATCGATATTGCCGAGGCGCGAGACCGCTTCGACGAGGCGCTCGACCTGATCCTCAAGCTGTGGCGCGAGGATTCGGTATCCCATCAAGGTCACTATTATCGTTGCGCCGATGCAAGCCTGAAGCCGAAGCCCATCCAGCAGGGCGGTCCGCCGACCTATGTAGCCTCGATCAGCCCCGACACGGTCAAGCGTTGCGCCCAGCGCGGCCTGCCGATTCTGGGCGATCCGGTGGCGACTTTCCGTAATCTCGGCCGCGCCGCCGATGTGTGGCGCAGCGAGATGGCGACCAATGACTTCTCGACCGAAGGCGTCGAGCTCTGCTGCATGCGCACCGTCTATGTCGCGCAGACCAACGAGAAGGCCCGCGCCGACCTGGCCAAATTCGAATCCGGCTTCGACCGCAGCGCCATCGTCAACGTCCAAAGCGCGCCGATCGACGCCAAGACCGGCGAAATCGCCAAGGGCTATGAATTCTGGCAGGATCGCTATCTGAAAGGTGGCACCTTGAGCGATGATTTTCGTTGGGACCAGCTTGAGGTCATCGGCGACCCCGAGCGGGTGACCGGCCAGATCAAGATGCTCCAGGCGCTGGGCTACGGCAATATTATGTGCGATTTCGGCAGCACCCGGCCGATGCCGATCGAGGATATGAAGAAGATCATCAAATTGTTCGCCGAAGAGGTTATGCCGGAATTTCGGTGATGCCTATTCAACAACCAAACCGGCGCCAAAATTTCTCCCGCCAAGCCGCGATAGTCGGCGTCGGCTATACCGATTTCAGCCGTGATTCCGGGCGAACGGTACTCGAATTGGCGTTAACCGCTGCGTCGAATGCATTGAAGGATGCGGGGTGTGCGCGCGATGCGGTGGACGGGCTGCTATCCTATCACATGGGCGATTCCGTGCCGGTCAGCGCCGTCGCTCGCACTCTCGGGCTGCAACGGCTGCGCTGGCACAACGACGTCGCCGGCGGCGGCAGCCAATGCGCCTCGATCCTCGGCGATGCGGCGATGGCGATATCGGCCGGATTGGCAGAAACTATCGTCATCTATCGCGCCCTCAACGGTCGGACCGGCAAGCGCATGGGGCAGATCGCGCTCGGCACTGGCGACGATCATGAGGCGCAGTTCCTAACGCCCTACGGCTTTCGCGGCCCGGTCAACCTGATGGCGCTGGTTGCGCAGGTCTATGGCGCCGAGCGCAATCTGAGCGCCGACGATATGGCCGCCCTGGTGGTTCAGCAGCGCGGTAAAGCGGTCGTCAATTCGAAGGCTCTGCTGCGGACACCGCTAACCAAGCAGGACTATTTCGACACCCCGATGATCGCGAGCCCGCTGCGCCGGCTCGATTGCTGCCTGGAAACCGATGGCGCCTGCGCGCTGGTGGTGACCTCGGCGGAACGTGCGCGCAGCCTAGTCGAACGGCCGGTACTGATCCATGCGGCGGTTCGCGGCGGCGGCCCCGGCTGCACGGCGATGGATAAGGCGGGGGCGCACCCCACTCGCATCTTCTCGCACGATGTCGCGCCGATGATCTTCGATGCCGCCGGCATGATTGCGGCCGATATCGATCTGCTCCAGCTCTATGATGGCTATTCCTATCTGCTGCTGAACCAGCTTGAGGATTTCGGCTTTTGCGAACCCGGCGGGGTTCGCGATCTGATTCACAGCGCGCGAATGGATCGGCTCGGCGATCTGCCGACGAATCTGAATGGCGGACTGCTCTCCGAAGGCTATGTTCACGGACTGAACAATGTGGTCGAGGCGGTGGAGCAGCTTCAGGGCAAGGCGGGCGATCGGCAGGCGCCGAACGTCACTACGGCGCTTTGCACCGGCTTCGGCGGCAGCTTCGGCTCCGCCGCCATTCTGACCTTGGAATAGGGAATATCCGATGAGCGGGTCCGACATTGTACCGAAGCCCAGTAATTGGGGCCGCTGGGGCGACGACGACCAGCGCGGCGCACTCAATCTGCTAACCGGTGATGTGGTACGCTCGGCAATGGGTTCGGTCCGCCAGGGCAGCGTCCTTAGCCTCTCCCTGCCGATCAAGGGCTCAACCTCCAGCACCGTCGCCTGCACCGTGCCGCATTTGAAGGGCCGGCCGTTGCCGCAACATTTTATGTCGGTGGACGGTGCGGATTATGAGGCGGGGGTGAAGCTGCCGGCCGGTGGGCGCGGCATTGCCGACGACGCGCTGATCGTCTCGCCGCACGGCACCACCACCCATATGGATGCGCTGTGCCACATGTGGACCGGCAAGCAGATCTATAACGGCCACCCGTCCTCACGCATCCGCTCATACGGTGCCACCCGCTGCGGAATGGAGAATATCGAAGGTGTGGTGACGCGCGGCGTATTCTTCGATATGCCGGCCTTTCGCGGCGTCGATGTGCTCGATCCGGCCGACCGCATCACCGTCACCGATCTGGAAGCAATCTCCGAGCGCCATGGCATCACGGTCGGGCAGGGCGACGCGATCGTCATCCGCACCGGCTGGCCGACCGTCTTTGCCCAAAGTCCGGAGCGTTACTGGGCCGGCGAGCCCGGCCTGTCGTCGGAAGCAGCGCAATGGCTGGCGGCGCGCGACATCGCGCTGGTCGCCAGCGACAATTCGGCGATCTCGGGCCTGAATGTCCAAGGCGGTGCGGACGAGACGCTGGAAGACGACATCCATATGATCTTCCTGTGGCGGCACGGCATTTATCTGATCGAGATGCTGTGGCTCGAGGAGCTGGCAGCGGCAGGGCAGGCGACTTTCCTGTTCGTCGTCGCCCCGCTGAAGATCGTCGGCGGCACCGGCAGCCCGGTCAATCCGCTGGCGGTGCTGTGAAAAACCGTAGGGCGGATAAGCGAAGCTTAGTCCACCGCTTCGTGGACAGCCGGCTTGGTGGAATGCGCTCCGCTTTTCAACCGGACAAATCCGCGTTGATGACGCGTGATGAATGACCTCACTAAACCTTACTGGGACGGCGCGGCGCGCGGCGAGCTGACGATCCAGCGCTGCCGCGCCTGCGCTCATTGGATTCACTTCCCCGAGCCGATTTGCCCTGCTTGCGGCGCCACCGATTTCGCCTTCGAGCCGGTCTCCGGTCAGGGCTGGGTCGAGACATTCACGGTCATCCATCGCAGTTTCGTAGCAACCTTCGCCGACCGCGCCCCCTATGTCATGGCCTGGATCGCGCTGCCGGAGCAGGAAGGACTGCGCGCCTTCGGTAACGTAACCGGATGCCCGCCGGACGCGGTCGCGATAGGCATGGCGGTCGAGGTATTCTTTGAAGAACAGGATGGGCGGCCAACGCCCAATTTCAGGAAGAAATAAAGTTTCGGGAGGATCGATGAACTCGCCCTACGGCAATTACGCCTATGCGATGCTGACCGCCAACGCGCTGCGTACGCCCGACAAGGTGGCGCTGGTCTGTCGCGGGCGCAGTCACACATTCGACGAATTGAACCGCGAAGTGAACCGGCTCGCCAATGGCCTGGTGGCCGCGGGAATCGCACCGGGACAGCGCATCGGTTCGCTGCTCAGCGACTCGCTGACCATCGCCAGGCTTTATCCGGCGGAGGCCAAGATCGGGGCGGTGATTGCCGCCTTCAACCCGTTCTGGCCGCAGGAGCAGATCGTCGCGACCTGCAAGCTGTCCGGCCTCGACGCCTTCGTATTCGACGAGGCCAACGCGGCGATGGCTGCCAAGATCCGTCCGCAACTGCCCCGGATCAAGCATTGGTTCTCCATCGGCAGCAGGGAGGACAACGGGGTCATGGCGCTCGATCCGTTCGTCGCCGAGGCGTCGGATGCCGAGCCGATCCTGGCCGGCTTCAACGACGACCCGCTGGCCTTTTTCTATACATCCGGCACGACAGGCGTTTCCAAGGCGGTGGTGCACAGCCATGCCAGTACGAAGGCGATCAGCGACTTTCTGTTGGAACTGCCGCACGATGAAAGCCATGTCTGGGGGACCGGGCCGATCATCTGGGGCGTCGGCTATCCCTGCACCATGGGGGCGGCGCTCTATGTCGGCATGACGGTCGCGCTGCAGGATGATTTCGGTCCGCGCCCATTCCTGGCCGCCGTCCAGCGCGAAAAGATCAGCCACGTCACGATGCTGCCCAGCCAATGGGCGGACCTGCTCGCCAACCATCCGCACGAAGATTTCGACTTGAGCTCGCTCAAAGTGATCCTGCTGGGCGCCGAACCGATCGGCTCGGCGCTGCGGGCAAAGATCCGCAAGCGGCTGCCGCAAGTCGGCCTCTATGCATTCTATGGCCAGACCGAATCGCCCTACACCTGCATCACCCGACTGAGCGACACTCCGGAAAAGCCCGAAGGAGTCGGACGCCCGCGCGCCGGGGCGGCGGTCAAGATACTGGATCCGCTTGGCAATTGCGTCGTCGGTGCGGTCGGCGACCTCGCCATCGCTGGGCCGCATCGGATGGTCGAATATCTGGGCCTGCCCGAAAAGAATGCCGAGGTGCTAAAGGACGGCTGGTTCTTCAGCGGCGATCTCGCGATCCTCGACGCCAGCGGACGGGTCCATGTGCTGGGACGCAAGGAAGACGCCATCGCCAAGGCCGGGCGCTATATAAGGCCATTGGAAATCGAGGATGTCGTGATGACGATCCCGGGCGTTGGCGAAGCCGGCGTGGTCGGTGCGCCCGATGGCGCGGTCGAGCAAAAGATCATCCTCGCAGTCTCCGCTGAGGGTGGCGCCGCCATTTCAGAGGAATCCCTGCGCTCGATTCTGGCGGAACGTCTGCCGGCTAGTCACCAGCCCGACCTGATCGTCCTGTCAGAAGCCCTGCCGCATACACAAGACGCATCGGGCGCACGGGGAAAGCTGCTGCGGCGCGTGATCCGCGACCAATATCAGCATCTGTTGGGAGCCTGAGGCGTGAACCCCGCCACCGCGATCAATCTGGCCGATATCCTCCAGGAACATCGCCGGCGCTGGCCGAACAATCTCGCAGTCGTCGATGAGGATGGTCGGATCCGCCTGACCTATCCGGAACTCGACGCGCGCGTCGATCGGCTGGCCGGCGCGTTGATCGGGGCGGGGCTTGGGGCAGGGGACCGCATTCTCTGGCTCGGCCAGAATTCCTTTCACATCCTGGAACTGATCGTCGCGGCCGCGAAGCTCGGCGCGATCGTCTGCCCGGCCAACTGGCGGCAATCGCCCGACGAGCTGGATTTCATCATCGCCGATGCCGACCCGAAACTGGTGGTCTGGCAGGATAGCGAGATCGGGGAACGGGTGAGGGCGACGCGCGCCTTCGAGACATCGGGCCTCTGGCTGCGGCACGACCCCGACGCCTCGGGCGTCAGCAAATACGAAGCCTTCCTCACCGCCGCCGAACCTGTCGGCGCGCTCGATTTTGTCGATCCCGCCTTGCCGCTGGTGATGCTCTACACCGCCGCGTTCGCCGGCACGCCCAACGGCGCACTGATCAGCCACAACGCGATCATCGGCCAAAGCCTGGTCTATGCCCCGGTGCGGGGGATCACGGCGGATTACCGCTATCTCAATGTCGGCCCAATGTTCCATGTCGCCACTCTGATGGAAACTTTGGCGACCTTCGTGATGGGCGGGACCAATGTATTCGTCCCGCGCAACGAGCCTGAGGAAATCTGCAGGATCGTCGACCGCGAGGGCATCACCGGCGCCTTCGTCATCGGACCGGCGATGGAGCAGTTGGCCCAGGCTAACGCGGATCGCCGCTATAACCTCAAATCGCTCAGGGCGATGCGCGGATCGGATGCCTGGAACGACATGGTAACGGTTGACGATTCGCCCTGGGGCCTGAAGCCCTTCGGCTATGGCCAAACCGAGACGCTCGGCTATGCCACCTATTCGCTGCTCCAGGGCAGCGGCCCGATGGGGCGCTCCTCGCCCGTCGTTCTGGCGCGGATCGTCGATGAGGCCGGCAACGAGGTGCCCGATGGCGATGTCGGTGAGATCGCGGTGCGTGGCCCGACCGTATCGCCAGGCTATTGGAACCGCCCCGAACTCAACGTTCAGCGGCAGGGTCAGGGCTGGCACCGCACCACCGATCTCGGCCGGCGCGAAACCGACGGCTCGATCAGCTTCGTCGGGCCCAAGGGCCAGCTCATCAAATCGGCCGCCGAGAATATCTACCCCGCCGAGGTCGAGGCCTGCATACGCCGCCACCCCGCGGTCAAGGATGTCGGCGTCATCGGGGTCCCCGATCCGACCTGGGTCCAGCATGTGAAGGCGATCGTGGTTTTGAAGCCGGACCGGAGCGCGACCGAGGCCGACATCATCGAGCATTGCCGTGCACTGATCGCGTCGTACAAGAAACCGCGCATCGTCACGTTCGTGGCGGAGCTTCCCCGGGTGGGGTTTGCCATCGATTACGCGAAGCTCAATGCCAACCATGGCGGCGGCGGCTATCCCGGATCCTGAGAGCCGGTTCGTGGCCGCTCCGTAAGCGGCCACTCTCCTTAACCGATCTCAACCTTTTCCCGTAGGGAGTCTACCCCGACCATGTAATCGTCGGGGGGCGGCAAAGCCGCATAGCCACCCCGCTTATTACATAGGTCACCTCGACTACAAAAGTGCACGATAAAATCAGAGGTAAATTCGATGAATACTACACATTAGTATTAATTCTTAGGGGCTATTGCAAAACAGATACAGTACGCAACTTTTTTTTATACATTCAGATAAAGCTCTAGTCATGAAAGCGCCATTCCGATTAGGACTATTCGGACTAGGAAGGGACGCTATGCAAATTTCGCATGACTGGGGAAAATCAACATGTCGGCTTACTCAGCGCGCTTGCGGCGCGAAACTTCGATCGTTGGCCTCATCGGTACATTGACGCTTTTAAGCGTTCCGGCGATCGCGCAGGACCAACCCGCCGCCACGCCCGCGGCCCCGGTGATGGAAGAAATCGTAGTTACGGGCAGCCATATCGCCCGCACCAACCTGGAAAGCACTGTTCCCGTGGTGACGCTGTCGACGGCGCAGCTGCAGGCGACCGGCATCACCAACTTGGCGGACTCGCTGGCCAGGCTGCCGCAAGTTGGCGTCACCGGTAACACGGGTTTTTCGAACACCACCTCGAACTTCTCGGATGACGGCGCGGGCATCAGCACGATCAATCTGCGCAATCTGGGTGAGGAACGGACGCTGGTGCTGATCGACGGCCGCCGCACGGTGAGCGGCGTTCCCGTCGGCCAAGGCCCCGCCGCGGTCGATCTCAGCACGATCCCGACCTATCTGATCGACCATGTCGATATCGTGACGGGCGGCGGCAGTGCCACCTACGGCTCGGAAGCGGTCGCCGGCGTGGTCAATATCGTCCTGCGCGATCATTATGAAGGGCTCATGGCGAACGAGCAGTTCGGCCTGACCACTGAGCATGGCGACAGCCGGACCGAAACGTTCGACCTGTTGACCGGTACCTCCTTCGCCGACGATCGTGGTCATGTCGTCTTCGGCCTGGAGTTCAGGGATCAAAGCGCGGTCCTGTCCAAAGACCGTGGCTTCGCAGCCAATGACACCAGCATGGGCCCAAACGGTCCGGTCTATGGGCCGAGCTCCTTTACGTTGAATGGCGGTTTCGGCACCGACAACGGGCTCTTTACCACGCTGCCCAATGGTCAGTCGGTCCCTTACAATGCTACCCAATTCGGCTTCAATCGCGAGCAGGAACGGACGATCCAGATCCCGACCCAGCTGATCTCGCTCTATGGCAAGACCAGCTACGACATCACCGATAACGTCACCTTCTTCCTCGATGGTCGGTTCGCGCGGCAGACGGCCACCACCCATCTGGAGCCGATCGCGATCGGCGCCGGGTCGACTCCGATCGGATTTGCGGGACAATTCCTCGAACTGCCACTCACCAATCCGTTCATTCCTGCCTCGCTTGCCGCGCAGGGTATCGCCGACCAGGGTGATGGCAATGGCGGTTTCAATGATTGGCGTCGCCGGCTCGCAGAACTCGGCAATCGTGGCGTGGACGACACCCGGACGAATTTCGCGATCGTTACCGGCTTCAAAGGCACGCTGTTCGACAGCTTTAAGTGGAACGCGGCCTATAGCTACAGTGAGATGGACAACTTCCAGTCCGGATTAAGCGGCAATGTCGTCAAGCTGCAGCAGGAACTGAACGCGGTTAGGCTGCCCAATGGCACGGTCGTTTGCGCCGATCCCGCGGCGCTGGCGGCGGGTTGCGTGCCTATCAACCTGTTCGGCGCCGGTCAGGCGTCGGCTCAGGCGATCAACTATATCAAGATATTGCGGTCTTATACCGACCAGAACAAGGAGAACGACCTCAACCTCGATATCACTGGACCGGTCTTCTCGCTCCCCTATGGCGACGTCAGCTTAGCGGTCGGTTTCGAATACCGTACGGAAGACGGCTATAACCGCGGCGACCCGCTGAGCGGCGCCGGCTTCGCTCTCGACACGTCCCAGCCCCCGTCGGGCGGCGGCTATAATGTCTATGATTACTGGATCGAAACGAAAGTTCCGGTTCTGAAGGACCTGCCCGGTGCGAAGAGCCTCACTCTCACGGGATCCTTCCGTTACAGCGACTATTCGATCCAAAGTGTCGGCGGCAAGCAGTCCTACGCCTACGGTTTCACCTATGCGCCGGTGGAGGACGTTCAGTTCCGTGCAGTAAATTCCGTCGCCATCCGGGCTCCCGACCTGACCGATCTCTTTCAGGGCCGTGGCAACTCGGCAGTTTCGGTCAACGATCCCTGCGCCAACCTGGGCATTGCCGGTGCTCTAAATCCCTCGCTTCGCCTGCAGCACTGCCTTGCCATCCCCGGTCTGGCCGCCCGGATCAACGCACCGGGTGGATTCGTTGAAAGCATCAATAACCAGCAGTCCGAACTCAGCTACATCCAAGGCAATCCGAACTTGACGAACGAGCGTGCCGAGGTCTTGACCTACGGCGTGACCTTCCAGCCGCGCTGGATTTCGGGCTTTACGGCCTCCATCGACGCCTTCCGATACAAGATCGCCAACGCCGTCCAGAAGCTCGATATCCAGACAGTGGCGAATCAATGCGCCGACACGCTCGCACCGAATTTCTGTAATGCTGTTCGCCGCAACACCACTGGACCGAACGCGGGCCTGATTATCGGTGTCGATCAAGAACCGATCAATGTCGGTTCGTTCGACGAGCGCGGCATCGACGTGGCCCTGAATTATGGCTTCTCCGTCGAAGACGCCGCTGCGGCGCTGACCGGCAGTTCGTGGGGCGACGGCCGCATCACGATCGGCTGGAACTACACCTATCTGCAGCAGATCGAGATCACGGCCATTAACGGTGCGACCACCAACCTGCGTGGATTGTTCGGCGCGCCGAAGCACAAGTGGAACCTTAATCTCGGCTACAGCAACGACGACTTCGATGTGACCTGGCAACTGCGTTACGAAGGCTCGCAGAGCTATGACGGCGGCGCGGGCGGTCCGACATTCCAGCCGTTCGTCTATAACGACTTCAGCGTCCACTACCATCTGACGGATTCGATCACGCCCTATATCGGCGTGAACAATGTGTTCGATCAGCACCCGCCGCTTGTGACACAGGAGTTCCAGCAGACGGGCGCGGGTCTGGCCTCGGGCGTGACCGGAACCAACACCGTTCCGGGCGTCTATGACGTCATCGGCCGCTTCATCTATTTCGGTGTGAAGTTTCAGATGCCCTGGGAATCGGCACCGGAAGAGACGACGGCCTACACGCCGCCGCCGCCGGTTGCGCCGGCCCCGGCCACCGCGCCGAAGAGCTATCTGGTGTTCTTCGACTTCAACAAGTCCGACCTGACGCCTCAGGCCGTCGCCATCGTCGACCAGGCGGCGCATAACGCCGGTCCGGCCAAGGTAACCAAGTTGGAAGTCACCGGCCACACCGACACGGTGGGTTCGGACGCCTATAACATGCGTCTCAGCCGCCGCCGTGCGGAATCGGTCGCAGCTCAGCTGGAGAAGGACGGAATTCCGTCATCCGAGATCGAGATCATCGCGAAGGGCAAGCGTGACCTTCTGGTGCCGACAGCCGACGGCGTGAGGGAGCCCCAGAATCGGCGGGTTCAGATCGTCTATGAAGAGGGCACGACATCGTAACATCGTTCTTGGGGCATGGGCCGGATTTCCGGCTCCTGCATCCAGCGATGAAGTCAAAGGTCTGGCGGATGAGAGATCATCCGCCAGGATTGCGTACTTCAATACGCTGACAGAATTGTGAGTGGAAAGTGGAGCGACTTCTATGCCGCGATCTCCCGAAGTAGTTAAGCTAAGCTTTGAAGACGCCATGTCAGTACATGTACTTCGGGCACAAGGCGTCATTTTTACTAAGCTAACATGTGTATTCGAGGCAAATCCGGCGCGGTTTCATGAGATTCTCTGCGGGGATCTCTATCCCGAAAGCTGGGAAGAGGCGGTGCTACGCTTGTCCAAGGGGGAAATCTGGCATTCGGAGATCGCCCGCTTTGTGGAAAGATACGGCCTGCAGACGGTATTGGCGGCTCTTCGCGGGGCGAACCCGAGCAAGAAGCGTTTTCAGCGTGAATTGAAACGCCAGCGCCGATGGGTCGCTCTCATCGAACCCAGTCCCCGCCTTCGCAGCCTGCCTTGGCGCCGTTAGCCATTGGCGGGGCACGGCCGACGAAGATGAGCATTATGTCTAGGCCATAGGCCTCTGATGGCGCGGCGCTAGGCGCGCAGCTTATTGTGGGGCGTATGGAGATCGGCAACGATAAGCACTCCGAAATTGATCGAGATGGAATGCCATGGGGCGTGCGGAGCAACTGCGAGTAATGTCGTCCGACCTCATTACGTCGACAGGTAGCGGGTATTGCCGGACACCCCTTCGCCAAAGACGACATCGTCAAGATCGCAGCTACTCAAGGAAAGTGGGATTGGAAGGGGGGCAGTGACCGTCTGCGCGAGCTGCGGCGCAGCCGCACGGCCCTTTTGGCCTCCTTCTGGAGATCAACCGCCGTTCGAGAATCGGGCGACACAGAACTGGATCACGCTTTCTGAGTGTGCGGCGTGCGGCCAACTCTGTGGGAGTTCCGTACGAACTGTATGCCTCGTTCAGCTTTCACGTCCCCTGGGATGACGCTGAAGCTAACTGGTCGACGCTCGCCGATCAGGAACGATGGCCCCGCAATGATAGAATGGGCCGAGGCGTATATCAAAGCGACTTGGCAGCACCTCGGCGCAGAGGACCAAGCCGCTGTCGAGCGTCACTGGCACGCAGCTATGGGCGGAACCCGATTGATTCTTGGGCCGGTAAGACAAAAGCGACGACTTCGTCCGTCGTTTTGGCACGGTTGGTCAGTGAGTTAGCTCGAGCCATTCGAAAGAATATGCCATCGCCTTTCCAAAAAAGGCAGCCATATCACCGCGCTTTGCGCCATCCATTGGTGTGTTGGAGCTGTTTGCTCGGAAATCGGACGGCAGGGGAAAAGCTTGGCTTGCAGCGTCGCGTATGTCGCTGGGCTAATTGAGGTTTTTACCGCAGCCACGAATACCCCCGCCAGCTCTCTTTGTCACAACGTCAATGATATCAAGGGAGCAAGCGCCATACGCGCCTCACTGGGGCCGGCAAGGGCCGGGCGAAGGGGGGCGAATTGGTCTCCGGGAGCGAAAGCGCGGTGAAAGGGGGCGGCGAAAGCACTGGCGAAGCCGCGGTCGATGATAGGTCACATGTAACTCATTCGGAGATTTGTCATGGCCTCGGCATCAAGCGCCAAGCCCTCGCATCAAGGTGCGGAAACATCGCGAGCGTCCGCGCGAGCAGGGTCTGCGCCCGATTCAAATTTGGGTGCTAGACGTGCGCTCCCCCGC
>JAQGIF010000098.1 GCA_028291345.1 Rhodospirillales bacterium | reverse complement strand
GGGAGCAGAAGGGATTGCCGGCGGCAGGCGCCGATCTTGTAGAAGGAGTTCGGCAGGGCGCCAATCATACGAAACGCGGGCCGCGTCGGGGCAGAGAATTCTTGCCCAGCCTCGCAGCGTAATCCACGACTGTCAGCACATCATCGCCGATGGTGGGAAGCGCTAAATGAGAAGCCTAAATCCCTAAGCCGACATATATTCCCCGCCATTCACGTCCAAGGTCGCCCCGGTGACCATGCGGGAATAGTCGGAGATGAAGAACAGGGCCGACTTCGCGCATTCCTCGTCCGGCGGAATGACGCCGAGCGGAATGCGGCTGACGATCGGACCGACAATGTCTTCTTCCTTGATGCCCTGGCTTTGGACCTGATGGGCGATATAGCCCTGGACGGGCGCGCCCCATAGCCAGCCCATGCGGGTGCAATTGACCCTGATATTGTGCGGGCCGAATTCCTTCGCCAACTGCCGCGTCGCCCCTTCTAGAGCCGCCTTGGCGGTGGCGTAATCATATTGGCCAGGCGCGGGCTGAACCGCGGCCAGTGCGGTGATATTGACGATAGCGCCCCTCTTTTGCGCCTTCATCGCCGGCAGCACCGCCTTGACCATCCTGAGCGCGCCGAAGCAAGTGACATCGATGCTGGAGAGCCAGGTCGCAATGTCATCATCCTCGAACGACTGATAGGAGGCGTGCTTATAGGCGCTGTTCACCAACCCATCGATCCGGCCGAAAGTATCCAATGTCGCCTCGGCCAGGCGCTGGCATTGGGATGCGTCGGCGATGTCGGTCGGAACGGTGATGCACTGGCCGCCGGCGGCGCGAATTTCGGCCGCAACTTCGCCAAGGAAATCGGGCGAACGTGCGGCCAGGGCCACCTTGGCCCCTTCAGCCGCGGCGATGCTGCCCAGCTTGCGCCCCATGCCCGGACCAATTCCGGTGATGATGACCACCTTGTCCTTCAACAACATTTATTAACCTCCTTATAAAGGCCGTCATTCCCGCGTAGGCGGGAATCCAGCACGTACGCACGGTAGCGCGGAAACAGATTCATGCCGCCGCGGACGCCGCTTCGGCCCGGATTCCCGCCTGCGCGGGAATGACGGCGAAAAGTCAAGGAACGAGCAAAATCTTGCCGCCGACGCCGCCGGCATCCATCAGCGCATGGCCTTTGGCGGCACCCGCCAGCTTGAGGCGATGCGCGACTGGCATTCGCCAGCCATTACGCACAAAATCCTCTAGGAATTGTGTAAGGCGCGGGCCGTCAAAGCCGACCCAGACCGGGGCCGAACTCACCGGCGCATCGACCGGCGGTAGGGGCACCGGCGACACAACGCTGGCCAGCACGCCACCAGGGCGGACATGCTTGGTCAGCCGCTCCGCCAACCGTCCACCAACCGTGTCGGCAATGGCGTCGAAGGGACCAGCAGCGGCGATTTCGTCTTCCTTACCGAGATCAATGATGCCGGAAACCGGCAGCCCGGCCAGCGATCCAACTGCAGTGCCGCGCACGCCGGCAAAAACCTCGACGCCCATTGCCGCCGCCGTATAAATGGCGGCGCGGCCGACACTGCCTGCCGCGCCGGTGACCAGAATGCGCTGGCCCCGCTTGGCCTGCGTCCCCAGTTCGATCAGCTGAATCCCGGTCAGCGCGCCCATCGGCAAAGCCGCCGCATCGACTAGGTCGAGACCACCGGGAATCGTGACGAAGGCGGCAGCCGGAGCGACGATCTTTTCGGCATAGGCGCCGTTCTTCATCGGGTTGATCATACCCGCCACGCGGTCACCGGCTTTCAGCGAGGTGACGCCCTCACCCACCGCCTCGACGGTACCGGAGACATCGCCGCCCAGTTGGGCCGGAAACTCCAACGGCATGAACAGGCTGAGGCTGCCATTGCGCAATTTGGCATCGACCGGATTGATCGCCGCCGCCGCGACCTTGACCAGAACCTCGCCCGGGCCCGGCATCGGCTCGGGCACCGAATCGTACGAGAACTTGTCCGGTCCACCATAGCCGGTCAAGCGCGCCGCCATGATCATACGGCCGGGATGCAGCTTGACGGCTGGGCCGTCGTCACCCGCTGGGGGTTTGGAAATATCAACGCGCAGGCGGGTCAGCTTGTAGCTCTTCAGCCGCCAGCGCCCGTCGGACTGCTTCTCATAACCTTCATGATAATGGCCGAACCCGACAAGATCGACCGTCCTCATGCCGGGAAAGCGCAGCAGATCCTGCATCGCCCATATCCCCTTGGCCGTCGTCGGCGAGGTGATTTCGATCTCGGGCATATGGGCGTGATGCACCGTGACGGCGGTCGCCAGCGAACGCCTTATATTGGCGACGATGTCCTCAGCGCCGATCCATAATTCATCGACGCCACCCTCCTCGCGGCAATCGAATTCGCAATCCGCCGTGATGGTGTCCTGCATCTTCAGCCACTGCTTGGTGTCCATGCAGCGGGCAAAGCGCGCACGCAAGGCCTTGATCTCCTCGATCGCAGACAGCCTTTCCAGTTCGTTCACCGATGCCTCCCCCGAGATTTATCTATCGTTTACGCCGCGTCGAACCCTGCCAAAAGAAGATCGGGCGACGCGCTGTAGTTCTTCTCATCCATCACCCACCGGCTTCCCGCCGAGTTTTCCGGCTGATAGGTGAAGCAGGTTCCGAAGCCGCCTGGCACCTGGTCGGCGCTGGTGACCTCAGGGTAATCCTCCATGCGGCCGCGAAAGATGACAAGAGCGCGGCGCAGCATCAAAGCTGCCTCCAGCGCATCGGCATCTTCGATGCTGCCCGGCGGCCACACCGCACGGCCATCGAACTGATGACCGGCGAAGGCCGGCGGCCACACGACTATGCGATTCTCCGCCTTCCAATGGAATAGGTGAATGCCATCGCGGCTGAGATCTCCCTCCGTCCGCCCGTCCACCGGATCGGGGATCAGAATGTCATATTGCCGCCGGTTCCCCTGCGCTGACTGGGCACGCACCGTTTGGGCGATAGCGAACTTGGCGATGTCGAACAGGTGGGTGCAATGCTCGGCGATCCTAAGCTTGGGAGCGGGATCGGCCGCGGTTGGAAACAAAGGCGCGCCGATCAGCTCGTCCAGTTTTGCGACCGCGCCTGGGCAGGTGGACCAGGGAAAACGCACCGCCTTACCGGTCAGTTCGGTGACATGCTTGCGGTCATGGCGCAGGCGCACCGCAAAATGGTGGAAATCATCCTCCATCGCCGCGAAAGTCTCGAATTCACGAGCTTCGGCGATGGTTTTGCGACGATAGAACCGGCCGATCGTCATGCGCGGGTCCTCGGCAAGCCCAAACTCGTTTCCGCGATAACGCTGCGATGAACCTCGCTGGTGCCGCCATAGATGGTCGAGCCGACCGAATGGCGGTGCTTATATTCCAACACGCCCAACGGATCATGTCCCTCAAGCAGCGAGTCCGGCGCTGCCAGCTCCAGCAGGTCGGCGGAATCCTTCATATAGGTTTCGGTCGTGAACAGCTTCGACATGGGACCGAAGGCTCGCGACGGGACGCCCTCAACGCCGGCCCAAACCGCGCGTCGGCACAGCAGGTCGGCGACTTCGTTATGCACCGCCGCCTGAGCAATTCGGGCGCGGACATCGGGGTCGTCGATACGCCTGCGGCCGCTTTCGTCGATAGCTTCATGCGCCCAGGCGACCGCCGCCTCGACCAGAGCGGGATGGGATATGTGATAGCCCTCGCCGCTATGTTCCAGCTTCATCGCCGAGGCCATGACGCCGACCGCGCCATTGACCGGTCCAAGACGGTACATGTCGGGCACGCGGACGTCGGCGTAGTAGGTGATGTTGGTGCGCTCCTCCTGCATAGTGTGCAAGGCTTCGACCGCGATTCCCGGCAGCCCCATCGGCACCAGGAACATGGTCAGCCCCTTATGCTTGGGCGCGTCGGGGTCGGAGCGGGTCAGCAGCAGCACATAGTCGCTGACATGTGCGGCGGTGGTGAATACCTTCTGCCCGTTGATGATCCAGTCATCGCCTTCCCGCACCGCGCGGGTGCGGGCGGCGAACACGTCGGAGCCGCAACTGGGTTCGGTAAAGCCTAGACAGGACGACGCCGTACCGGCGGCAAAGCGCGGCAACGCCTCCTGCCTGAGCGCCTCGGACCCGAATGCCATCGCCATGCGCGCGCCCATATTGGTGGTTCCGATGGCGACGCGGCTCCAGTCGTTGGCTTCATAGACGACACCCAGCGCCGACAGCTGATAGGCGCTACGTCCCTGCCCGCCATATTCGACCGGCCAGTCGGGATAGAGGAATCCGGCCTCCGCCAGTTTGCGCTGCATCTCGGGATCATACCCGTCGAGTGACCGGCGCATGGCCTCGCGCCGCTCTCGCGTCAGATTCTCGTCGAAAAATTGCTGTATCTCGGCGGCGAATTGCTCCGCTGCCTCGCCATAGCCGAACTCGATATCGACTGCGCCCGGATCGGGCAGGGGCGACCAGCGAGCATCGCCCCAGAGCCTGTCGGCGACGCGCCCCAGCTCGGCTTTGGGATCACCGAGCGGCAGGGCCATCGCCCGGCCGCGGCGAAAATAGAGCTGTATGTCATATTCCACCGACAGGCCGTAACCCCCGAAGGTTCGCAGCGCCCGGACGACGGCCGTCGCGGTCGATCTAGCGGCCCACCAGAAGGCCATAGATACCGAAGCAGCCGCGTCATCCCGGCCGCGCGCCATCGCCCATACGGCGCGCCAAGTCAGAAGTTGCGCCCCGTCGATGTCGGTAATGGAGTCCGCCAGCGGATGAGAAACACCCTGGTATGTGCCGATCAACCGGCCGAAAGCCTCGCGTTCGGATGCATATTCCGCCGCCATTTCCAGCGCCCGCCGCCCGAGGCCGGTAAGCGCCGCGGCGGTCAGGATTTTCCATTCCTCTAGTGCCGCCAGATAGGCGTAACGCGCGTCCGGTCCGTGGGCCAGGATGTGACGGGTTCGGCCGTCGGCACCGCCCTCCAGGTCGATCGATGCAAGCGGCGCTTTGCCCAGATTGTCCCGCGCGGTGCCGCGCGGCGTTCCAGCCAGCAGCACGACCTCATCATCATCCAGATAGAGAATGGCATCGGCAACACCCCCGCCCGGGACGATCTGGCGGGGGTGCAAACCTGCCTCGTGCAGCGCCAAAGTCACGATCGCACCGCCATCCCGGACCCGCTCGAACCAGGCTTGTCCCTCGCCGCCCAGCTCAGCCAGCAGATGCGCCGCGACGATCGATTCGATCACCGGCGCGGACGCCAGATGACGGCCCACCTCCTCGGCAACCAAAACGGCGTCGAGCAGACCCATGCCGCCGCCGCCGGCCGCCTCGAATGCGCGCATCGCCGGGATGCCGAACGCAACGAGCGATGCCCATAGAACGGGATCATGGCCCAGCGGCTCGGCCGCCCGCACGCGCACCGGGGTCGATTCCGTGCGCAGCAGCTTAGAGACGCTATCGCGCAGCAGCTCCTGCTCGGGGGTCAGAGCCAAATTCATGCCGCGCCCCTCAATGACCGAACAGCCGTTTGACCTCGGCCAGGCTGACCTTCATCGAGGGCGTACGCGGCAGGGCCTCGACGACCAGGAAACGGGTCGGCACATGGGTCGCCGGAAGCAGCGCGCGGAGATGGGCCTCCAACTCGCCCGGCGTCGGCGCCTCAGCGCCCGCCTGAAGCTCTACCGCCGCAGCCGGCACCTCGCCCAGCCGGTCGTCCGGCAACCCGACTACCGCGGCATCGGATATCGCCAGGTGACTGCGCAGCGCATTGGCGACGGTTTCCGGCAGCACCTTGAAGCCCCCGCGCACGATCGCGCCGTCATTGCGCCCGTGATGGAAGACGAAGCCGTCCTCATCGATCGTCACCAGATCTGTGGTGCGGATCCAGTCGTCGCTCATCATCGGCACCCTCGCCTCCAACAGACCGGGCTGGCCGGGAGCCAGAACCGCGCCGGTTTCAGGATCGGTGACGCGAAGATCGGTGTCCGGCATCGCGCGGCCGATACTGCCGCGCTTGGACTTTCCGAACGGTTCACGCATGTCGGGCGTCCAACGCACCAGCGTACCGCCGAATTCAGTCGCCCCATAACCCCAATAGATCGGGATACCGTAAATTTTCTCGAACCGGTCCTGCATATCGGGATGCAGCGCGCCGCCGCCCCCGAATATCGCGCTGACGCCGGACAGGTCGTCGCGCGGAACCCCTGCGTCGATGATCATCTTGATCGCCGGCGGGGCCAATCCCAGGATTGGCGGCCGATGCCGCTTCACCGCGTCGACGAGATCGGCAACTGCAAATTTCTCAAGAATGATCATCGGCGTCGTGCCGGCGGCGCAGCCGATCAGCTGGCATAGGCCGCTGACATTGCCGAACGGCGCCGAGACCACCTGCGGCGGCCGTCCACCCGGCGGCGGTTCGCCCAAGGTGAAGCTTTCGGCAACCCGCGCCAGGATCGGGAAACCGATCAGTACGCGCTTGGGCGCGCCGGTTGTGCCGCTGGTCAGCAGCTCGATCCCCGGCTCCTCCGGCGGCGCACGGTACGGACCAGCGGCCATTGCCTCGATGCCGGCAACCAGCTTGATCGCATCAGCAAGGTCGCCGGTGGCGACGAGGCCCAGCGTGCCGACGCGTCTGGCCGCGTCGATCTGCGCAGCGGTCCAGTCCTGCGGATCGGCGACGATCGCGGCGAGGCCAAGTTTGCCGATGTCCGCCGCCATCGCATCGGCCGACTGTGCGGAATAAATCATGGTGACGGGGCGGCGATGGGTGACCAAGCCCAGTATCGCGCCTGCCAGGAATGGGCGGTTGCGGGCGATGATCCCGACCGGCATGTGGCGCGGCACGCCCCGCGCCACCAAAACGGATTCTAGCGTCGCGCCGATATCGACCAGATCGCGCCAGCGATACGGCACACCGCGATGCTCCGCCGCCATGGCATCCGGCTTCTGTGTCAGGGCCGAAAGCAGCCTGTCTGGAAAGTCCATACATTCCCCGTTCTTACCGCTGCGCTCAAACCAAGCGGAAGCTTGGTTTATATCGGCTGGCGCCGGATGCGCAGTCAAGCGGATGTGACGTTTAAAATCTGACCTTCGGCGTCGGCTGGCCTGGGACGTCGCTGCGGGCGCGGTAGATTCTGCCGTCCTTAGCTGGCGGTTTGCGGTAATCTCCGGCGGTGACGACATAGAGGTCTTGCAGATCCGCTCCGCCGAAGGTGAGGCTGGTGATGCGGCAACCCTCGAACCGATCGGAGAAATCGATGAAGCGGTCTACCCTGCCGTCGGGCATAAAGCGGGTGACGTGTCCCAATGCATAATTCGCCACCCAGATACCGCCTTCGGCATCGACCTGCAGCCCGTCGGCCCCGCTGAATTCAGCAAGCAGACGCCGATTGCGCAGGGTTCTCTCCGATGTGACCTCGAAGACCACCAACCCCTTGAACGTTTCGGAGAAATAAAGCCGGCTACGATCGGGACTGAGCCCCAGGCCGTTCGATATCTCCATACCATCCCACAGCTTGATCGCAGCGCCGGACGGATCGAGGCGATACAGGTTGGTCCGGCGTGGCAGGCCGCCTTCCTGGATGTCAGGGTCGTGCGTGCCGCCGACATAAAGGCCACCCTGATCGTCAGGCTGGATGTCGTTGATATGGACGATCGGGCGACCGTCATAAAGAAACTCCAGCGCACGCCGTTTCCCGGTGGCGGGATTGAAATATTCCAACCCGGCCCGCCCCGAACAGACGAAGCCGCCATCCTCGGTCAGGGCCAGACCGCCGATATACTTGCGGTCGGTGATGAAGCTGTCGAGCTTGCCGTCCGGCGACAGCCGATGGACGCCACCCTCCATGACCTCGCTGAAATAGAGATTGCCGTCATCATCGACACGCGGCGCCTCGAGAAATACGAAACCCTCCAGAATCTGTTCGAATTGCATTCCTGTTCCCCAACCGGATCTGGGCTCCAAAGCAGCCTTTCCCGCATATTGCCTCAAAACGTGACAGATTGACTGACAATAATGTCAGTTCCGACGGAAAGCCCGATTCCCTCCAACGGAACAACGCCATAGACTCTTTGACGAGATTCGAACACGAATTCGGGAGGCGTCGCGATGCACGACATTCTGGTGATGGGTGGCGGTAATATTGGCGAAATGATCGCCGACCTGCTGGGACGTACGGGCGAATATTCGGTGACTGTCGCCGACCGTTCGGTCCAGGCACTGGAAAAACTGAAAGCCCGGGGCGTCTCGACCCTCGCATTGGACGTGCAGGATGGCACGGCACTGGCCGCCGCCCTTAGCAACCGCTTCGCCGTCATCAGCGCCCTACCCTATCGCCTGACACCGGCGGTCGCGAGCGCGGCACACGTCGCCGGCATCCATTATTTGGATCTGACCGAAGACGTCGCCAGCACCCGCATTGTCACCGAGCTGGCGGCGACGTCCAACGGCGCCTTCATTCCACAATGCGGCTTGGCACCTGGCTTCATCTCCATCGTCGCCAACGATCTCGTCCGTGAATTCGAAACCGTGGAGATGCTGCGGCTGCGCGTCGGCGCCCTGCCACTGTATCCCTCGAACAGCCTGACCTACAACCTGACCTGGAGTACCGACGGGGTCATCAACGAATATTGCGAGCCCTGCGACGCGCTGGTCGATGGCAAGCTGGTGCGGGTCGCCCCACTCGACGACGTCGAGCAATTCGCGCTCGACGGCGTGCATTACGAGGCTTTTAACACCTCCGGCGGACTCGGCTCGCTGTGTCAGTCGCTGGCCAGCAAGGTGCGCAATCTCAATTACCGGACCATCCGCTATCCCGGCCATCGTGACATCATGAAGATATTGCTGCAGGATCTGCGCCTGTCCGAACGACGTGACCTGTTCCGCGAAGTGCTGGAAAATGCCGTACCGGCCACCGACCAGGATGTCGTGGTCATCTTCGTCACCGCGATCGGCCAGCAGGGCGGCCGGCTGATGCAGCATTCCTATGCCAACAAGATTTATGCCAACCGCGCCGGTAATCGCAGTTGGGCCGCCATCCAGATGACGACCGCGTCGGCGGTCTGCGCGGTGCTGGACCTGCTTGCCCACAACAAGATTCCAAACTGTGGCCTGATCCTGCAGGAGCATATCCCGCTGACATTGTTCCTCGAAAATCGCTTCGGTAAGGCGTATGCCGTGGGTTCGGGCGTTTCGGCGGCAGGCGTTTCCCTGGCAGCATGAGCTCTGGGGCGGCCTAAATTTCGAGACGGAGCTTCTAAAATGGATTTGGCGACACCCGCGTTCGAAGCGGCGGTCATACTCCGCCGCCTTGGCGTCCCGGAGCAGGCCTGGAACGGCGGCAGCCTGACTGCGCGCTCACCCATCACCGGCGAGACAACCGGCGCCGTCCGCACGATCGATCCGGCCGATGCCATCGCCGCGATCGACACCGCCCATGAGGCGTTCCTTGCCTGGCGCAAGGTGCCCGCGCCACGGCGGGGCGAGTTGATTCGCCTGTTCGGCGAAGAGTTGCGCGCGGCTAAGTCCGATCTCGGCCGGCTGGTAACGATCGAGGCGGGCAAGGTTGTCAGCGAAGGGCTGGGCGAAGTCCAGGAGATGATCGACATCTGCGATTTCGCGGTCGGTCTTTCACGCCAGCTTTACGGCCGAACCATCGCCACCGAGCGCACAGATCATCGCATGATGGAAAGCTGGCAGCCCATGAGTGTGACTGGGATTATCTCCGCCTTCAACTTTCCCGTCGCGGTCTGGACCTGGAACGCGGCGCTGGCGCTTGTCTGCGGCAACTCGGTGGTCTGGAAGCCGTCGGAGAAGACTCCGCTAACCGCGCTAGCGACCCAGGCGCTGTTCGAGCGTGCCGCCGCCCGGTTTGGCGAGATTCCGGCCGGCCTTTCGACCCTGCTGATCGGCGACAAGAAGATTGGGGAAATATTGGTCGATCATCCCAAGGTCGCCGTCCTGTCGGCGACCGGATCCACGCGCATGGGGCGCGAGGTCGGGCCTCGCCTGGCCAAGCGCTTCGCCCGGGCAATCCTTGAGCTAGGGGGTAACAATGCTGCCATAGTCGCTCCCTCGGCCAAGCTCGACCTCGCGCTACGCGCGATTCTATTCGCCGCGATGGGGACGGCCGGGCAGCGCTGCACCACGCTCCGTCGTCTATTCGTCCATGACAGCATCTATGATGCGCTGGTGCCTCGGCTGAAACAGGCCTGCAAGACGCTGAAGATCGGCGACCCGCGCGCGGCGGGCACACTAATCGGCCCGTTGATCGATGGCGGTTCGTACGCCGGGATGCAGGCGGCCTTGGCTGAAGCTGAAAAAGCGGGTGGGGCGATCAGCGGCGGAAAGCGCGCGTCAGCCGGGTCCGACGATGCCTTTTACGTGGAGCCGGCCGTCGTCGAAATGCCGTCGCAGACCGATATCGTGAAGCGCGAAACCTTCGCGCCGATCCTCTATGTCATGAAATACAGCGATCTCGACACCGCGATCCGCCTGCATAACGACGTGCCGCAGGGGCTGTCCTCCTCGATCTTCACGACCGATCTGGCAGAGGCGGAGATTTTCGTCTCGGCGGTCGGCTCCGACTGCGGCATCGCCAATGTCAATATTGGCCCATCTGGCGCCGAAATCGGCGGGGCGTTCGGCGGTGAGAAGGAAACCGGCGGCGGCCGCGAGTCCGGCTCGGATTCCTGGAAGGCCTATATGCGCCGCGTCACGACGACGGTGAATTACGGCAACGACCTGCCCCTGGCCCAGGGCGTCGAGTTCCCGGTACAGTAGAGGATACACCATAGCACGGCGCGCAGGCGACATTGGCGGCAAGCCAACCTGTTGTCCTTGTCGAATCTGAGAATCGTCACAATCCCGGTGCGCCACAAAGCCCGGCGAATTGGTTTTCCCACGGCTATGACGGGTTTTACGTCAAAGGTCGGCAGCTTTGCCCAATCGATACGTTTCACATGTCGACCCGCGCAATCTGCAAATTCCGGCCAGCCTCTACATCAATAATTTCATCTATGTTCCGCGCTAAACGATGTGGTGCTCATCACGCAGATGCAAGCGGCTGTCGCCCGGCTCTAGACGAACGGTTTAGCCGCCACGCGGCATCCGGGTCGACAGGATGATGGCGGAGCGCGTGTCGAGCACGCCGTCTGTGTCGCGGATCGCGTCCAGGCACTGGTCCAGTTCCGCCATACTGTCGGCGTGAACGATTGCGATCAGATCGTCGGCCCCGCTGGTAGCATAGAGCGTCCCGACCCCGCGAAGCTTCAGAAGATGGCGCTCGACCGCCGCCTGCAGCTTAGGCGACACGCTGATTGAGACATGGGCCTGCACGACATGCTGGTCCCGCGCCGGGTTGAGCCGCAAGGTATAGCCCAATATCGCGCCGGTCAGCTCCAGACGCTCTATCCGGGCCTGTACGGTAGAGCGCGAGACACCCAGCCGCCGCGACAACTCCGAATTGGAGAGGCGGGCATTCTGCATAAGCAAATGTATCAGGCGCGAATCAAGTTCCGGTCCAAGCATGCGCGACCGTAGCATCCGTTAAGTGGAAGGAAACAGTATTTTACCAGAAGAAGTCGCGTGTTATTTCGCCGGGCATCCGCCGTCGACGGGCAGAGTTGCACATGCCGCAGCCGCGCTTTCCCCTGCTTCTGAATGATACGCACTGCTGTTGCTGCTAGAGCTTAATTTCCCCGGACACCATCCCAAGAACGCGGGTGCCCGGTTCTACATACTGATCATAGAACGAGCCCACCAGGATCATCTCGGTGCTGCCCGATTCACCGATCAACGGCAATACCAGCGTGATAAATTTAGCGGTGATGTGCTCGGGCAGTCGGGAATAATAGAGATGCGCCTTCTGGTCATCCCTGGTGATGTCGAGAGCGCGATGCCAATCGGCCACGACCTGAGGCAGGGTGCCGGGCATACCGATCAGACGCCCTGCGAGGGTCATCTTTGCGCGGGCCTCGATTTCCGTTCCGGCCACCCTGTAGCGATAGCTCGTTCCTTCGACAGCCAGAAGCATCAGGTTCGCCACCAGCCTTGGCACATCTGGCAGCGGATCGACGTCCCGGCGTGAAGGCGGGCGCCCATTGACATGCTTTGAGAGCCAATAGCGATATAGCTCCTTCCAACGCTCTTCTTCGGGCATTTTTTCTCCACGCCTGGGCAGCCAGGAGAAGGATTAACAATAAACCATCATAGATTAAGTCGGGGTTATGGGGCAGACGGAAAGTTGCCCCCATACGAGGCGCGCGAAGATCGCCTGCTACTTCCCGTCGACCGTGAAGGCGAGCAGCACGTTTCCGGTCGCCTCGCCGACATAGCCGTAGCCGGAATTGGTATAGACCACCCCATCGACGACGACGACCGTGCCCGGGCCGTCAATCGATCCGCCATGGGCCTCGATACCGTTCACCCCGCCATACGGTCTGTTGGTGTCGACATCCCAGACGACGCGCCCATGATCGGCGGAACAGGCGCGCATATGGCCGCGGACCGAGCCTGGCCGGCAGTTCGCCGCCGGTAAATGGCTTACCGGTCGCATAGACCGCGACCGTGCGGATTTCCGTATGGGAGAGCGCCCGACCCTGCGCCGACATCACGCCGTCGAGCAGCGCCTTGATCGCCCGCTCTGGCTCGAAACTCTTCAGCGCAGCGGGACTGGGCGCGGGGGGTACGCCGCACTCGTGGCATGGGGCACATTGTTCGTGGAAGATCGTTGCGCCGTCGCGCGCGGCGCAGGCTTCACGTCCGTAAAATGCACCGAGCAGGAGCAGACAAGTGAACCGTTTCTTCACGGCGCTCCCCCCAGATCGCCGCAAAATTCCCGGTCGCGGCGTTTTTAAGGAGTAAGTCGCGCCGCGTCAGCGATGAAAGATTAAGCTGCCATAGGATACCGGCCAAACCAAGAATAGTGGGCATATAATCTGAAATAGGCCGGGTCAGTCCCGCGCGCCCTCTAAAAGTCCTTTGAGGTTGCTGCTCATGATCTTCTGCTGGTCGGCGGCGCGCAAATCCGTTAACTCGTTCAGGAAATCGAGCGGTTCGACCACGCCCTCGGGGTGGGGCCAGTCGCTGCCGAACAGCACGCGGTCGGCGCCGATCTGGCCGACCAGCTCGGTGACCGAATCCTCGTTGAACGGCGCGACGAAGAAGTTGCGGCGGAACACCTCGGTCGGATGCTGCTTAAAGCTTTGCGGCATCTGTCCATAGACATGATCGAAGGTCTTGATCAGCCCGTCGACCCAGAACGCCCCGTTCTCGATACAGGCGATCCGCACGCCGGGGTTGCGGTCGAAGACGCCGTGGCAGATTAGAGCCGAGACGGTGTCGGAGATGGCACGGTCGATGATGCGCTGGGTGTTGGAGAAGGGATCGGGTTCGAAGGGCTTCCATTCCTGGCCGCCGATCCACATCTGGGTGAACTGGTCGTAGCCTGAGTCCGAGGCGTGAAGTGAGACGAATATCTTCGCTTCGGCCACCCGTGCCCAGAACGGGTCGAACTCAGCGAAACCCGGCGAGCGGCTGCCGCGATAGCCAGGGACCGGAGCTGGGCGGATGACGACGGTGCGCGCACCGTTCGCCAGCGCCCAGTCCAGTTCCTTCACCGCCTGGTCGATATCGGCCAGCGAAATGACCGGCGTGGCGAAGATGCGGCCCTGGCGGGCGAAGCCCCATTCCTCAAGCGTCCATTGATTCAGCGAATGCAGGGCGGCGTTTAGCAGGTCATGGTCATAGCTCATCCGGCGTTCGATGGCGGAGAACAGGGTCGGAAACATCAAGGTCGCGTGGATATGTTGCGCGTCCATGATCGGCAGACGGTCGGCGCCGCTGCGGAAGGATGGGTTGGCCTTGATCGGCGAACCGGTGATCTCGCGCAGCGACAGGCCTTCAACGTTCTCGCCCCGATAGTATTTGAGATGCGCGCCTGGGGCAGCGACCACGTCGAACGTCGGGTTCGGGATGTAGTCCGAAATCTGCCCGCCGATCGCCAGCTTGGTGCGGCCGTTCACCTGAACGAACTGCAGCACCTTGGCGTATTTCTTGGGCAGGTGGCGGGTGATCGCATCGGCCGATTCATAGAAGTGATTATCGGCGTCATAGACTGGATATGGCAGCGCGTTCCGCATCGATCTCTCCCGTGAATTCATCCGCGAGCCGTTCGGCCCCGCTTCCCGCTCTCATCGGATTATAGGTCCGCAGATGGTAGAATCCTACCCCTTGTCTAAGCAACCGTTTGCTTGGTAAAATTCCTTCGCGCGCAACATAAGGCGTCGTATTCTGATGCCGGGAAAGCGGGGGGGACGGAATGATCACTATCAAGAAACTCACTGCGAATATCGGGGCTGAGATCGGGGGGGTCGACCTGTCGCAGCCGCTGGGCGCCCCCACGGTCGCTGAGATCAAGCAGGCTTTCACCGACAACATCGTGATCTTTTTCCGTAACCAGAAGCCGCTCGACGATGTCGAGCATATCCGCGTCGGCCGCTATTTCGGCACCTTGGATATCTCTGAGATCCAGCCGAAACCGCGCGACCACCGCGAGGTCCTGGTGCTGGATCAGGTCGCCCCCAAGGGCGAAGGCGCCGACCGGTGGCACCGCGACCGCACCTATCTCGAGGTTCCGCCGCTGGGCTCGATCTTGCAATGCGTGCAGCGACCGGATCTGGGTGGTGATACATGCTGGGCCAGCATGTACGCGGCCTACGAAGCCCTATCGCCGACCATGCAGAAGTTTATTGACGGCCTGACAGCGAAGCATTCGATCGCGCGGCTGGCGAGCTATAGCAAGAAGGTGTCCGAGACTTTGGGCGACCGGCTGAACTCGTGGCCGACGACCGTCCACCCGATGGTCGAGGTCCATCCCGTGAGCGGCCGCAAGGCACTGAACGTCAATGCCAACTGGACGGAATCGATTGTCGGCATGAACCACGATGAGAGCGAGGCGCTGCTAGGTTTCCTGTTCGAGCATACCAAGAGCCCGGAATTCCATGTCCGCTTCAACTGGAACGTCAACGACGTCGCCTTCTGGGACAACCGCGCCAGCTGCCACTACGCCGTCGCCGATTATACCAGCCGCCGCATCATGAAGCGCGTCGCGCTGGTCGGTCACAAGCCGGTCGGGCCGAACGGCTAGGCCTTTTCAGCGAACGCGTTCCGGTCCAGCAGCTGGAGCACCCGGCGGCGGTTCAGCGGGGATTCGGCGGCGATCTTTTTCAGGGCTTCCTTGGCAACGGCGGCGATGGCCTTGGCCTCTGCGCCTGCGCCGGCCATGCGGTCGAACTGGATGGCGGCGTGGATCATCCGGGCGCGGTCGCTGCCGTTCCGCGCCTTGAACAGCGCCAGGAAGTCATCCGCCGACAGTTTCGACAGGAAGGCGATGTCGCTGTGCGCGCATGATTTCGTCCTGGCGACGCCCAGCAGCACATCGCCTGCCGCGCGGTCGTCGGCGAAATCGCGATAGCGCGCATGAAAGGCGGCGCGCACATCTGGGTCGGTGATGTCGCCGGCGAAGGGATAGGCGCTGAGATCGAAGAACGCCCGCCCGTCCTTGCGCTGGGCCATGTAGAACCGAAGCACCTCCGCAGCCTCCAGCGGGCGCTTCAGATCCTTGAGCAGCTTGACCGCCGCGTTGAGGTTCAGCGGCGATACGAAGGCGACGTTCTTGCGGATGGCGGCGCAAACCTCCTTCGCCACCTCCGCCTCGTTATCGTCGAACGAGTCGGTATAAAGCCGCCAGGCCGCGTCGAACGATCCACCCGCCTGCGCCGCCTTGATCGTGTCGGCGCGTTTAGCCGCCCAGAGCATCAGAGGGGCTTCGTCGAAATAGCCGCGCTGAATGCCCGCCAGGAGGGCAAGGTCGAACTCATCCATCGTGGTGAAGCCGAAGCCGTCCAGCAGTGCGTTCCACTCCCTGGCCGCATCGGACACGCTTTCGCCCTCGCCCGGCCCGAACACGTGCTTGCTCCGCTGTTCGCGCAGATAGTCCAGCGTCGGCGCCTCTTTGGAATAGACGCACCAGCCGAGCAGGGTCAGCGACCGCACGGCCTGCTCGAGGAGGGCCACATCGAAGGTACTGAGCAATGGGGCCACGTGCAGGACCAGCCGTTCGATCTTCTTGATGACGCGGATATTAGCAATGCCGAGCGCGACCAAAGCCGCGCGGAGGGTCCGCATCGCCGGGGCCTCGCCGACGACCGCGATCCGCACGCTGTCGCTGGCCTCAGGCGCGAACTCCAGCGACCGGTCGATCACCTTTTCGTTATAAAGCTCAAAATCGGTCTTGTCCGACCCTTCCAGCGCGTCGTCATTCAGGATCAGGACGATCTTGCAGCTTTTCTGGTCCCGCAAGTCGGAGATCAGTCCCAGCACGTCCTTCATCGGCAAATGCCGGCCCATGCGCTCCAGATCGTCGATGCAGATCAGCCGGTCGCGCACGGACAGGAACGACAGGGCCTGTAGTTCGGAGGCATAGTCGCCGGCCTGGGGCAGGTTCTGCAGGAACGAAAAGGTCGGCTTGCCGAGACGCTTGTACAGGTCGGCGGTGTTCGATTTGAAGGTCTCGACCGTCGGGTCGGCACCAATATCCTGCAACGGCATGCCGTTTTCGAAAATCGCGTATTTCAACTGGGCGAGCGAGTCGCGGCCGAACAGCGAAACATAGGCGTAGGTCTTCAGCGCGATCGCGTTCCTGTCCCGCGCCTGGCGCAGGATCGCGTCCCAGCTGAAGGTCTTGCCGACGCCCCATTTGCCGCGCAGGCACAGAACTTCTGGCTCGGGCGACGCGAGAAACCGTTCGATTTCCTTCTCGACCAAACCCGCTGACATGGACCCTCCGGGGACGTTTCGCCCGACTCTGCACGCGGATTAATCTACAGTCAGTACGGCGGATGAGGCAGCATTTTTCGCCGCCCGCCATGATCTGGCGGAAGGCGCTTCGCTTTCCGCCTTATGCCCGCAGTTTCTTCAATACCCATTCCAGCCCCGCAATATGGCCCAGCGCCTCGTCGGGCGTTACGCCGGGAACGTGGACGCGCAGGTTCAGCGATTCGGCTCCGGTTTCCTTCATGTCGGTGATCAGACTTTTGGCGATCTGGTCCGGCGTGCCCTCGGTCAGCTGGTTGGTCGCCCATTTGGATTGGGACGCTTCAGACGTGTAACTGCGATAGAGATCAACCTGCTTGGCGTGGCGGCCCTGCCCGCCGCCCTCGCCCGATGCGCCGACCACGGAGACACGGCGGACCAGCACGATCGGTCCGGTGCCGCCGGCCGCGCGATACGTGTCGGCCATTTCCCGGCAGTGCCAGTTGGCGCTGACCCCGGCGAACAGCATCCCCGCCCCAGCTGCTGCGGCGCGGCGGGCTGCCGTCCCGCTCATCACCGCGCTGATCACTGGGATGGGATGTTCGATGCAGCGCTTGATTGCGACATCGCCGGCCAACACTCCGGCGTGGCGGCCGGACAGAGCCGCCGTGACGGCATTGAGCCCGACTAGGAAGCGCTCGACCAGATTGTCCTTGTTGGTTCCCATGATCTCGAAATCCGCCTCGAGCGAGCCGGAGGCGACGCCGAGCCCGACACGGCCGGGATAGCGCGCGTCGAGCCATGCCAGCTCCTCAGCCACCAGCGCCCAGGGACGCAGCGGCAGCAGCAGCGGACACGGTGCGGCCCAGCCTTGCGGCATAGCATCGAGCAGCCAGCCGGCCATCTGGACCGGGTTGGGCAGATAGCCGCCGAAACCGCCGTGATGCTCGCTGGTCATGACGCCGTCGAAACCGACCTCCGCCGCCAGTGCAGCCTGGCCGCGCATAACCGAGACGATCTGGTCCGCTGGCAGGTCGTTATGCGGATAGAGGCGCAGCGAGATCGATCCGGACGTGAACGGTGGCACGATCGCCATTATTGCGGCGGCTCGACGGTCGCACCCTCGACCACCCAACGCTGCCGCAGATCCTGCAGCCATCCGGGAAATTCGATCGGCGGGTCGGGCAGCACCTTGGCGCCCTGGGCATCGAGCGCCGCCTGGAACAGCTCGGGCTGGTCGCCCCAGGAGCGCGGGTCGCCCATCATCACCTCGAACAGGGTGGTGCCGTTGGGGCCGGCGACGAAGGGGCCGAAGGCCGCGCCGAACGGCAGCTCGATATGGGTGCCCGCCGGGCAGTGGCGGTCGCCGCACCACATATCGCCGGCGATCACGAAGACCACGTGCGGGCTGTAATGGCCGTGGCGGCGGATGACGATGCCGGGGTCCCACTTGGCATAGAGCGACAGATATTGCGGGTCGGGCGAGAAGGCGAACCATTTCTCCCAGATCGAGGCCTTGGTGCCGTCGGGGCGCTGGATGCTGCGCACCTCCTGCCATTTCTGGTCTGGATCGTCGAGATGACGGAATGTGGGTTCCAGGCCCCGTACTTTCGGGCTCGGCGCACTCCCGCCATTAGCGTTATCGCTCATCGTTGTTCCCCTTGAAAACCAAGCAACAAGTTGTTCATTCGTAAATGCGATGACACCATCCCGGCAAGTGGTTATCGTCGTCGCCAACGCCAGGAAAAATTGGCGGCAGGGGACCCGTTACGGAAAATAGGGCCGGGAAATAGGGAGGAGGACATGATGACCGATCAGGTGGCGGGGCAAAAGTCGACCATCACGGGATTCCGTGAATGGATGGCGGTCGGGATCATGCTGAGCGGCGGCTTCATGCTCGCCCTCGTCGTCTCGGCTATGTCGCCGGTGGCTGCGCTCGCCGCCAAATATTTCGACAAGAACGGCGACGGTGATCTGGTTGCCCAGATGATAGTAACTGCGCCGGCCATCGGCGTCATCCTCGGCGGTCCGCTCTGCGGCTGGCTGATCGCCCGCTTCGGCTCGAAGCGTTTCCTGCTGGTGGCGCTGGCGATCTTCGGGGTCGCTGGGTCGGCCGGTCTTTATCTCGACAAAGCGGCCATCCTGCTGGTCACACGGTTCCTGCTCGGCCTTGCGACCTCGGGCATCGTCACCGCGATGATCACAATGATCAGCGAGCATTTCACCCCCGACGCGCGGGCCCGCATCCTCGGCTATCAAAGCGCCACCGGCGCCCTGTCCGGCGTCGCCGCGATTTTCGTCGCCGGCGAATTGGGCAGGGTCGGCGGCTGGCGCGCGCCGTTCGGCCTCTATCTGCTCGCCTTCCCGGTCCTCATCCTGGGGGCGATCTATCTTCCGGCAACGGGCCGGCGCCTGCAAACCGTCACGCGGAAAGCCGCCGTCGAGACCGGTCAACTACTCAGGCTGTGGCCGATCTATCTGATGATCATCCCGATGTTCGTCGCCGTCTACATGCCGAACATCCAGGTCTCGTTCCTGCTGCGTGATGACGGCATCAGCGACCCCGGGTTTCAGGGCAAGGTGATCATGACGGGGGCGCTGTTCGTCGCCATCGCCGCCCTGCTGTTCGGCTGGATCCGCAAGTGGCTGAGTTCCGCGCAGATATTGATGCTATGCTTCGTCCTGCAGGGCGTCGGCATCGCGCTGATGGGGCTGGCCGACGGCGCGGTGGTGACGGCGATCGGCTGCGCCATATTGGGCAGCGGCACCGGCATCTCGAACCCGCTGATCTCGGACCTGATCGTCTCGCGCACCTCACCCGAACTGCGCAGCAAGGCGATCGGCATCAGCTATACCGCCCGCTATTCCGGCGATTTCCTCAACCCCGCGCTTATGTATCCGTTGAGGGTGACATTGGGGCTGCACGGCGCCTTCATCGTTGTGGGCGTGCTGTTCCTCGTCGGCGTCGCGGTCGCCGCGGTATGGCGGCAGGCGATTGGAAAACCGGCGACGGTGTAATATCGCAGCGCCAACATCACTGCGCACAAGGATACGTAAAATTCTCGGGTAATATTATCGATCGATTATTGACGCGATTGATCCGGCTTGACTTTCTCGGAACCGCGGTCTGGTTCCACGGTTTCCATTCCATCTATGGATGCGACCCATCCAACTCCAGACGGAAAGGAGAAAGTCGATGAGACTTTTCATAATAGCTGCGGCAATGGCTGTCGCTCTGGCAACGCCCCTGATGGCGCAGCCGACGAGCGCGCAGGGACCCAACGGCACCCCAAAGCCGCTCGATTCCGGGATATCCACCCAGATGGGCAATTCGACCGGCCTTGGTCAGCCCGACGGACGCGACAATAGCATGGCGCGAAACCGCATGAACTGCGACGACTCTGCCCGTAGCGCCGCGGCCATGAGCCCGCCGGGCACCGCGCCTAGGAGGGGAACGGCGGCAGGCACGACCGGTGCCCCTCCCTATGGCAGCGAGGCGACCGGCGTCAGGCCCAATAGCAACGGCGGCTAAAGCGCCCCGTTCTGGTCTCCTCTCCCGCCTCAGCGGTTTTGGAGGCGAAGAAAATTAACCGCGAAGAACACGACAGACAGACTTGAGAAATTGATCTTTGCTGTTCTTTGTGTTCCTCGTGGTTTGCTTCCAACCCGGAAAGCGCTGGCATCGCCCTTAGTGTGAAAACCGCCGCTGCGCTTTGCCGCCTTACTATTGCGAAAGGACCGAACCCTATCGGCGGGAATTAATTCCGCTGGGCTAACGCCGCCATCAACCGCCCCCGGAGTCAAATGCCCGATATTGGAAATCAGAACCCGAGCCGTGCTTATCTACTGCCAGTGGAGGATACCGAGTTCTTGCTGCGCGAAGAGCTGCG
>JAQGIF010000075.1 GCA_028291345.1 Rhodospirillales bacterium | reverse complement strand
GCTGAAGTTCCGCCACTGCGAAGGCGCGATCGGGGCCGGCCAGCCGCCGTATGATTCGGCCGATCTGCTCAAGCTGTCTCTCGACGGCTAGCTGAACCAGATCCGCTCCTCGCGGCGGTTGGAGCGGGAGGCTGGGCGTAATATCGAGCTGCTCGGGCTGCTGGGCGGCCTGGTGCCCGGCTACTACCGCACGATCGGCAAGTTCCGCAGCGATAACGTCGCACCGCTGAAGCAGGCGAACCGCGATTTCGTGCCGCTGCTGTGCTCGCTTGATCTCGTGGGCGGCGAGCTGGTGGCCATCGACGGCGTGTTCTTCGACGGCACGCCAGCAAGGCCAGCATCGTGACGCGCAAGCGGCTGGACGCGCACCTGACGACGCTCGCCGCCGCCTTATCCCAAGGCAAGCGACGTCAGACAACCAACGGCGGGTTACCGCGCTAGAAGATGCGCTGGAACTAACAACCACTCATCGTGATTACTCCCATAACCCTCACTCGGTGCGACCGATCGCCCGCAGGTGGATTTTTTACCAGACCACATATCGGCATTAGGAGACCACGATGAACAGATCACTGTTTTCGATCGTTACCGCGTCCGCGTTTCTAGGGGGCGCCGGGCTTGGTTTAGCCCAGACGACAACGTCAAGCACCACGACCTGGACGACGGATCAAGGGGCCGCCATTCGCGAATACTCGACCACCCAGCACTATAATTCCGTCACCGACCCGGACCTGAAGCCCAATGTCGGTGTCGTGCTGCCCAGCACCGTCACGGTGTACCCGCTGCCCGAGACGATCAAGGTCCCCGAGGCCGACCATTACAGCTACAGCATCATCAATAATAACCCGGTCATCTTGGACCGCACGACCCGGACAGTGGTTCACACGTGGGACAGCAAGTAATCGTCCCATCTTCGTGAGGCGCGCGAGCAGGTTCAAAGTCGAGCGTCATTGGCCGGTCTGGAATCGATCGGCTCACGCGCTCGTATAATCGTCACAGCGGCCGGGGCGGCATCGCGCTACCTCGGCCGTTCTTGTTCCTGATCGCGGCAGTCGCGGCCAGCGTAGGGTGAAAAAGCCGAGCGCATTCCAACCAATCGCGATGGTGGGCAGGGTTGATGGATTAGCTGCGCTGACCCACCCTACGTTTTCTGCGCTTTTACCGCAGCACCCGATCCACAAACGCCACCAACGCCTCCGACATCTCCGTGTCCTCCGGCGCTGCGCTGCCGAAAATGGCGCCAAAGCCGCCATGGGGCATGGCTTCCCAGACATGCAGTTCGGCGGGAACGCCGGCCCGGAGCAGCGCGCGATGCAGGCGCACAGTGTCCGACAGCAGCAGGTCGCGGGTGCCGGATTGCAGGAAGGTGGGCGGGAAGCCCTTGGTGAAATCACCGAACAGCGGCGACAGATACGGGTCGGTCAGGTCGTGGCCGTCGGCATAGAGAGCGACCACGTTGCCGCCGGGGCGTAGCACCGTGTCAATGCCGGCATTGGTCTGGAATGTGTCGCTGGCGCGGGTCATGTCGGTCGCCGGGGTCAGTAGGCCGATGGCGCCGGGCATAGGCAGGCCTTCGTCGCGCACCCTGAGCGTCAGCGCGGCCGACAAATTGCCGCCGGCCGAGGCGCCGGACATGGCGATCTTGCGCGGATCGTATTGCTTGATCACCTCGCGCCAGACGGCTACCCCGTCATCCAACGCCGCCGGATAGGGATGGTCGGGCGGCATGCGGTAATCCAGCCCGAAGGTGACGCAGTCCATCTCCGCCGCCGTCATCGCAGCCTCGGCCTTAGCATATTTGCCACCCATGAACACCCAGGCGCCGCCATGGATACGGAAATGCGCGCGTTCGGGATATTTGATGGTGTGCGGCGTCGCCTGATGGACGGACACGCCGGCGATCGCGCGGGTCTCCACCGTTACCGGAAGCGAGGTCAGCCAGTGATCGACCGCCCGCTCGAACATCCGGTCGGCGGCGGCGACGACCTTTTTCCAGCCTTCTTTGTCGGTGATTTCGGGCTGCGGTGGGGAGGGGAAGGGCGTGGCGAGGAACCTGCGGGCATTCTCGCTGATTGATGTCGGAAGCGGGACGACGCGGGGGCCGAGATGCAGATTGCCTTGGGCATCGAGGGTGACGGTGAAATCCATCGCGCAGTGCTCCCTGTCTTTTTGTACGCGTGTATTTTTGTCGGCGTGTGTTTTTGTGAGGTGGAAAATCTTAGCGTATTCCACCATTGGGCGCGAGACGGCTGGAGTGTCTGGTGGGGTACGCTTCGCTAACCCACTCAAGGGTCGCCTGGGAAAAGGTTTCGGGAAAATATGACACTTCCCATGGGCCGGGTTTTTGTGAAACGCTAAACTGGACTGTTGTCGAATGCCGCTTATGACCGAAAGGGGCGGATCATGCGTCGAACGCAGGGAATGGTGTGGCTTGTCCGCGCGTTGCCGGTGTGGCTCTGCCTTCTGCCGATCCTCAGCGGCAGCCCGCCCTGGGCCCACGACCTGGATAAGACCGACAATAACTCACCCGAGGTTCGCCAGTGGGTGGTCGGGCTTCATAACCGCCACGGTGTGGGCTGCTGCGCCACCGCCGACGGCTGGAAGCCCGAGCTGGTCGAATGGGATACGACGAAGAAGGGCTATCGCGTGATGATCGAGGGCCACTGGGTCGACGTACCCGAGAGCGCGGTGATCGAGGGCCCCAACAAACTCGGCCATGCCGAGGTCTGGTATTACCACGTGGACGGGCAGCCGGCGGTACGGTGCTTCCTGCCGGGGGAGGGGATGTAGGGAGTGGGTGGGTAACGCTGCGCGAAGCCAGCCTAGGTTTCTGAATTCTTAAGTCCGCTCCAGATGCCCGCGGATCGCGCCGGTGGCTTCGTCGATCCAGCCGAAGGGTTTCACCTTTTCGACCATCTTCTCGAACGAGGTGGTCCATTCGGCCGGCTGGGGCTTGCCCTTCCAGTTTTTCAGCGCATCCTGGCTGACCCAGAAATGCTTGCCGTCCGCGTCAGGGGTGGCGACGCCATTCAGCGCGGCGGCGATCTCGGGGTCGGTCATGCCGTGCTTTTCGATGGCGATCTTGAAGCCCTTGAAGTCGTCCGGCTCTTTCAGTTCCAGGAAGCCGGATTGGGTGATGGCGATGATCATGTGTCGGTCCTTTGCTAATGAAGAGAACACCAAGGCGCCAGACGCCAAGGTAAGTAAGAATTTATCCGGAGATTACGCGGATTACACGTTTTGCTGCGCGGTTTCCGCCGCCACAGGCGGTAACAATCAGATTCATTTGCGTTAATCTGCGTAATCTGTGGATAAAACGGATTTACTTGGCCCCTTGGCAGTCCAATTCTTTCAACATTTAAATCTCGTCCCGCACGCTGTCCAAAAAGCTCAGGATTGCGGCGTTCGTTGCCGCCGGCTGTTCCTGCTGCACGAAATGGCCGGCTTCGGGAATGATGGTGACCTGGCGCAGGTCGGGGGTGCGGCTGCGCATGATGTCGATGGCGTCGGGGCGGATCATCTTCAACACCGGGTCGTGCGAGCCGGCGATGAACGCGGTTGGGAGTTCGATATTGCTGTCGGCCCATTTTGCCCCCAGCTCCCAGTTCCGGTCGGCGACGCGGTAGGAGTTGAGGCCGCCGATGAAGGTCTTGTCACCGCCCTGACGTGTGAATTCCGCGACATAGACGTCCATGTCCTCGGCCGACATCCAGGGCCAGGGCAGGGGCATTGCCGGTTTTTCCAGCACGTCCAGATAGCCGGTGCCCTCGGTCGGGTACTTGGCCCAGCCCAGCAGGTTGCCGCGTGGGCTCAGCGCCCAGAACAGGCGGGTCAGGAACTCGCGCGGCTGGGCGCCTAACTCCTTCTCGCCGGGGCCGATGGTCTGGAAATAATGCAGGTGGAGGAAATGCTGCTTCGCGGCCTTGGCGAACACCTCGCTGGGGCGCATGTCGGGGGCGGCGAACTCGGCGTTAAAGCCGCTCTCGTCTTTTTGTTGCTTCGAGCCCATGCCGCCGCGGCCGGCGAGGTCGAAGTCATAGGGGCAGGCCATGCCAATGATGGCGGCAACCCGGTCGGGCTTGCGGACGGCCAGGTTGAAGACCAGCTGCGCTCCGAAATCATGGCCGATGAATATGGCCTTCTCCTCGCCCAGCGCGTCGAGCAGGCCCAGCATGTCGTTGGCAACGTATTCGGCGTCATAGACGGCGGGGTCCGACGGCCGATCGGTGCGGCCATAGCCGCGCTGATCGACCGCCACGGCATGCCAGCCGGCCGCCGCCAGCGCCGGGAGCTGATGCCGCCAGCTATACCACAGGCCGGGAAAGCCATGGACCATGACGACCAGCGGTCCTTCTCCCGCCTCGGCAATGTGCATGCTGATGCCGTTCGTCTGCACTTGGCGGTGGGTGATTTCAGCCATTGTGTGTTTCCCGGTGCTAACGGCGCTTAAAGTGCGTCGTCGATGATTCTGAGATTATCCAGCAACATCCGCTCCCCCGCCGCGCCGGGCCGAGAGATCAGATGTTCCAGTTCGATCAGCCCGGTATAGCCTAGCTCACGGATCGTACGGAAGATATTGACCCAGTTCAGCTCACCACTGCCCAGCTCCAGCCGGCCGGGAATGTCGGCGACTTGGATGACCGCGACTTTGTCCCACACTGCTTTCAGGTTCTGGATGACGTTACCGTCCATCGGTGCGATATGACCGAAATCGAAGACGAGCTGCACGGAGGAACTGTCCACTGCCTTGGCGACCGCATAGGCGTCGGGGATGTGGTGCAGCAACATGCCGGGCCAGCGGCTCGAGTCCACAGTCTCCAGCGCCAGAATGACGCTGGCCTTTTCCGCCATCGGGGCCAGGCGCTTCAGGTTTTCCACCATCCGCACGCGCTGGAATGCGACCGGGGTGGCCGGGTCCATGGCGCTGACCACGGTCAGATATTTGCCGCCGGTGCGCTGGGCCGCCTCGATCGATTCGCGCAGGTCATGCATCAGCCGCGCCCGCGCATCATCGGTATCCAGGCCCCAGAGCGGACGGTTCCAATGCATGGGGTTGTTGACGAAACAGCCCATCGCCATGCCATGTCTGGCAAGCTCCGCGCCGATGCGGACCTGCAGATCCGGCGGCCGGATGCGCAGGAAATTATCCTCGATACCGGCAAAGCCGAGCTCGGCGAGGTAACGGATCTGGTCGACCGGGTCGGAACTGCCGGCGCTGTGCAGGAACAGGGGGGCGTCTGGCGCCATCAGGCCGATATGAGGCGCGTAACGCTGCTTCCAGGCTGGCTGTGGTGTCATGAATTCCCCTACTATCCTGCTTGTCGATGTTTATCGCGGCGGGCGGCCGCAACATCAAGCGCGCATGTGAGGGCCGACATTTGCTTCGGATAGGGATCGATCTCGGCGGGACAAAGATTTCGGGCATCGCGCTGGATGGCAGCGGCGCGGAGGTCGCGCAGGGGCGGGTGCCGACGCCGCGGCAGGATTATGCCGGGACGATGGAAGCGGTCGCCGCCTTGGTCGCGGAGCTGGAGCGGCAGGCGGGTGGCAAGGCGTCAGTCGGGATTGGTATGCCGGGTGCTTTGTCGGTCAGGACCGGGCTGGTCAAGAACGCGAACTCGACCTGGCTCAACGGAAAGCCGTTCGACGCCGACATCACCTCGGTGCTGGGCCGGCCGGTCAAGCTGGCGAACGACGCCAACTGCCTGGCGGTGTCGGAGGCGACGGATGGCGCCGGGGCGGGCAAGCCGGTCGTGTTCGGGGTGATATTGGGCACGGGCGTCGGCGGTGGAATCGCCGTCGATGGGCGGCCAATGACCGGGCTTAACGCCATCGCCGGCGAGTGGGGGCATAATCCGCTGCCCTGGCCGACTGCCGACGAATTGCCGGGGCCTGCCTGCTATTGCGGCAAGCATGGCTGTACCGAAACATGGCTATCGGGCCCCGGGATCGCGGCGGATCATGAGAGAGTGACTGGTTCGACGCTCGATTCCGCTGGCATCGCGATGGCTGGTGACGGGGGAGATGCGGCAGCGATTGCAACCCTGGGTCGTCATCGCGACCGGCTGGCGCGGTCCCTGGCGGTTGTCGTCAATATAATGGATCCCGATATCGTCGTGATAGGCGGCGGCGTATCGCAGTTGCGTGGGCTGTACGAGCCGCTACCTAGACTGCTGGCGCAATGGTGCTTCTCCGACGGGGTGTTCACACCGGTGGTGCCTGCGCTGCATGGCGACGATAGCGGCGTGCGCGGTGCGGCCTGGCTGTGGCCGAAGGAGGGGTAATGACATGACCATCCTGCTCACCCATCCCGATTGCCTGACCCATAATCCGGGCCAGGGCCATCCCGAGCGGCCTGAGCGGCTGAAGGCCGTGCTGGCGGCGCTGGATCATCCCGATTTCGTCTCGCTCGACCGGCGGGAGGCGCCGTTTGCTACCGAGGCGCAGGTCGCGCGGGTGCATGGCGCCGACTATGTGCGCGATCTGCTGGCGGCGGTTCCGGCGCAGGGGCAGATTCGGCTCGATGCCGATACGGCGATGTCGCCGGGATCGGGAAATGCGGCCCTGCGCGCGGCCGGCGCGGTGGTCGCCGCGGTCGATGCTGTAATGGCGGGCGAGGCGAACGCCTTCTGTGCAGTACGGCCGCCGGGCCATCATGCCGAACCAGGCCATGCTATGGGCTTCTGTCTGTTCAATTCCGTGGCGGTTGGCGCGGCACACGCTCAGGAGATCCATGGGCTCGAGCGGGTTGCGATCATCGATTTCGACGTGCATCACGGCAACGGCACCCAGACCATGACCGCCAGCCGACCGGGCTGGTTCTATGGCTCCAGCCATCAATATCCGTTCTATCCCGGCACCGGCGCGGGGCGGGAACATGGGCCCTATCGCAATATCGTCAATGCACCTTTATCGTCGGGCGATGGCAGCGCCAAGTTCCGCGACGCGTTCGACCGGGTGATTCTGCCGGCACTGGAAGCGTTCGATCCGGAATTGCTGTTGATCTCGGCGGGCTTCGACGCCCACCGCAGCGACCCGCTGGCCGGAATCGAATTGGACGAGGATGATTTCGTCTGGGCGACCGAGGCGTTGGCCGCCATCGCTCGGCGCCATGCCGGCGGGCGGATCGTCTCGACCCTGGAAGGCGGTTACAACTTGACCGCGCTCGGCGCCTCCGCGGCCGCGCATGTCCGCTCGCTGATGCGGGCCGGCTGAAATGGAAAAGCCCCGCTTGAGCTTTTCCAAGCTCTGGCGGGGCTTCGTGACATTAGAGGGTGTTAATCGCCGTCGGACCGGGTCGTGGTCTGGCTGTAGGTGCTGGTGTGTGTGCCAGAGGGTGAGGCTGTCTCGGTCTTCACGCTCTTCTCGACCGTCTGCCCATCCTCGGTACGCAGATGCTCCTCATGATAACTCGAGGTACGGCTCGGGTCGAAATAAGACGGGTTGATCGTCCGTTCGACCGTGGTCGTGCTGGTTTGAGCCGGGGCGGCTGGTACAAGCGGCACAGGCGCGGTCACCGTCGTGGTCCGACTGGTGGTGCTGTCATAGGCCTGTTGCGCGACTGCCGCGCCTGCGATCAGCGCGAGCGCCGTAGCGCCCGCAAATAGGCTCTTCATCATCGTCGTCTCCGTTGATTTTGCATGTCCGTCAGATCGGACATTGCTCAATAAACCAGAATAAACGGTAGATGTTCCTGCCTTAATTTTGCCCTGGTGTGGGACATGAAGGCGGTCTATTGCTGGGCCGCACAACCAACGTGCCCGGAATCGGGACATAGGGGACGGGATGGATTTCCTGCAATATGCCAAGGACAAGCACGAGATCGAGCAGGTCTATATACTGTATTGCGACCTTGTGGATCATAAGCAGTTCGACCGCATGACCACCGTGTTCACGCCTGACGCGGTCCAGGATTACAGCGCCGCCTATAACAATGTCGTGAAAGGCGTCGTGCCGCTGATTGCCGCAATGCATAACAATTTGGGCGCGGGGTCGAATTGTGGGCCGACCCACCACAACGTTGTGAATTTTCGCGTTTCGGTCGATGGCGACACCGCCGAGAGCCGGGCGCATTATTACGCCGTCCATAAGGGCCTCAACGCCTATGAGGGCCAGATCTATTCCATGTGGGGCGAATATCACGACTTCTGGATCCGCACGACCGAAGGCTGGCGGGTGGATAGGCGCTTCTATTCGATCTTCCTGACTGAGGGGCCGCATGACATTTGCGGGCGGCCTTAGCGGTGGATTGTGGACTGGCGCGTGAATTTGGTCGGTCAGCTTAGTCTGGTATGCCGCCCAAATGGATGACATCATCCATATTTGTGATTCCAAGACGCACCTCAGCCGTCTGGTTGGTCGCGCGGTCGCGGGTCAAGGCGATCATCATCGCGGGGATCCATTCGACCGCCTGCTGATAGCCCAGGCCAAGCTCGAAGCAATGGAAATGACTTCGAACGATCGTGTTTTTTCATCCTTTGGCGTTGCCGCCTAGGCTCGTACGCTCACCTATCCGCTCGATGGCGGCTAGGTGCGGGCCGCCGTTTCGTGTCATAGCGTTTGAGATAGAGCAGGTATGAGCTGAGTTTCGCGCGACGCTGAGCCGCTCAAACCGCGCGGGCCGCGCGCTCTACCTATGTTACCAAGGGCTTCCGGCAGATTCGCCTTACGGCTTGGCGACTTCTAGCGTGCACTAAAGGCGGGCTAGAGCAGCAAAGCGAGCGACGCGCTCCTGAAGGTTACGTATGACCCGTGATGGAATTATTCGGCGATCGTCTCGCCGGAGCCTCCAAGCTCAGCTGGGAAGTCTTTCATCTTGGGCAGGCCATCGCGCATCGGCAGAACCGTTTGGGCATAGTTGACGTGAATGGCGGCGACGAACTCCAGCGTCGGAATCATCGCGGCGAATACGTCGATCATTCCAAAAGGCGGGTGGTTGGTCATCACGTGCCCGCCGCACTTCATGCAGTATTGACGCTGGCTGAGCGGGGTCTTCTGGAACGTCGCGATATGCTCGGCACCCGACGTGACCCGCACGGCTTCCGGCTTCCACAGGCTGAAGGCGTTCACCGGTCCGCCGGACCACGAACGACAAGACAAGCAATGACAGTAGCCCATAGCCTCCGGCGAGCCGGTGACCTCCAGTTCGACCGCGCCGCAAAAGCAGTGTCCTATATGTGCCACGAGCTTTCCCCTTCATCAGTTTGTGGTTGGGGGCGCCGACGAGGTCAGGCGACCTTTTATTCCATCAAGTTAGCTCGCGGACGGCTTGAGAAGCTGGGACAAATCAGAGTCAAATGGCACGCGACGCACTTGATGCTTTGGGCCCGCGTTGCCGAGATGTCCACGCATAAAATCATGCCCGAACTCGATTCCGTCCTGGTCGAGTGCGCGCCGGCCGCCACCGCCGAGGTGCGCGCATTGGTCGAAGAACTCGACCGC
>JAQGIF010000039.1 GCA_028291345.1 Rhodospirillales bacterium | reverse complement strand
TCTATGAAAGCCAGGACGCCGCCGTCGCCGGGATTCTGGGCGGCCAGGTCGTAGCCGGCGACGTGGTCGTCATCCGCTATGAGGGACCGCGCGGCGGGCCGGGCATGCAGGAGATGCTGTATCCGACGACCTATCTGAAGGCGAAGGGTCTCGGCAAAGCCTGCGCGCTGCTGACCGACGGGCGCTTCTCCGGCGGAACCTCGGGCCTTTCCATCGGCCATGTCTCGCCCGAGGCGGCCGAGGGCGGCGCGATCGGGCTGGTGGAAAATGGCGACATGATCGAGATCGATATCCCCAGCCGTTCGATAAGGCTTGCCATATCCGACGACGAGCTGGCGCACCGCCGCGCCGCGATGGAAGCAAAGGACGCGGCGGCCTGGAAGCCGGCGACCCGCACGCGCAAGGTCTCCGCTGCGCTTAGGGCCTATGCGGCGCTGACGACTAGTGCGGCGCGCGGCGCGGTCAGGGTGATCGACTGACGGCGATTCTTTCGGCGGCGATTCCTTGGGGGGTCAACCGGTCGAGCGCGTCGGAAACGATCGCGCTACCGACGGCGGCGCTGGATTGTGGATCGATCTCTGCGCCGTCCCAGCCGACGATGCGGATGTCGCTCCCACAGGGATTTTGCTCTGCGCCGTATGTGGCTGCGATCACGGGAAGCACGGAGATCAGGTTTGCCGGAGCATAAACCGCCTGCTGCCCGTTGATCCTGATCGGTTCGCCCAATCGCTCCAAAGCCGAGATATGGACCATCTCGGCGATCGTGTCGGCATGGCGGTCGCGGCCCACCTCCTGCTGGTCCTGCGTCAGACCCGCGATCGGGAGATTGGCTATCGCCCTCTGCGCATCTTTGAATATCTTATAGATGCCCTGTCGCGGCTCATGCTGATCCGCTTTGGACCATTCTTTATCGACCGGCTTCCATTGATGCTCTCGGTCGATCGGGAAATGGGGATAGAGATTCGATAGCCGTTTGATCATCCAGTCGAGCGTTATGTCGTCGAGCCCGTGGAGATGATCCTCCGACCGGCGCTCCTCCGGGATAGAGCTGCCGCCAATATCGGCATGCGCGCCGGAGAACCACACCTGCTCGGTCCGGGTCAGGAAATGCCGGAATTTCGGTTTGCGCCAGATCGACGCTTCGAACGGTTTCCGACGCTCGTCGATGGCGATGGCGTGCAAATTCGTGTTGGTGATCGACGACAGCTCGACATTGTGAAACTCGAACCGGTCTCGATTCAATAGACTGAACCAGGTCAGCGGAATGCCGAGCGCGCCCACCGTGTCGAAAACCGCGACGCATTCGATCCTCAGAATATTTCTATCGTGGGTGTGCCGGCCGAGCTCCACCCAAACGCCGGGTGAGCGGTCGTTAGGCGCGATACGGTAATAATCCCATGCCAGCCGTTCGAGTTCAGGCGTGCATCGATCGCGCCGAAGCAGGCCGGTCGCGTGAATATAGCCGACGAGAGACCGCGCCGTATAAGAGCCTCTGGAAAACCCGATGACGAATATCTCGTCTCGCGGTTGATAGTGATAAGACAGGAATTTGTAGGCTCGGCGTATGTTCTCCGCTAACCCGTCGCCGAATATCCCACCCTCCAGGCGATCCGAAAAATTGGTGCCCACCCCGCGCTCGTAGAGAACTATATTTTCCTTCCCGTCCGACGAGTAGCCGCACACGGGCTTGGCAACGGTTGCGTCGGCAGAGTGCGCTGCGCCCGGGAGAGTCCCGGCTCCCAAAGTGCGGGCAATCAGGTCCCTCAGGCGGACGACATTCGTGTCGCACGGGCCGACATCCGCGTCGTTCCATGTCCCGTCCAGCAACAGGATTATCCGTTTCGCTGTCATGGCATTCTCCGGGTCCCCCCGGCAGCTGACCATATGGGAGACGCAAAGGCTATTGAAATGGCGAGGGAGTTGCCATCAACGTTCGCGGAGACCTGTCGCGGCGCGTCATGTTGGGTTATAGAAAGCGCCCACGACCCCATAGCTCAACCGGATAGAGCATCAGCCTTCTAAGCTGAGGGTTGCAGGTTCGAGTCCTGCTGGGGTCGCCATAATCGTACGATCGGCGGTGTTTTGCGGTGTTTGTTAGCGTTTTGTTTCAAGGTGCTGTGCAATTCACAGCGGTAGCGAACCGCTTCGAATTCTGGCTCCTCGCCCCTGGTTCAGTCTAAACGGCAGTTGTTGTTAAGGGTTAGCGGATGCCTGCTGATCACGGCCGACGGTGCGGCTCGGGCAGGCGTCCGCTAACCCTTAACAAATTCGGTCGGTTGGGCAAATAGGTTAAGTTCTTAAAACTGACTCTACCGTTCGACGATGGTCCTAACCAAAGAACAGTGGAATTGGAGCATGCGAGCTCAGCGACCAGTGAGGCGCAATCGAGCAGCGTATCGCGAACATGTGTGAACGGGCTCATACGGGGCAATACAGAGTCAACTGTCGGTGGTTTCGTGCCCACGGAGTTAACGTGATGACAAAGCTCTGGGAAATGTCGCTTTAAGCGGCGTATAGGGTTCGGATTTCGGATCGGACCTGGAAGACGCTCGATACTGAACAAGACATGGGGGGGACAGACATGACGATTCGGCGTTTCGAGGGCAAGGTCGCGCTGGTGACGGGCGCCGCGCTGGGCATGGGTCGTACGACGGCCCGGCGTTTCGCCGCCGAAGGTGCCAAGGTGTGCGTCGTCGATATCCTCAAGACGGGGGTCGAAGAGACCGCCGCTATGATCTGTGCCGAGGGCGGCGAGGCCTTTGCCTGCGTCGCGGATATTTCGCAGGAAGCCGACAATGAGCGGATGGTGGATGAGACGATCGCCCGTTACGGCGGGCTGGACGCCGTCGATCTCAACGCCGCCTTGCTGGGCGAGCATGCGCCCTTTTTCGAAAGCACGGTCGCTCATTACGACCGCATCGTCTCCGTCAATCAGCGCGGTTGTTTCCTGGGCATGCGGGCGGTCGGCCGGGTGATGAGGCCCGGCGGCGCGGTCGTCGTCATGTCGTCGACTGCCGGTATTCTGGGACACCCGATCAACCCGGCCTATAGCGCCTCGAAACATGCGGTGATCGGGCTGGTGCGCTCGGCAGCCCCGGCGTTCGGCGAACGCGGCCTCAGGATCAATGTGGTTTGCCCGGGCGGGGTCAACACCCGCATGCACACGTCCGACCCGGTCGACGACCCGATCGTACCGCTGGAGGATCTCCCGCCGGTCGATTTCCGCGGGGTCGCCACGCCTCAGCACATCGCCGAACTGGTGTTGTTTCTCTGCAGCAGCGGAGCCGGCTTTATCACCGGCGCGGTCCATACGATCGACGGCGGCGGCTCTTGCGCGTTCAACATCCCACTACGCTGAGCGGGGCGGAGACCGGCGCGCTGGGGCAAGGGCGGGCGGGCGCGGAGCGGCATTCGAACTCACGCTACTGCTGCCGTGTCTGCCCCGAAAGAAACTGCGTGGAGCAGGCCTCCCGTGTTCGGTTTGGACCAAGAAGCAAGAGGAACGGAAAGAAAGAAACATCGTGAGCAAGAGCGGGTCTCAAAAAGAAAAGTCTCCATCTCAGATGATAGACGAGAGGATCAGGGAGCTGAGCGACTGGCGGGGCGAGATGCTCTCCCAGCTCCGCGCCTTGATCAAGCAGGCCGACCTCGGTCTCCCCGGTCTCCTTGTCTCCACCCAAGCTTACCCCAGTCGAACCGCCGTGGTACGGACCCGCATGCCCGGTCTGTGTGAGAGGGGCGGCACTGCGAAGTGCCCCCCTATCCCGATCATCGGCCAGCTCGCGTCGTGAGTGGAGCCGGGCCTATCGGTCGGCAAACTTCTGAACAGGGTAGAAAGCGGACCTGAAGCTGTCGCTTTCGCCTCAGAGATTCGAAAGGCCTGTCTGCAGGTCGGCCACGTCCATGGCAGGGCTCAGCTCAAACGTGGCGT
>JAQGIF010000038.1 GCA_028291345.1 Rhodospirillales bacterium | reverse complement strand
CCGAGTTCTATGGCCGGCGCAGCGCAATGGTCTTTACGACCGGCTATCAGGCCAACCTGGGGCTGATATCGACCTTGGCAGGGCGGGGCGACCATTTGCTGATCGATGCCGACAGTCATGCCTCGATTTATGACGCCTGCAAACTCAGCGCAGGGGAGATCATCCGCTTTCGCCACAACGATCCCATGGACTTAGCGCGCCGTCTGCGCCGCCTGGAGGGCCTCCCCGGTAGCCGCATTGTCGTCACCGAAGGCCTCTTCAGCATGCTGGGCGATACCGCGCCGCTGCGAGAAATCGCGGCGGTGAAGCGCGAAATGGGTGCCTATCTCATTGTGGATGAGGCCCATTCGATGGGCGTTCTGGGCAAGAACGGCCGCGGCCTTTCCGAGGCTGTGGGCGTCGAGGCCGACGTTGATTTCATCGTCGGCACGTTCAGCAAAAGCCTGGGCGCCATCGGCGGGTTCGCGGTTTCCGACATCCCGGACTTCGATCTGCTGCGCGTCGCCTGCCGGCCTTACATGTTCACTGCGTCGCTGCCGCCCGCGGTCATCGCGTCGGTTACGGCGTCGCTGCAACGGGTCGCGACCGACAAGCTGCTCGGCGCACGCGTCTTGGCGAACAGCCGCCGGTTCTATCACGGCCTCGCCCAGGCGGGTTTCAATATCGGTCCGGAGCCCAATCCGATCGTCGCCGTCAAGATCGCCGACCGGGAAGTGGCCGTGAAGTTCTGGAACGAGTTGATCGTCAGGGGCATCTATCTGAACCTGGCTCTGCCGCCCGCCACGCCGGGTAGCCAGTCGCTGATCCGGTCGAGTGTCAGCGCCGCCCACACGGAGGCGCAGATCGACCGCGCGGTCTCGATCATGAAGGACACGGGATACCGGCTTGGCGTTCTCAGCGAGAACGATGCCGGAATCGCGATGCCGGCGGCAGAGTAATGCCGGGCCCCACGAAAGACAGCGCAGCGTCGCGATGGATGTGGAGCGGGCGCAGCTACGACCTGGGCAAGATGTCTTTCCGGGATCTGGCAGTGGCCTATTCCACATATTACGCAATTCCCGCCTATCTCATTATCGCCGCCATCAGCGGCGCTATTTCTATCCTCGCTGGCGATAGCTGGATTCCTGCGGTTGCCGGCGGCGTCGCGGCCATCGTGCTCTATCCCTTCGCATGGTACCTGATCCATCGCTTCATCCTGCACAGCCGGTTGCTCTATAAGTCCGCTTGGACCGCGGCAACCTGGAAGCGCATCCATTTCGATCATCATCAGGATCCGCACCGCCTCGAGGTTCTTTTCGGGGCGTTGTGGACCACGTTGCCGACAATCGCGGCGGTGACACTCCCGGTCGGCTGGGTGCTGGGCGGGACAAGCGGCGCGGCGGCGGCCCTATCCGCCGGGCTGATAACGACCTGCGTTTATGAGTTCGGCCACTGCGTCCAGCACCTCAACTACAAGCCGCGCAGCACGTTTTTGAAACGGATCAAGCGGTGGCACCTCGCGCATCATTTCCATAGCGAGCACGGCAATTTCGGCATCGTCAGCTTCATTCCGGACCGCTTGTTCGGCACCTGGTACGATTCCGCGCGCGACGTGCCGCGCAGCGTAACCACGTTCAATCTGGGTTACGACCGGGATGAGGCAGCGCGCTATCCCAGTGTCGCGCAGCTGACCGGTGCAGCGCCCCAGGACAGGCTGCCATTGGCCAATAAAGGCGAGGTCGGGCAGGCATCGGCCACCGAACTCTGGCTGCCGCGGAGACAATCGGGAAAATGACGGTCGAGATCGTTGAAGTAACCGATAAGGCGATGCTTCGGCGCTTTATCCGCGTCCCGTTCATTGTCCACAGGGACGATAAGTCATGGGTCCCGCCCCTGCTGACCGAGCGCGAGGAAGCCTTCACGCCGCGCAAGAACGAATTCCTGCGCCGCGCCGAAGTGCGGTTTTGGATCGCACGGCGCGATGGCCGTGATGTCGGACGCATCAGTGCGCAGATCGATCCGCTGGCCCAAAAGGACGGCAGCGGCGGCGTTGGCCATTTCGGTTGCCTCAGCGCCATCGACGACCGGGAAGTCTTTGCGCTGCTGTTCAAGACGGCGGAAGATTTCTTATGCAGCCGCGGTATGCGGCATGTTCAAGGTCCCTTCACGCTGTCGATTAATGAGGAGACGGGGCTGCTGGTGGACGGATTCGACACGCCGCCCATGATGATGATGGGACACGATCCTGTCTACGAGGCAACGCAGATCGAGGCGGCAGGATATCAGGGGGAAGGCGACGTCTATGCCTACCTTCTCGACATGGATGTTCCGCTGTCGAAGTCCGCGCGCAACATGCTGGAGCGCCCGCTGGCGAGTTCGGTGACGATGCGGCGCCTCAACCTGAAGGACTATGACAACGAAATCCGCAGGATTGTCGACATCTTCAATGACGCGTGGAGCGGCAATCAGGGCTTCGTGCCTATGACCGAGCCAGAGACGGACGAGCTGGCGACGCGGCTGCGCCTGCTTCTCGACGAGCGCCTGGTCTGGTTTGCCGAGATGAATGGCGAGCCAGTCGCCTTTATCGTCACGCTTCCCAATATCAACGAGGCTATCAGGGATTTGAATGGCCGGCTCTTTCCGTTCGGCGCGGTGAAATTGCTGTGGCGCCTCAAGGTCAAAGGCCTGAAGTCGGCGCGAGTGCCGCTCATGGGCGTTAGGCGCAGCCTGGCGGGAACGGTGGTCGGCAGCGCGCTCCCCCTGCAGTTGATCGGCGCCATCTGGCCAGGGGTGAAGAAGCTCGGATTCCGGTGGGTCGAGCTATCGTGGATACTGGAAAGCAACCGGCCGATGCGCAGTATCCTCGAGAGGCTGGGGGCAAAATCCTACAAGACCTATCGTATTTACGGAAAGACATTCGGATGAAAGCCCAAACGCGGCCTGGAACCGGTGTTTTCACAAACATATCAAACACGAACAGAGTTAGAGAAAATGGGTAAAGGAAGCATCCGCATTGCGATCGCGGGCGTGGGCAATTGCGCGAGCGCTTTGATTCAAGGCATCTATTATTACACATCCGAGCGCTGCGGCGTGGGCGTTACCGGCCTGATGCATACGGAAATCGGCGGCTACCTGCCGTGCGACATCGATGTCGTGGCAGCATTCGATGTCGATACACGAAAAGTTGGTGTGGACGTACACCGCGCTATCTTCGCCTTGCCGAACTGCACGAAGGTTTTCCAGGCGAACATCCCCGACAGCGGGGTGGTCGTACGCATGGGACCGGTGCTCGACGGTATTTCCGAACATATGGCCGACTATGCCGATGACCGGACTTTTATTCGGTCCGACGCGAAGGAGCCGACGAAAGACGAGGTCGTCAGCGAGCTGAAGCGCAGCGGCGCGGAAATCCTCCTGAACTATGTCCCGGTGGGATCGGAGCAGGCGGCACGCTTTTACGCGGAATGCGCGCTGGAGGCGGGCATCGCCTTCATCAACAACATGCCGGTGTTCATCGCCAGCAATCCGGCCTTCGCAGAGCGTTTCAAGCAGCGAAACCTGCCGATCATCGGCGACGACATCAAATCGCAGCTCGGCGCCACAATCACGCATCGCGTGCTGACCGACCTGTTCGCGAAGCGCGGGGTCAAGCTGCTGAGGACTTACCAGTTGAACACCGGCGGCAATACCGACTTCCTCAACATGAAAAACCAGAGCCGCCTGGTTTCGAAGAAAACGTCCAAGACCGAGGCCGTACAAGCGGTCGCCAAAAAACGCATCGAAGACGACAACATCCATGTCGGACCCAGCGACTATGTGCCGTGGCAGAACGACAACAAAATCTGCTTCCTGAGGATCGAGGGGCATCTGTTCGGCGATGTTCCCATGGATCTGGAATTGCGGCTATCAGTGGAAGATTCTCCGAATTCGGCCGGTGTCGTCATCGACATGATCCGGTGCTGCAAGCTGGCACTGCTGAATGGCGTTGGCGGCATACTCGAGGGGCCGAGCGCCTATTTCTGCAAGCATCCGCCGAAGCAATTCACCGATGACGAAGCGTATGAAATGACCGAAAGCTTCATTCGCCGATATACGGCCGCCGTGCGTCGGATGCAGTGCGTGATCGTTGCCGCCGGCCAGGGCACGCGGCTAAGGGAAAAGGGAGAAAGCAAGCCGCTGATCCACATCATGGGCGTCCCGCTGATCGAACGAGTGATTGACCGGGCGCGTAGCGCCGGGGTCGATCACTTTTTTGTGGTCAGCGGCTATCGGGGGGAGCAATTGCGCCGGGAACTCGACGCATTCTCCGCACGGGAAGGGGTACGCATCACCCACATCGTCAACAATGATTGGGATCGCGCCAATGGAACCTCGGTACTGAAGGCCAAGGCCTATGTCGACGGGCCCTTCCTGCTCACGATGTGCGACCACTTGGTCGATCCGGAAATCGTACGCGACCTTATCGCCAGCCCGCTGGAGGCGAACACGGTCACGCTGGGGGTGGATTTCAATCTCGAGAGCCCGCTCAACGACCTGGAGGATGTCACGCGGGTCAGGTGCGCGGACGGAAAGATCGAGCATATCGGCAAGGTGATTCGAGACTTCAACGCCATTGATACGGGCATGTTTTTGTGCGGTCCGATCATGTTCGACGCGCTCGAGGTGAGCCAGGCCAAAGGAGATGACAGCATTTCCGGTGCCATGAATGTGTTGGCGGGATGGGGCAAGGCACGCGCCTTCGACATTCAAGGCCGGGTCTGGGTCGATGTCGATGATCCCGTCGCCTTCCGGAAAGCTGAGGAACTGCTCGAAAGCGGACGGCTTTAGGTGGGACGGCCAGTCCGAATTTTGTTTGAGCGCAACGCCGCTGCCCATCACCGCCGATGACTATCCCGGCCCGGGTGCACTTCTGTTGGATCGGCACCCGCCTGCCCTGGGCGTATGTGTTCGCCATCCTGTCAGCAGCCGAGCGCAGCGGGTTGCCGGAAGTTATCCTGCACCACACCGATGCTCTTGAGGACGGCACCGAGTTGAGCGCGCTCACAGGGGCGGTTGGCGTGACGCTGCACCGAATCGATCCGATTGCCTGTTTGACCGACGTCGGGGACGAACTCGGCGTTGGCGACCAACTGGCCGTCCTCTATGAGAAGCTCGACAGCCCGGTCAAGCGAACGGATATTCTGCGAGTGGCGATACTGCTTCAGCAAGGCGGGATCTATCTCGATCTGGACACAGTCACGGTTTCCTCTTTGCTGCCTTTGCTCGATGCCCCGCAATTCGTGGGTTGTGAGTACATCGTGTGGCCGCACTTCGTCCGTGCATCGCGCTCCCCGGCATGGTGGGCTCGCTCGTTGGCCCTGGATCTGTTGCGCAAGGCGTTGTGCCGAATGACGGATGGCTGGAAAAATTTCAGGCGGGTCGAAAGATTTTATTACCGCGGCATCAATAACGCCGTGATGGGCGCCGAACCGAACTCGTACCTGTTCGCGCGGTATCTTTGCGCGATGCTGACCATCACGCCCGAACGCTTACAACAGGCCTACGCCCTGGGCCCGGATCTGCTGCAAGATATCATCGACCATGATCGTCCAAACGATCTGATCGTTCATGACCCGCGGGTTTTCTATCCGCTGCCTCCGGAAATTTCCGAGCATTGGTTCCACATCGGCGACAATGTCAGGCTGGATGCGGTATTGTCGGCTGAGACTCGCGTCGTGCATTGGTACGCGTCGGTACGCACTAAATCGCGAGTCGCGCTGATCACTCCGACATACGTGCGGGAACATCAGAAACACCAGCTATATAGCGCGCTGGTGTGTTCGTGCGTTTCCAGTCTTCCGGAAGCGTTATGACGGTCCTGATCTGATCAACGTGGACTGAACAACTGTCGGGATCCGGATAAGGCGACCTACAACCTCAAGCGATATCATAGCCTTAACTCTGATCCGTGTTTTACCTATCATCCTGTGGCGGGAATTCGCGGCACGCACCGTCAACTTGCGTTGAAATAATGGCATTGTTCATGACTAGCCTTGAGGCCGCGCCGTTTTTAAACCCGTATCTATATTCGTTTAGATGCTGCAATCGCTCGGCATCGCACATCACTGTGATACCTATCGCCCTAATCCCTGACCGTTGTGCGCTTGACGGCGAGTTGAGCTAAGCGGGCCTGCAAGAACCGACGGTCGGCGGGTTGGCGCGCCAATTCAAGGGCGCGTTGGTAGGAGGCCCGCGCCGCCTCGGCGAGGCCAAGCCTTCGCTGGATGTCGGCGCGCGCGGCGTGGGCCAAGTGGTAATCATCGAGGTCGCCCTCCCTCAGCACCGCTTCAATGCCCGCGAGCGCGGCTTCGGGCCCGTCACGCATGCCGAGGGCGACCGCGCGGTTCAGGGCTGCCACCGGCGAGGGGTCGATGCGAAGCAGCAGGTCGTAGAGCTCGACGATCCGGACCCAGTCGATTTCGTCCACGCTGGGCGCCTCGACGTGAACACCGGCGATGGCCGCCTGCGAGAGGTAGGATCCGACCTGTCGCGATCCAAGGGTCCGCTCGAGCAGGCCCTGGGCTTCGGCGATCCGCTCGCTGTCCCATTTCGACCGGTCCTGATCTTCCAGCAGAATGATATCGCCGGGCCCCGTCGAGGCGCGCCGCCGCCGGGCCTCGTGTAGCAGGATCAGGGCCAACAGGCCCGGGGCCTCGGGCTCGTCCAGGAGCTCGACCAAAAGCCGGCCCAGACGAATCGCGTCGCCGCAAAGATCGTCCCGCGTTGGGCTCGGACCCTCAGCTGCTGCATAGCCCTCGTTGAAGATCAGATAGCCCACCCGCAGCACGCTTTCCAGCCGCGCCGGCAGCTCCGCTGGGGCCGGAATCTCGTAGGGGATGGCCTGGTCGCGGATCTTCGCCTTCGCCCGCACAATGCGCCGGGCGATGGTAGCGCCGATGTCAAATAGGCCCGGGCCCGGGCGATCTCCTCCGTGGTCAACCCGCTCACCTCGCGCAGGGTCAGCGCGATGCGCGGGGTCCCGAATGCAGTTCCCGTTCGGGATCCCGATGGCGGAAGCGCGTACATTCTCTACCGCAAGGATCGCGTTAAGTGCTCCAGGGGAGCCCAGCTCCTGAACAGCCACAAGATCAGAAACAAATCGCCTACGAACCGGGTAGTCGCCACCTGCTGCAATTCAGCGATGTTCCTCGGCTTCGATGACGCAAGACACCGGATTTCGATGTACCGGGGGCGATTTCAAGGCGACATCCCGCCCTTGCAGATGCGCTTTCAGACAAGATTCAAGCCCGAGAACGGCGATGTTCCGAGCGATGTGCCCAGTTACCCGGCTTTCCCCCTCAAGTTTCTGGTGAAGCTCCTTGGTGCCCGGGTTGCAATGCTGCTCCATCGATGAGCGGCCAGCGGACTACGGTGCGGGGAACTATCGCTAATCTGGAACGCGCCTGCCGCCGATTGTCATGCAGTGCTTCACAATCGAGCGTTCCGACGTGTCAGGTTGGTAAGGCAGTCCCGGTACATCTCCTGCACGGGACTGATCCGGGTGCGCCCTCGCATAATAATCTACTCCGCCGGGTGCGCGGCGCCGGCCCGGGCTCGCATCATTGCATATTTCATTCTGCCGCGACCAAGCATATCGGCCGGTTGCTCGTACTCAGCGGGTCGCTGTTCATGCCTCCCCAGGTTGGCATATCGATCGTTGCCGCCTAGTGACTTTTTTCCGCCAAGGATCATACGCGAACAGCGGGTGAGATAGGATCAATAGAGGTGAGAGTACTGGCGTTGGCCCGATCCGATGACGCCGTGTTAGCAAGTCACTGGAAATGGCCCGAACTGTGCCGCGGCCGGTCAGTCCACCGTCTCGGTATACAGGGATTGAAAGTGATCGAGGGCCAGAGTGCGGCGCTCGAAGGCATGCTCGAAACGGTCCGCAAATTCAAGGTTAAATTGAACATGGGAAATTCCGGTTCCATCGCGAACGACAGCAATGACTTTTGCAATCTCGATAAATCCTAGGCTACGGAGCCGGCGAAAGCTGCCTCCATCGCACTGTCGGAAGTTTTTTCTTTTTCCCCTGCCACCACATTGTCCACCTGTCAGAGATGGCAATGCTGTCTCTATAAAAGATTTATTGTTAAAAGCAGGTTAAGGTTCTGCGCCTCTGCAAAACCCATCTTAATGTTCGCATGCGCGAAACAATCATTCAGGTTTCGTGCAGTGGGTGGCAAAACTCCCTGGAGAGCACATCGTGACATT
>JAQGIF010000015.1 GCA_028291345.1 Rhodospirillales bacterium | reverse complement strand
TCCGCTGGGCTAACGCCGCCATCAACCGCCCCCGGAGTCAAATGCCCGATATTGGAAATCAGAACCCGAGCCGTGCTTATCTACTGCCAGTGGAGGATACCGAGTTCTTGCTGCGCGAAGAGCTGCGCGGTACGCGGTTCATGCTGGAATATGAGAAGGCGGAATTGTCGCTGCGCGACTGGGGCGTGCGATCCACCATCATCGCCTTTGGCAGCGCCCGCACGCCGTCGCCCGAACAGGCCGAGGCGGAGCTGAGGACCGCGAAGGGCGAGGACGCAGTAAAACGCGCCGAGCGGCGCCAGGTGCTATCCCGATATTATGAAGAGGCGCGCAATTTCGGGCGGATCGCGTCGCTGCGCGGCGGCGCGCTGCATCCCGATAACGGCTTGCGCGATAATGTGATCGCCACCGGCGGCGGGCCGGGCATCATGGAGGCGGCCAATCGCGGCGCTGCCGATGCCGGCGCGCCCAGCATCGGCTTCAATATCAGCTTGCCACACGAGCAGGGCCCCAACCCTTATTCCACGCCGGAGTTGACCTTCCAGTTCCATTATTTCGCGATGCGCAAGATGCATTTCGCGATGCGCGCCAATGCTCTGGTCGTTTTCCCCGGCGGCTTCGGCACATTGGACGAGCTGTTCGAGATTCTGACCCTGGAGCAGACCCGCAAGGCCCCGCCCGTGCCGGTCGTGCTGCTGGGCCTGTCCTATTGGCAGCGCGTGATCAATTTCGACGCGATGGTCGAGGACGGTACGATCGCTGCCGCCGATCTGGGCCTGTTCAGCTTCGTCGACACCGCCGAGGAAGCGTGGACGGAGTTGGTGCGCCGCGGACTGAAGGCGCATACGCCGCCGGAGGATGTGCCGAAGAATGGAGATTGATTTGGACACAAATCCGTTCGCCCTGACGCCGGAGCAGCTTGACCGGTTCAATATCACCTTCCACAGCGGCTACAACAAATGGACTGGCCTTCGGATGCTGGAAATGCGCCCAGGTTTTGCCCGGCTGACCTTCACCCCCCGCGCGGAGATGCTGACGCCATGGGGCACGCTGAATGGCGGGGTGCTGAACAGCCTGGTCGAGGTTTCGGCGTTTTATGCCTTACTACCCGTATTGCAGCCGAACGAACTGCCGGTCACCAACGATATCTTCCTGCAGCATGTCCGGCCGCTGCCCAACGCCGAGTATGAGCTGACCGGCCGCGTTTTGCGCCGGGGCCGGACGATGGCGTGGCTGGAATCGACGGCCTGGGTGGGCGGGAAGGAATGCACGTTTGCCCGGCTGACAAAGACGCTGGTGGCGCAGGGCTGAATGAGTCACCGCTTAGCCCATATCCTCCTGGAGCAATCTCAAAAAGTCCTGGCGCCACCGCCTAACCTGACAATTCGACGGGTGGACCGATCCGATAGATAATGGCGAACGAGCGCACGAGCTTCCAGAATAAGACCGGTCGATCAGTTAGATCGCGACGCGGATCGCCGATGCCCGGTCTTTGGGCGATGAGTGCTAATGTGTCATAGGCTTCATTGATGAAACGTAGATCAAGATCGGAAATCCGGATTTTCCTGGTGCGTCCAGATCGCGATCTGATCGATATCGAATCAAGATTGCCGGCTCAAAACCACCGCCCCAACCAATCCACCATGATCCTGTTCGTCTGCTCCGGTTGTTCCTGCTGTGTCCAGTGGCCGGCGTTTTCGATGACGCGGCGCTCCAGGTTGTCGAAGAAAGTCAGCAGGTTGTCGGACAGCGAGATGTCGCAGATGCGGTCCTGGCGGGCGACGACCATCAAGGCGGGGATTTGTAGGCGGGGAATCATGCCGCTCGGGAAGACGTCGCCCTGGATTTCCCAGTTGCGCACGATGCTGCGATACCAGTTCAGGCCGCCGCCGAAGCCTTTCCTGGCATAGGCGTCGGCGAAATAGGCGAGCTCGTCCGGCGTCAGGAATACCTCGCCCGGCCAGGTGGATTCATCGTCCTTGAACCAGTGGATGAAGGACATGCTTTCGGGATCGTGCTTGCCGGAGCGGGACAGGTTGGTCCCCTGCCCTGCGTCGCGGCGCATGAAGAAGCGGAAGGAGCGTGCGGTATCGGCGTTCAGCTCGCTCTCGCATTGTTGCGTCTTGAAATAGGCGACGTAATTTCGCGGGCCGTAATGTTGGAGATACATCTCTTCCGGGTTCATCGGGATATAGCCGAAGGGAGTGTTGAGCGTGATGACGCCGGCGGTCGCCTGTGGCTGATGGAACGGCATCATCCAGGAGACGAAGCCGCCGAAATCGTGGCCGACGACCACCGCCTTTTCGTAGCCGGCATCGGCGATCAGCCCAGCCACATCCTTAGTGATCTCAGCCATGTTATAGGCCTGGGGATCGTCCGGCCCATTCGATTGACCATAGCCGCGCATATCTGGCGCTATGACATGGAACCCGGCGGCCGCGATGGGGGCTAGCTGGTGCCGCCAGGAAAAGCCCAGTTCGGGAAAGCCGTGGCACAGCACGACGCAGACGTCTTTCGTCCGCTTCTCGGGCTTGGCCTCGAACACCGCCAGGCGGACGGCGTTGGTCGTGACAAAACGCGGTTCCGGAAACATCAATTCCTCCCATTGCCTTTGATGGATCATAGCACGCGCAAGCTGACCGATTCATTACCTGATTCCCTTGCAAGTTGCTTTAAAATCGCGAAAAGAAAGCCGCAAATGACCGGCGGCGGGCGAGAAGAGACGGTGTTGGGACTGTACGCAATAGGGGAACTCCGATGATGAAGGCTGCGAAACCGGACCCCTGGGAAGAGCTTTATCGCTACTGGCAGTCTAAGATTATCGACGGCCGCCCGCCGCGTCGCGCCGATCTGGATCCGATGATCGAAATCCCCCATCTGGCGGCACATTTGTTAATTCTGGATATTCTGCCTGACGGCTATCGCTACCGGCTGGCCGGCTCGCACCTGCGGAGTCGGCTTGGCGAGGAATTGACCGGGACGCAGGTCGGCAGGAACACGGCGGCGGAATCGCAATGGCTCGACCTGCTCGACATGGTCAGACGCGAGCAGAAGCCGGTGATCGTCACCAGCGAAATGCCAGCGCCTAGCGTCACGAAAAGAATGGGCGTCGTCCTGCCGCTCATCGATCGATCGGGCAAGACCGCGCAGATTATTGCGGGTATCTTTTTCGGCAATGACCTCGTCACGGGCATCAGGATGGGGACGATCGCCGTGCAGGCGCTGATGGACGATTAGGCCAGGATTAATGTCGATACTGGCGAAGGCCGGCCCCTATCGCCGCGTGATGCCGGGCCCGTAGAAGATGAAGGTGATGTTCTGGTTGGCGAAGCTGGTCGGCATCGGCGGGCGGGGGGCCTGCCGGATCGCGTTTAAGAACGCCTGGTCGGACGGGTTCCCGCAATCGTCGTGCGGTTGGATATCCAGCACGTGGCCGTTCTGATAGCCGACCTCGAAGGCCAGACCGCACCGCTCCTCGGTTGTTTCGTTGACCGGTGGCACCGGGTAAAGCACTTTCACGTTCTCCACCCATTGATGCAGGAACTCGCTATAGGCGCCTGAATCGACGCCGTCCTGCGGCTCGCTGCCCACCCGGGCCGAAACGCTTTCTTCCTTCTTCGTCTTCGCAGCCATGTAGGTGCCCGACTGGGGCACCGGCTTGGCGAACAGCTTATTTTCCTCGGCCTTCTTTGCGATCTTCGGCTTCTCGCTTTGCATCCGCTCAAGCTTCTGCGCCGCCGGTGGCGGAGGAGGTGGTGGTGGTGGTGGTGGCGGTGGCGGTGGTGGCGGAGGTGGCGGTGGCGGCGGTGGTGGTGGAGGCGGCGGTGGGGGTGGGGGTGGGGGCGGGGGCGGCATCTTCAGCTCAGGCGGAAGCTGCCGCAGCAGCGTGACGTCGACCGACGGCTCCTTATCCGCCAAACGGATCGGTGGTTTGTTGATGAAATCCTCGAACAGAAAGACGATGAGGAATTCGACCAGCAGGATGAGGATAAAGAAAAACGGCTGGCGAAGACGCTGCTTCAGCGTCGGCGGTTTTTCCTCGACGATTGCCGAGAGCGCGCTGATCTCGGCCGGAATCTCGGGGGAGGTGAAGATATCGTCGGTGTCGTTCACGAAATTCCAGTCATGCGCGATGAAAAATCGCCCGCCTATAACGGATTAGGCGGGCGCATCTGTAAACGTGCGAAACCGCCGCTCCCTTCATCCAGCCCCTGGGGCGAGGGGATTTTGCACGATCAGGTATGCGCCGACTCGGCCAGCCGCAAGAGGAAGGTCTCGCAGCGGGCGAGTTGCTCCTTCGCGATGAATTCGTCGGGTTTGTGTGCCTGGGCGATATCGCCGGGGCCGCAGATCACCGTGGGGATGCCGGCGCGGCCGAACAGACCGGCCTCGGTCATATAGCTGACTTTGCCGACGGCGTTGGCGCCAAGCGCTCGCTTGACCAGCGCCACCGCCGGATGATCCTCGGCTATCTCGTAATCCGGCAGGCCGTTGCGCGGCTGGAAGGTGAAGCCCGTCGTGGGATCAACAGCGTGCATTTCTGGCTCGATCTGCTCGCGTGCATGGCGCTCTATCTCGGCCACCAGCAGGGCGGGATCGTGGCCCGGCAGGTTGCGGATCTCGAAGGTGAAGTTGCAGCTGGCAGGCACGATATTCTGCGCCGCGCCGCCATGGATCGTGCCGCAATGGAGTGTCGTGTAGGGCGGTTCAAACCCATCGTCGAACGGCCCCTCGTCACGCAGCCGGCGACTGATCGTCTTGATGCCGGCGATGAGTTCGGCCGCGGCCTCGACCGCGTTGACGCCAAAAGACGTGCGCGACGAATGCGCCTCATGCCCATGGGCGTGGCAACGGAAGACATGCAGCCCCTTCTGGCCGACGATCGGCTTCATCTCGGTCGGCTCGCCCACCACACAGGCGAGGGGCTTGGCCTCGGCCATGCCGATCTGTTCGATCAGGCGGTTGACGCCAATGCAGCCGACCTCCTCATCATAGGAGAAGGCAAGATGGATCGGCGTGCTTGTGGCGCGTTCCTTGAAATCCGGTACCAAAGCGAGCGCGGTGCCGATGAAGCCCTTCATGTCGGCGGAGCCCCGGCCGTAGAGCCGGCCTTCATCCTCGCGCAGTTTAAACGGGTCGCTGCTCCAGTGCTGGTCGTCGACCGGCACAACGTCGCTATGCCCCGACAGGATGATACCCGGCTGATCGGACGGACCGATGGTGGCGAACAGATTGGCCTTGCGCCCCTCGTCGTCGAAGCTGAGCCGCGAGGCGATACCGAAACCGTCCAGATAATCGCGGATGAATTCGATCGCGGCGAGGTTGGAATTGCGGCTGACGGTATCGAACCCGACCAGCCGGCGCAGCATCTCGGCGCTGCCAATACGCGCGGTCATCGCGCCTCCGCCGATAATGCGCCGCCGTCTTCCGCCAAATGGTCTTTGAACCGCCGGACACGGTCACCGAGCTCGATCAGTTCGGCTTGCGGTATGGCGATGCGGCAGGCGAGCGAGGCCGGAACCTCCGCCGCGCGCACGCGCAGGGCCTGGCCGGCTGCGGTGAGTTCGACGATCACCCGGCGCTCATCGACCGGATCGCGGCGGCGGCGCACGAGGTCCTGTTTCTCCAGCCGCTTAAGCAGCGGCGTGATGGTGCCTGAATCCAGCTCCAGCGCCTCGCCCAGCGCCCCCACGGTGCGGGGCGAACGTTCCCATAGAGCCAGCATCGCTAGATATTGCGGATAGGTGAGGCCCAGCGCCGCCAGGACCGGGCGGTAAAGGCGCGTGACGCGATTGACCGCAGAATAGAGGGCGAAGCAAAGCTGCTGGTCGAGCCTGGGAATATGCCCGCCCGGTATCGCAACCGCATCCGGCACACTCTTCAAGCTGGAAGTCTTCAACGCCATGACCTTGCTCCGCAATTCAATCCGAAACCTCGCTGATCGCCGTACCGTCAAAAAACAATCTTATACGATAGCGGCGTCGTTGACACTTTATATTGCGCACAATCAAATTGTGCGATAGGTAAATCGCCAACGACATATAACATCGGAGGAAATTGTCATGCGTTTCACCACTTTTGTCCTTGCGGCAACATTTGCAAGCGGCCTCTCGGGCGCCGCCATGGCCGCCGAAGGTGGCAACGCCCATCAGTTCGCCTTCACCTCGATCGACGGCAAGCCGATGCCGCTGTCAGAATTCAAGGGCAAGACCGTTCTGATAGTGAACACCGCCTCGCAATGTGGCTTCACCCCGCAATATACCGCGCTGGAAGCTGTTTATACGAAATACAAGGACAAGGGCCTGGTGGTCGTCGGCGTGCCTTCGAACAATTTTGGCGGGCAGGAGCCGGGCTCCAATGCCGAAATCAAAAAATTCTGCGAAGGCAATTACGACGTCGATTTCCCGCTGACGACAAAATACGACGTCAAGGGGCCGGACGCGCATCCGTTCTATAAATGGGCTGAAGCCGTCGGCGGCACCCCCGCCGTTCCAGCCTGGAACTTCCACAAGCTGCTGATCGGGCCGGACGGCAAGCTGGTCGCCGAGTTCCCGAGCAAGGTGAAGCCGGATTCGTCCGCCGTCGAGACCGCGATCGAAACAGCGATGGCGACGCCGAAGGGCTGATACGCCGCGTAACCTCAGCGCCGCCCGGACCGAATAGACTTGAAGTCCGGGGCGGCGTTGAGGCTGCGCCGTGCAAAACGGTATCGATCAGACCGTATCGATCAGCGAGCGATCGATGTTAGAATGATGATACCAGCCAACTTAGGATTCATCTTGACCGCACTTCGCCTGATGGCCGCGCTTCGACCCTTCGCCCGGTTTGCGGCCTTCAGCCTGGCGCTGGTAGCCTCGCCCGCCGCGTTAGCACAGGCTGGCGATCCCGGCGACGGTCCACACGCCACGGTCAGCCTGATCGCCCAGACGAAAACGGTGACGCCGGGCCAGAAGCTGCAAGTCGCGCTAGTCCAGAAAATCGAGAAGGGCTGGCACACATACTGGGTCAATCCCGGCGATTCGGGCCTACCGACCATGGTAGAATGGTCCCTGCCCACCGGGATTAAGGCTGAGCCGATCGCCTGGCCCACCCCCAAACGCATCCCTTACGGCCCGCTGGTCTCCTACGGCTATGAAGACCAGGTCGTGCTGCCGGTCACCATCACCGTGCCCACCACCGTCGCCGTCGGTACCGATGTGGCGCTAACCGGCCACGCCAGCTGGCTGGTCTGCTCCAATGTCTGCGTGCCTGAAGAGGGTGACCTCAAGCTCGTGCTGCCGGGGGCAGCCGGCCCCGCAGCGCTGGACCCCGATAACGCCGCGATCTTTGCCGCGGCCCTGGCGCAGCTGCCGACCGACAATCCCTTTACCGCCAAGGTGAGTTTCGACAAGGACCGCATCCGCCTGCATGTCGCGACGGGCGATGCCGGCAAGCTGACCGATGTCGGCTTCTTCCCGCTCGACGAAGGCGTGATCGACAATGATATCGCGCCGGAGATCACGGCCGGCCGCGACGGCGTCACCGTCACCTTGAAGCGCGCCCAGAGCAAGGACAAGCCGCTCGACACGCTGAACGGCGTGCTCGTCTTCCATGATTCCAGTGCCGGCCAGGACGGTGCATCGCATGCCATCCGCATCGCCGCGCCCGCCACTGCGGGTTCGGTCACGGGCGGCGTGGCCAATGCGCCCACCATCGGCTTCGCGGTCTTCATCGAGGCGGTGCTGCTCGCCATTGCCGGCGGGATCGTGCTGAACCTGATGCCATGCGTGCTGCCGGTGCTGTCGATCAAAGCTCTCTCGCTGGTGCGCCATGCCCAGTCCGCACCACGCGAAGTGCGGATGCAGGGGCTGGCCTATGCCGCGGGCGTACTGGTCAGCTTCGCCGCCGTCGCCGGCGCATTGATCGCCCTACGCGCCGCGGGGGCAGAGATCGGCTGGGGCTTCCAGCTGCAATCGCCGATCTTCCTGACCATCATGATCTATGTGCTGTTCGCGGTAGGCCTCAGCCTGTCGGGCGTCTTCACCGTGGGCGACGGTGCCGCCGGCTTGGGCAGCGAGCTGGCCGACCGGGAGGGTTATAGCGGATCGTTCTTCACCGGTGCGCTTGCTACCTTGGTGGCCACTCCCTGCACCGCTCCCTTCATGGCGGCGGCCATCGGCTTCGCCATCACCCAGCCCTGGTTCGTGTCGTTCGCGGTGCTCGAGGCGATCGGCGTCGGGCTGGCCCTGCCCTATGTGCTGCTGGCTTTTTCGCCCAGCGCGCGGCGGTTCCTGCCCAAGCCTGGCGCGTGGATGAACAGCCTCAAGCAGGTTCTGGCGTTTCCCGTCTATGGTACCGCCGTATGGCTCGCCTTCGTGCTGTCGTCCGAGGCCGGCAGCATCGGCGTCACCGCCGCCTTGGCCGGACTGGTGCTGATCGCCTTCGCCGCCTGGCTGTATGAGACGGTGCGGCTGGGCGAAGGCGCGGGCCGGCGGATCGGGCTGGCCGGTGCGGCGCTTGCCGTGGTCGCCGCGCTGGCGCTGGTGAAGATTACCGATGTGTCCGCGGGCGCTTCGCCGGTCGCCGATAGCCGCCCGGTCGTCGCGGGCGGTGTGTCGTGGCAGCCTTTCAGCCAGGCCAAGCTGGATGCTGCACGCGCCGAGGGCAAACCGGTCTTCGTCGATTTCACCGCCGACTGGTGCATCACATGTAAGGTGAACGAGCGCGTCGCGCTGGCCGACCAGGCGGTGACAGACGCCTTCGCTGCCCAAGGCATCGTCGCGCTCCGCGGCGACTGGACCCGACGCGACGGCGAAATCACGCGCATCCTGGAGGCCAACGGCCGGGGCGGCGTGCCGCTCTATCTGTTCTATGCCAAGGGTAGCAGCGACAAGCCGGTTATCCTGCCGCAGATCCTGACCGCCGACATCGTGCTGCATTCCATGCAGGGCGGATAACATGCGCATCCGGGCCGCACTCGCCGCCTGTTTTCTATTTGTCGGCACCGCGCCGGTATTCGCCCAATACACCCATACAGCGCCCAGCGATGACGGCATCGGTATAGTCTATATGGGTCGCGAGATCGCCCATGTGATGGGGCATGAGGGGGCCGACTGGCTGGAGCGGCCCGAGCGGTTGACGCAGGAGCAGCCGGATCGGGTCATCGCCGCGATGGAACTGAAACCCACTGACGTCGTCGCCGATATCGGCGCGGGCACCGGCTATTTCTCGATCCGCATCGCCCGCAAGGTGCCGCAGGGATCGGTCATCGGCGAGGATATCCAGCCCGAGATGATCGATCTGATGCGCGAGAACGTCACCAGGGCCAGCGTCGGCAATGTGCGCCCGCTACTGGGCTCCACTGAGGATCCGCACCTGCCGGCGGGAACCGTCGACAAGGTGCTGCTGGTCGATGCCTACCACGAATTCGACCAGCCACTGGAGATGATGCGCGGCATCGTGCGCGGGCTGAAGCCCAACGGGCAGGTCGTCTTCGTCGAATATCGCGGCGAAGACCCCGCCGTCCCCATCCTGCCCCATCATAAGATGACAGTGGCGCAGCTATCGTCCGAAATGGCAGCCGTCGGGCTGCACCTCGTGCGGCGCTACGAGGAGCTGCCCTGGCAGCATGTGCTGATATACGGGCGCTGACTACGTTGCCACTCCGATATCGGGCGGCCCAATGACGCGCGTGCGGAAATTCTTCATTACCGCCAGCGCCCCGTACCACAATCTGGACTGAAGCCGTTTTGTCAGTAAAAGAACGACGAAGGTCGCCGCCCACATCAACCGGGATTGATAGCGATCTTGCGGGTTCGATAGCGCCCCGCAGATGAAAGCGTTGCCGAACAGCGCAGCCAGCAAGAAGGCCGGCAGGAAGATGCGATCGGTCCAATCCCGCCGCAGCGCGGAACTGACGAGGATCGCGTTCAGCGCGGCGAAGGAGAGCGCGCAGATCGGCACCTGCAACGCGTTGATCCAGCGAAACGTAATCTGACTGTTCTGCTGTCGGGATGCCCGGTAACCTTCCAGTTGCCCGGGCAGATGTTGCGTGATCGCCGGCACCGGAATCTCGTTCAACGGTTCTATGCCATCCCCGGTCTCGAACGTGGTCAGCTGCTCAACCGTGTTCGAAACGGCCATCCTCAGGTGAATCCACGGATAGCGCTTCACGCTTTCAACGATGATGCTCTCCGCCTCGCCGGCGGTGCCCTCGAAGCCGCCCAGGCTTTGAAACGGCGATTCGTGTCCCCATAGATAGTCGTTCGCATCCTTGGGAAGACTGTCCTTATAAGCGCACAGGCGATAACCGGACCCCGGGCACGTGTCGTCGAGCACGCGCTTGGCGATCCCGTCCTGCACCAACCGGCCGAACAGGAAAGCCGGCCCGGAGCGGCTGAGGAACACGTCGCCGGTGCGCGCGAAATTGCTCACCACCAGCGATAGCAGGGACAGGGCGAAGACGAGTGCCGGCAACACTACGCGCGGTGATGCTGAGATCAAGGTCACATGCCGCGTAACAGCCTGCATGAGCCCGATGACGGCGATGAGGCCCGCCGCCAGCCCAAGATGCGAGGCGTGCGAAGTGATCCCCAAAATCGCCACCGCGATCAATGCCGTCTTCTGCGGCCAGCCCAAAGCAGCACCGTGGAAGCCGATCAGATAAAGGCAGAGAACGGAGAGCGGCGCCAATATATCGGGCAGCACCTCGGCCGCGTACCAGGGCAAGCCCGTGCAGAGGCTGAGCGCAACGATCAGGGTGAAGAAGCGCCAGGGGGACAGACCGGGCAGCACGACGCGCCCGAACGCGGCCATTACCAGCACGGTCATGAGCACCTGCGCCACCATCGCCGGCCACAGGCTGAAGCGCGGCCAGAACGCAGACAGAAACACGGAATAGAACGCCGAGCGCTCGGGTTTGAAGCCGCCCTGTACCGCCATCTCGATGAATGCGCCGGTATCGTAGAACATGAAGGGAAAACCGTTCCACACGGCCGGAGCCAGCATCAGCAGCACGGAAGCTGTGAGCGCCGACAGCCAGGCGAACCGCGTACCGCGCCACGCCGACATCCAGGTAACGGCGGATGCCGCCGGCGCGTATGGGGTCACTATGAAGCCCCGGCGAGGATATACACATTCATATTGGGAAAACTATGCACCCGCTTGAGGTCGGTTACCACCTATTCGGAAACGGCGTGCATGTGGCTGACTGCCGCAATCGGTAAGGCGGCATCTCAAGAGAATGGTAAAGCGCAAGCCACTGACGCGACGCTGTTATCCTGACCGCCCGCCGGACAATGTCGTATTTCTGAACCGCCATCGGATCGGGACAGCGGAGTTCCAGCGCCCGTTGGAGCGACGCATGGAGATTGCCGACGCTGTCGGCGCCGGGTTTGTCGGGAAAGACGTCGGAGATGCCGCGGCCGAGAATCTCGCCCGCGACAGTCATCGTGCCGCGCGTATAGGCGTCACTAACGGCAACGATCGTCAGGTCGGGGCCAGCACCAGCACCAGCACAAGGTACAAGCCGGGCAAGCCCACGAAAACCGCCCGGAAATCGACAGGCGAACAGCATCGCGACCGGCCGTCGTCCGGCGGGGGCGGGCATTGGAATGCGCCCTTCGACCTTTCGCCTCTCGACCCCATTCCCCATGGGCATTCCTGGCCGGCAATTGTTCGTTCTCGGAATGGCAATCCGATGCACCGGCCTTGAGTCCCAGGCGATATGGTGTCTCATGATAATGCACTGTGGAATGATCTTCCCGGCCGCTTGTTGATGGCCGGATTCTTCTATCCCGATTGATTGACGATTCGCGCGGCCGGCAGGTGGATCGTGGCGGTAGTGCCCTTGCCCAAGGCGCTTATCAGCTCCAGCCGGCCGCCGTGAAGCTCGACCAGGGATTTGGTGAGAGCTAGCCCGAGCCCCACCCCATCGTGGCGGCGGTTGAGTTGCGGTTCAATCTGGCGGAACGCCTCGAGCGCCCTGGGTATGTCCTCGGGCCTCATGCCGATTCCGGTATCGCTCACTCTGAGCGCCAGGCCATCGTCCATCATCGTCGCCGAGACAGTGACGCAGCCATATCTTTGCGTGAATTTGACGGCGTTGGTAACCAGGTTGATCAGTGACTGTTGCAGCCGCAGACGATCGCAGCGAACCGGCGGCAAATCCGGCACAGGTGTTACCTCCAGCCGGACCGCCCCCTCGTCGGCCCGCATCTTCAGCATGTTGATACTGCTCTCGATCAGTTCGGAGATCTCGACGGTTTCCTCATCGAGTTCGACACGGCCCATTTCGATCCTCGAGAGATCGAGGATATTGGTGACCAGCCTGTGCAGGTATTGGCCGGATGTATGAATATCCGCCGCATATTGCTGATAACGCTCCGACAGCGGCCCCAGCAGCGCCCCCTCCATGATCTCGGAAAAGCCGAGAATGGCGTTCAGAGGTGTACGCAATTCGTGGCTTATATTTGCCAAAAACTCCGTCTTCGCCCGATTGGCGTCCTCCGCTAGCAGCTTCGAGCGCAGGCTTTCCGCCTCGGCCGCGACCTGCGCGGATGTGTCGTGGGCGGTGCCGCGATATCCCCGAAACTTACCGTCCGCGTCGTAGATCGGCTTTCCGCCGACATTCAGATAATGAATATCGCCGGTTGCGCCGACCTGCTGCATGCGCAGGCCGCGAAACGGCCGTTCGGCGGCGATGTCCGCGTCATAGATTTCGATCTGATCGGGGGAAATCGTCTCGACGACCGTATCCCAGCCTGCCTTGCCGACCAGCGAAGCCGCATCCATGCCCAGCACGTCGCTGGACAGATAAATAAGACGCCGCTCGGTGTCCTGCTCCCACAGCCAATCGGACGAGACCGCCAGATAGTCGCGCAATTTCTGTTCGGTCTCGATCAGAACCTTTTCCTTGCGGTCCTGAACCAGGGCGACGCGAACCAGACGGGCCATCCGATCGACCAGTTCGAGATCGGCATCGCATGGCGACCGCGGCTCGCGATAATAGAGCGCGAGGGTCCCAAGCACAGTCCCGGCTTCATCGACGATCGGTTGCGACCAGCAAGCCCGCAAACCCAGCGGCAGGGCCTCGGCGCGAAAATCCGCCCATAATGGGTCGCTGGCAATATCCTTCACGATCATGCGTTCGCGCAGGAACGCCGCCGTGCCGCAGGAGCCGGCGTGGAGCCCGATCTCGGCACCATCGATAAAATCGTTGAAGCTGTCGGGCAGGCTGGGCGCGCCACCGTGACGCAAATGCAGCCCATCGGGATCGAGAAGATGGATGGAGCAGAGCGCCGGCGGCGTCAGCCGCTCAATGATCAATGCAACCCGGCGCAGCGTCCTGCGCAATTCGGTTCCCGCAGCGATGGCATCAATGATCTCGCTCTGCGCATCCAATATCGCCGAAGCAGAAAGCACACGGCCGTTGCCGGCCACCATCGACCGATCGAGGTCCAATCGTGACAATTTTTTCGTCCCAATCGTCGAGCGCCCATCCCCGTTCGCCGGGGCACGGCTGAAATATAGCGCCGAACACCGCCGAAGTGTGGAAAATACTGAAGGACACTGGGGTATGAGCAACGCGACAATCCTGGCATCGCACGTGGCGCCGGGCCGCGTCCCGGTCACCTCGCCGCATCGAGCGGCGCGGAATGGCGAATGATCGCCGCTTCGAACGCAGCGCCTGTTCACCCGCCGGATGTCGGGTCGGCGGGTTCTATGACCGGCGTACCGGGACAATTGGGGATTACAGCCCCTTCAGGAATCGGATCAGCCCGGCGCTGACCGCCTCGGGGTCTTCCTGCTGAACCCAGTGGCCGGCATCGACCATGATGACATCGCGCAGGTCGGTGACCACCGATCGCATGGCGTCCGTGCCGCTTTGAAGCTGGGTCAGGGTCGGGTCGTTGCGACCGCCGATGAACAAAGCCGGGACTGAGACCTTCACGTCCGCCCAAGCCGCCGAAAGCTGCCAGCTTCGCGCCATGCAGCGATACCAGTTCAGTGAGGTGGTGAAGCCGGTGCGGGCATAGGTTCCGGCATAGCGGTTCAGGTCATCCTCGGTGAGCCAGGCAGGCAGAGCATTCGGCCGAACCAGGGAATTGACGAGACCGACTTTAGGATCGACGCGCAGGTTCCAGCTCTCGCCGCGCTGAGCAGCATCACCGGATACGCCGTACATCAGCCGGAGAAAGGTTTCGCGCGTGTGGCGTTCCATATCCGCCTCGGCTTGGCCGGGCGGCTGGAAATAGAGCCAGTAGAGATCGGCCATGTCGTTCGCCTTGGCGAAATCGGGCGGCGACATCGGCATACGCGGATTGTGCATCACCGACAGCGAGGCCACCGCACGGAACCGGTCGGGGCGCAAAGTCGCGGCCAGCCAAGCGATCGGCGATCCCCAATCATGCCCGACGATCACCGCCTGTTTCTCGCCCAGCGCATCCAGCAGCGCGACCATGTCGCCCAGTACATCCAGGTTGGTATAGGCTCGTGGATCGACCGGTCCCTTGGTGTCGCCATAGCCGCGCATATCGGGCGCGACCACCTGGTATCCGGCCGCGGCCAATGCCGGGATCTGGTGCCGCCAGGACCAGGACAGCTCGGGAAAGCCATGGCAGAGCAGGACCAAGGGTCCGCTACCCCCGGTCAAGTAATGGTGGCGAAGCCCATTGGTCTCGATAAAGCGACTCTCGATTTGCGTAGACATATCGATCCTCCTCCCCTGAAGCCCGGCTTTGCCGGTGATTGCAGACATGATGAATTGCAGTTTCCGGGGAGCGACACAATAAAGTCGTTCGGGGATTTCACACGACAATACGATATTTACTGCTCGCGCCGGCCGCAGCGCTCCGATAGGAAAAGCTATCGCCATGCTGAACGGGAGAGCCTGGAATGAGCCGTGGGATTATCGGATCTGTCTTCGCCGCGGCGGTGTTGGCCGTCTCTATCGCCCGGGCCGCCTCGCCCCCGCCGATTGAGGCCTAAGGCAGCCTGCCAGCGATCCAAATGATGACGTTGTCCCCGTCCGGCGATCGCTATGCCATCCAGCGAACTAGCGCAGCTGCCAGCCGACCACGGTGGTCCGCCGCGACAAAGCGGCTCTCGATCCGCGCGAATGCGTCTTTCCTCAAGCTACCCCAGGCTGTGACCGGCTATTCTCATTGGTGCTGCCTCGCGGATCGCGTATGTCAGTCGGAGGGAAACAAAACAACAGAGCAACGTGCCCGACCCGCAAATCTCCTATCAGGGCGAAAGCAGCGTCGCAGTGTTGCGCCGCGTGCCAATGAGCGCCACCCGGATCCTCGATGTCGGGTGCGGCAGCGGCGGCAATGCGCGCGTGCTGTCGCTGCGCGGCCAGTGCGTCGATGGCATTACCCTGTCGCCGCAGGAGGCGGAGGATGCGAAGGCCTATTGCGCCAAAATTTATGCGCATGATCTTGAAACCGGCCTCCCGCCCTTGCCGGCCGAACAGCTCTACGACGCCGTAATCTGCAGCCATGTGCTGGAGCACATCGTCCAGCCGGAGGCGCTGCTGACCGACGTTCGAGCCCATCTGGCCCCATCCGGCGTTCTAATCATTGCGCTGCCCAATCTGATGCTTTGGAAAAGCAGGCTTCGGCTGATGCTCGGCGATTTCGAATATACCGAAAGCGGCCTGATGGATCGCACACATGTGCGCTGGTATAGCTTCGCATCGGCCCGCCGCCTGCTGGAGCGGAATGGTTTCAGCGTGATTGAGGCGGTAGCCGAGGGCGGCCTGCCGCTGGGACCGGTCAGGCGTGTCCTGCCGAAATGGCTGCTGGAGCCCGCCGATCGCGCAGCCTGTCGCGCAGCGCCGGGGCTTCTGGGGTATGAAATGCTGTATGTAGCGCGCGCCGCCTAACTATTTCCCCTTGCCGGTCAGTTTGGCTTATGACCGTCATGGGCTCGGTAAAGGCATGCTCGAGCGACACGCCCTGGTAGGGCGCTCAAGCCTCCAGCGACTTGATAATGTTCTCGCACATCTTCTTCGCGTCGCCGAACAGCATCATCGTATTGTCATAAAAGAACAATTCGTTCTCGATGCCGGCGTAACCGGAGGCCAGCGAGCGTTTGATGAACAGGACGGTGCGGGCCTTTTCCACATCTAGGATCGGCATGCCGTAGATTGGCGAGGTGGGATCGTTCTTGGCGGCGGGGTTGGTGATGTCGTTGGCGCCGATGACGAAGGCGACATCGGTCTGGGCGAAATCGCGGTTGATCTCGTCCATCTCGGACACGTCCTCATAAGGCACGTTGGCCTCGGCCAGCAGCACGTTCATATGGCCCGGCATGCGCCCCGCCACCGGATGGATGGCATAGCGGACTTGGACGCCCTCCTTCTGCAGCACGTCGCCCATTTCCTTCAATGCGTGCTGCGCCTGGGCCACCGCCATGCCGTAGCCCGGGATGATGATCACCGACGCGGCATTCTTGAGGATGAAGGCGGCATCCTCGGCCGAGCCCGACTTGACCTGCTTGTCGCCGTGGCCTGCCGCCGCACCGGCCACCGCCTCCCCACCGAAGCCGCCAA
>JAQGIF010000381.1 GCA_028291345.1 Rhodospirillales bacterium | reverse complement strand
TCGATTTATTTGACCATTGCTCTGTCGGTGTAAATTATTTTGACAGATGACACATAACATTAGGACAATTATTGACGGTAGGGACTCAATATGCGTTTCCGCCGCAGAGGTCGTTCCCGGACCTCCTTATCCGTCGCCGAATGTCCGCTCCTTTGGGGTGCGATCTCAAAGCGGACCAACCGCTTTCGGCCCATCACTGTAACCGTGGTGTTTGAGCGGCGGGACATTCTCCTCCTCTCATGGAGGCGACAACAGTGTTCAATATAACATTAAGCCGATAACACGAGGCGGCGAAGGCCGGGCACAAACAGATTCACCGTCACGACGTATTGTTGCGCAGGTTGGCGCGATCGCGTCGTCTTTTTTCACAGACTCAAGAGCTCTGACACCGGAAGCAGGAGTTCCAATATCGGTATTTTGGCGCATGGGTTGATTGTTTACGGGGCGAGTGGCCGAGAACATCAGCAGGGAAAACCATGACGAGAGCTTCCGCCCGGCAAAAGCGACACAGTGGGAAATCGCAAATGTCTTCTCGATATATGCGGCGATAAAGATGGCCAGAAGCTGGCGGTCCAGCACAACTCAAAGCAGGAAAGCCAAGCTTCTCGATAAATGATAAGAATACGGTTTCGTTTTGCGATCGTCGCGCTCGGTAGCGCCACATGGATCAGCAAAAGCAGAAAGCGGTGGCACATCATCGAACAAGGCAGCCGAACTGCGCGCCGCCTTGGAGACATTCTCCAGCCGCCAATTGCAAAGAACCATGTTGGCGGTCGCGAAGCACCGCAAAGTGACAGAGTCGGGTGCAATGTCCATAAAAACTGAAAACTCACACGCGGGGCCTCCACGTGCGTCGTGATGAGTGTTCCGCTAACTACCGCGAGACCTCAAAGCAGCCACTAATCTTCTATCGCTGACCGCATGTTGCTCACGGGTTCTGCAATGGGAGGGGGAGTCTTGTTCGCCCGACGTATCAAAACGACGGTGGTGATCAGCGGCAGTTCCTGCGTTGCGTAAAGCTTCCGCAGATCAGACATGGCGTCTTCGGTCTTCTCGGAAGCAACGATCGCCTCGGTGAACTGGCCATAAAGACCGGCGCATACCGGCTCAATCCCGAATGCGATGCTCACGGGGTCTGATCTTCCATCATCCAGTTGGTCGGCGGCATGCCGTATGCAGCTCACCCAGGCGCGTAGCGTGGCATGCTTCTCAGCATCGGTCGCTCCCTGTTGGACACAGCCCATCAGGGCTAACGCGACTGGTAAAACCCACAACATGAGGAAGGCATCACACGGCCGCTTCACCGCCTGCCAACGAGCGTTATCGAACTATTCCCTGAATACTGCATGGCCGGCTTGATGATCCCGCTCGGTATCGCTTGGTGCGGTCAGGCCCAACAGAACGAACCGCGCCTGCACCGTACAGGCTTAAATCGGGTGCCGGTCCGGTGCATGGAGACTACGTCGGTAGTGGTAGCGGCTTGGTCAGACAGAAGTTAGACCAGACTGCATTCAAAGGCTGCTTCGATCGGGCTGCCGCGTCAACTTCGACCGGGTCCCGCTTAGCCTTTAGCCTTGTCACCATTACGCGTGGCCGGTGGCGCGTCGCGCGCAGAACCTTCACCCCTGTGACTGCCATGCGTCTGAGCGTAGACATGGGTGAACTCGGCGCCCAGGAGAAAGATCTGGGAAGAGTAATAGATCCAGAGCAGGACGATGACGAAGGCTCCGGCGCCGCCGTAACTCGAAGCGATGTCGCTATGTCCGATATAGAATCCGATCAGCGATTTGCCGATCGTGAACAGCAATGATGTCACCAGCGCTCCTACCGCAACGTCGCGCCACGCGATCTGCTTGTCCGGCAGGACCTTGTAGATTGCGGCGAACAGCACGGCGATCAGTACGAGCGATATCCCGAAACTGCCGATTTGCATGAGGATATGAGCGCCCGGCAGGAATCCGTTCAGGACGTTATCCAATGTCGAAATCGCGGCGCTGACGACCAAAGATACCATCAGGAGGAAGCCCAGCGCCACGACCAATCCCAGGCTTGCGATCCTCGCTTTCACCAGGCGCGAGACCCCGGTTTTCGGTTCGGCCTTCCAAATCAGGTTGAGAGCGCTTTGCATTTGCCCGAACACGCCGCTTGCGGTGACCAGCAAGGTGCCGATGCCCAGCACAGCCGCGATCACCCCGGATTTGCGGTTCGCCGCGCTCTTGATCATGCCTTGAATAGCGTCGGCACTCTGATGCCCCATAAGGCCGCTCAGCTGGCTGACGATCGCCCCTTGGGCGGCGTCCTGCCCAAACACTAGTCCCGCGACGGCTATGGCGATGACGAGGACCGGAGCGATCGAGAAAATCGTGTAATAGGCGATTGCGGCTCCCTGGCTCAGCGCACCGTCCGCCATGAAATTCGAGACCGTCTCTTTTGCTAGCTTCCACGGTTGCATCGCCTGAACTCCAACTTTTGGCCCGATGCAAGTAGCACGAGATCGGCGGGAAATAAGTTCCAGGTATAAGGCTAGTTATATTTGCTTGCGGCAGGAACAGAGTTCCTCATGTCTCGTTTGATCCGGCACCATCGCGGCAGCATGCGAAGCGATGCATCGCCTTCAACGGGCGACCTGGGAAGCAAATGTGACGATAGAGCGGGCTCCACGGCAGCGGGCGGAACTGTTCTCGCGCCGACAAATCCAAGTGCATTGGCGAAGACGGGACAGCTAGCCTGTATTATGCAGCGCTTTGACCTTACCGGCGCGCCGGCGGGGATTTCCGACCGATATTTTTGGGTTGCCGAGGCGCGCTGACGCACGTCGGTGTCTCCGGACGGGGTCGGGAGAATGGGCGGCGCTGTTTTTGGGTTAATCGGATAGGCTCGAAGCGTTGGCCTCGGGGAAAATCGCGTGAGTTGGTCTAGACACCCGATTTATACGATATTTCAATAGCTTATGCTACATCCGCCAACCAGCGCTGCACAATACGGGCTAATTCGGCCGAACAGGGACGGAACTTAATTCGATCAGGGATTTTAGCTCATCCGCCCGCGCGGCGGGACAGGATCGTTGCCGTCATCAGCTCACT
>JAQGIF010000380.1 GCA_028291345.1 Rhodospirillales bacterium | reverse complement strand
GCTATGCGCAAAGCAACAGACCGGCGCTGTTCAACACTGAACAGCAGGCCCAGCAGCACTGTCCTACTGATACGGTTGTTTGGCTAAATCTGCCAACCGGCGTTTACCATTTCCAGGGTCAACGATGTACGGCAACACGAAAGCCGGGGCTTACGTGTGCGAGAAAGAAGCTGACGCCGTTGGCGACCGAGCTACCAGAAACGGGCAATGACCGGAGGGCCATGCACCATGCTGCTACGATCTTGGTAATCTGGTTATTCGAGCGCCGCTCGGGACTTTCTACGAATCAGAAGGCTGGAGGTTCGAGTCCTTCCGGGCGCGCCAAATTTTCGCTTATGGGGCAAGGCTTCCCGACCGACGGGGGTATTGGGCTCTACACATCGCCTTCAGGCTTCCCACGCCATCCCTACGAATGGTCAAAGCTTGTCCGATTTCGCCATCGAACCCAGAGTCGGCGCATTTTTACCTAAAGGTGACGTCTACTCACTTTCCTGTCGCTACGGAGCAACCCTAGGTCGGCGCTTGCATCGACTGATCTGTGACCTCCGCTCCGGGCGCATCGCCAAGATCCTCGCTTCCTTGTCGACTCATGGGCATTGTCGTCCACGGAAAATGCCCGACAAAGGGCGTATGCTATGGAAATCGGTGAACAGCCGACAACGCAATCCTGATGACGGGGATTGACTTGGAGTCAGCCACGGTCGAGGCGGAACTCCCGACGTCGAAGCCTCTGCCGGTTCCAGCGCGAAGCGGTTGGCCCATGGTCCGATCTGGCGCTGCATACGATGGGATGGAAGGCGTTTCAGGACTTGTGCTCCCAGGTCTGCGAAGTGGCCCTCGGGCGCCCGGTTGAGATCTATCGCGAGGCTCAGGACGGATCGGCGCAGGTCGTCGGCGCCGATGCGGAAAGCGGAGGTGTCGTCGACTTGTATGAAAGTATCGTTGGGCGAACGATCCGAGCCCAGCAGCAGATCGATACCGGACGGTCCGTCACGGCCGAAAATGCCCACCTCGGTGGCTCCGGACTCGGATATCGTCGATACGACCGAGCCGATTCATCCGGTGAGAAAGTAAGCATGCTCAATCGGCTGATCGTCGGTAACCAGCACCTGCTTTGTCCTGTGCGAGATTGTCGATGTTCATGTGCGGCGTGCTGTGAGGTTTTTCCGGAGCGTCTGACCCCGCGCGAGAGGCCGCATTTTTCCGGCATCTGACCTCAATTTGCGTTCTGTCTCTAATAACCTTGACACGGTCTTTCCAAATCCGAGCATGAATATTGACCGGTGATAAGTAATTCCTTGTTATGACGCGTGGCTCATGACTACAATTCGCTAGGCCCGGAGAGATCGCTAACGATCCAGCAATACGGGCGACAATATGGGGAGGAATCGGTGCGAAAATACAAAATTGCCGGACTGTTGGCCTGCACGGCGATCGCCGCGCTCAGTCATCACTCCGCCTCGGCTCAGCAGGCCAGCGCTCCGGCGGCATCTGGCGGCGGAACCCTGGAGGAGATCGTCGTCACGGCGGAGAAGCGCAGCGAAAATCAGCAGGTGGTCCCGGTGTCGGTGACCGCGCTCAGCCCGACCATCCTGGCGAATGCCAGAATCCTGAACGCAATGGATCTCGCTGGCACGGTGCCCAACCTCTTTATCATGCAGGGCGCCTCGATGAACGGCAGCACGTCCACCCCGTGGATGACGCTGCGCGGCATCGAGGCCAACAACACCGGCACGGTGCAGACCGACAGCGGCATCGGCATCTATGTCGACGGCGTCTATGTCGCCCGCGCCAGCGGCCAGGTCTTCGACCTCGCCGACGTCGAGCAGATCGAGGTGCTGCGCGGGCCGCAGGGCACGCTGTTCGGGCGTGATTCGGTCGGCGGCGCCATCAACTTCATCACCAGGGATCCCACCGGCACGTTCGGCGTCTCCGAGGATCTGTCGTTCGGCAACCTGGGAGAGATACGCAACAAGACCAGGGTCGACTTCGACGAACTCGCGGGTTTCCGCCTGTCGCTGACGTATCTCCATTCACAGGACGACGGTTACATCAAGAACCTGGACGCCGGACATTATGTCGACCCGAGCAAGCTCACCTTCGGCGCCGTCGGTCCGGGCCTTTCGCAGCGCGACCTGGGCGCGCATGACGCCGACGGGTTCATGGCCTCGCTCAGATATGACCCGCCCGCGATCGAGGGGCTGAGCTTCAAGGCCAAGTTCGACTATACCGGCGAATACGAAAACCCGCCCGCGATCCAGCTTCTGGATATCGGGTCGCCGGGCAACCTTGCCTACCCGCCGCCCTACGGGACGGGCACGTTCGGCAACCACTCCAGGGGCACGATCGTGGTCAGCCGGACGCCGCAGGATGCGGTGTCCAACTCGCAGGCGATCCAGGTCTATCTGCAGACCTATGGCGCGAGCCTGACGACCACGTACGATTTGAGCGACAATATCCAGCTCAAGGACATCGTCGCCTATCGCCGGCTGCAGCAATCCTTCGCCAGCCAGCTTGACGGCGGGAACGCCCTCGTCGATCCCCTCGGCAACGACTTCCTGCCCTTCACCAGCATCGGACAGGTGAACCAGCATCAGCTGAGCAACGAATTCAACCTCACCTACAAGAGCCAGTGGGTCGATCTCACGGCGGGGCAGCTCTATTTCTATGAGCAATTCCATTACCCCGACGGCTATCCCGTTCTCGCGTCGGCGCCTGGCGGCGTTCTTCCCGCGGTTGGGACGATCAGCGACGGCAACGCCGTGAGCATCGCCGAATACGCCCAGGCGAACGTGCACCTGCTGGACAATCTCGATCTGGTGGCGGGCATCCGCTACACGCGCGACGACAAGGAGTCCCGCTACCCATTGACTCCTTCGCTGACCGCGGAAAACATCCATCAGCGGGTCGACTGGCTGGGCGGCGTCAATTACCGCCCGACCGACAACGTGCTCGTCTATGGCAAGGCCAGCAGCGGCTATATTTCGGGCGGGTCGTATAACGGCGTCAGTTTCGGGCCCGAGTCGATGACCCAGTTCGAGTTGGGCGAGAAAGCCGATCTGTTGGGCAAGCAGTTGCGGGTCAACACCGCCATCTTCTGGTCCGACTTCCGGCATTACCAGACCTTCGACTTCAACCCGTTGGACTGCAATGGCATCCAGATCGGTTGCATCGTGAATGCTGGAGCCGAACGGATTTGGGGTGGGGAATCGGAGATCACGTACGTTCCGACGGATCGCCTGATATTGTCGGCGAATGTCGGTTACACGCGCTATTCGCTGGATGAGAACCAGAACCCCTCCGCGATCCCCGAGAACCACGCCCCCAAACTGTCGTTCGGCGTGTCCGGTGACTATAACTTCGACGAGATCGCCGGCATGACGCCGTCGGCCAGGCTGGAGGTGAATTATATCGGCCTGATCGACTGGGGCCCCACGGCCCCCTCGGCCCGCGGCCCTGGCACACATCTCCTGGAGAGCTATAAGACGCCGGACCAGGTGATCGTGAACGCCCGCGTCAGCCTGGCGGACATCCCGATGGGTCCCGTGGAGGGCAAGGTATCGCTGTGGGGCAAGAACATCACCGACCAGCAGTATTTCTCTGAGATTCTGCCCGGATCGGTCATCGGCTTCGTGGACGGCAACATCTCACCGCCCGCAACCTATGGCGTGGACCTTTCACTCAAATGGGGCGCTTCCTCCGCCCCGCCTGAAACGCCCGCGGTTTATACACCGCCGCCAGTTCAGGCTCCGGCGCCCGCTCCGCGCAGCTATCTTGTGTTCTTCGACTTCAACAAGTCGGACCTGACGCCTCAAGCGGTCGAGATCGTCGACATGGCGGCCAAGAACGCTGGGCCGGCAAAGGTGACCCAGCTCACCGTGACCGGTCACACGGATACCGTCGGTTCGGACGCTTACAATATGCGCCTGTCCCGCCGCCGCGCGGAATCGGTCGCAGCGCAGCTTGAGAAGGACGGCATCGCGTCGTCTGAGATCGTGATCGTGGCCAAGGGCAAGCGCGATCTGCTGGTTCCGACCGCAGATGGGGTGAGGGAACCTCAGAACCGTCGCGTCCAGATCATCTATGAAGGTGGCGCGAACTCGTAAGGCCACAGGCCAAGGCAGATGGAATTACGGTGACAGTGCATTTAACACAGAGCTCCGAAGCCGGCGCGCCGAGTTGAATGTACAGTCATCGTAATCCCTCTGCTCTAGGTCGCCGTGACGGTAGCGTAACGCCGCTCCGATTGCGCAAGTAACCGGCGCGAGCGCTAGCTGACGGGCTCGCCGAGTATGCCCACCACGGTCACACTGATGACGCGTTTTGGATCTTGTTGGGAGCCTACCATGCAGCCGGCTGGCCGGTTAGCCGTGCCGACGTGGAACGATTGCGGCGAAACTATGGGCGGAAGAGCCGCTCAGCACCCGAAACGGGGTGACCACGCCGACCCACCCTCTTCCCCCGCGGTGATCATGGGGCATCGTCGGTGATCGTGAGTAATCGGGAGATTGCCGGGCTACGTGACCGCGGTCAAAGTGGTTGATACGCATTCAAAGTTGCTAAAGTGGTCTAAGTCATTGAGACTGAATCAGAAGGCTGGAGGTTCGAGTCCTTCCGGGCGCGCCAAAATTGTCAGATGCTTAGGCTATTTAATGCCGTTTCAAAGTTGAAACTGAAACGGCAATTGAAACGGCAAACTTTACCTGGTGGATTGTCCTCGCTTAGGCCCTGCCGAAACCAAGGAACTGCCGAAGCGCGTGGTAAGTGGCGTCCGACACTCCGTGGTTCCCAAAGCAGCGCGCTGCGTTTTC
>JAQGIF010000338.1 GCA_028291345.1 Rhodospirillales bacterium | reverse complement strand
GCGATTTTCGGAAACACTTGATGGCCCTCATAAATCCGAATTCCGAAATTTCGAGTACTGAATTCCGGCAAGGTTCGCCTTAAAGAGCTTCTTGACTTGTGGCCTGTCAACTCCCCCGGAGATGCTTGCGCTCGGGTTGAGGCACCGCCCTTGGAACGGAGGGCGCCTGAAACAGCCTCCGATGAAGATTTTCGAACGCTACGATCACAGCAAATACCCGCTCCATATTTCAAATTCTGCTCAATAAAATCGGATTATTGAACAGTCGTTGCACCGGCAGTAGAGCCGGCACGGGTACCGCCAGTGCTGGCAGACTGGACATGGCGCTCCATCGCGCCAGAATTTCAACACGAACGAAAACACGGCCGGCAACCGCGTTGATCACCACCGATGAAGCAGCCATCAGACAATATGCGCTGCCAGCCGCGTTGAACATTTCGTCCCCTCTCTTTGCGTTAACGACGCGTTCGATATCGAGTGACTCGGCGTCAAGATGGGAATCTCTGCACACCCGAACTCCGCGAGCGTCATCAGCTTCTCTGTGCGGAATTCTTGATATCGGGGCCGCTTCTGCGACCCGCACTACAGCGATGGCTGAACACAAGCGGCTCTACCGCGCCATCGGGCTCCACTTTCAAGAACGGTCGGACTTGCTGGATGCTGCCGATCGCTCGCTCGATAGCCGATCTACGGGGCGCGCAACCAAGCAGTTTATGGAACATATTCGCAGCTTCGGCGGGATCAGCCCGGCCCGATGAGTTCTCGCACGCGTGTCGCCAATGCCTCTATCGCGAATGGCTTGGTAATCATGGCCATATCGGGCTGGAGGAAGCCAGAAGCCACGATGGCGGTCTCAGCGTAACCCGTCATGAATAAAACCTTCAACGCGGGGTGCAGTTCACGTCCTGCATCCGCAACTTGGCATCCCCCTAAGCCAGGCAAGCCAATATCTGTGATCAGGAGGTCGATGCTCCGCTGCGAACGAAGAAGTTCAAGCCCGCTCGGCCCATCGGCCGCTTCGACGACTTGATACCCCAGATCGCTCAAGGCGTCGACGATGAGCGCTCGCACAACTGATTCATCCTCGACAACCAGAATAGTCTCACCGGTCTCAGCGGCTGAGTCTGGCGCGGCACCGGAAACCGTAATGTCATCCTCGGCTTCACCACGAAAGCGAGGCAGGTAGAGCTTTACGCTAGTTCCCTTGCCGAGACCGCTGCAGATTGTAGCGTCACCGTCGGACTGCCGCGCAAAGCCATAGATCATTGAAAGTCCCAGGCCGGTACCCTGACCGATCGGCTTAGTCGTGAAGAAGGGCTCGAATGCCTTGGCGACGGTTTCTTGAGACATTCCAATTCCGGTGTCGCTGACTGTAATGCAAATAAAATGCCCGGGGTGGAGCGCGTGCTGTGTCCCGATGTTGCCGGTATCGCGGTGGATATTGGACGTCTCGATGACCAGTTTTCCACCATTAGGCATGGCATCGCGCGCATTGATCGCCAAATTTAGGACCGTCGATTCCAGCTGGTTAGGATCGCAGCGTGTAAGCCATAATTCGTCATTTAATACCAACTCCAGGTCAATTCTCTCGCCTAGCGTACGCCGCAGCAAGTCTGCCATGGAGGCTAGTAAGGGATTCGCCCGGACCGCCCGTGGGTCGAGCGGCTGACGGCGCGCGAAAGCCAGTAGCCGATGTGTCAGCGCAGCCGCGCGATTAGCCGAGGTCATAGCACTGGAAACGAAACGTTCCAGCTCATTGTACCGGCCTTGACTGATGCGTTTCTGGACGAGTTCCAAGCTGCCGGTGATACCTTGCAACAGATTATTGAAATCATGCGCGATCCCGCCGGTCAGCTGGCCGATTGCTTCCATTTTTTGCGCCTGGCGGAGAGCATCCTCAGCTGCCTGAAGCTGCGACGTTCGTTCTTCAACACGGGCTTCGAGCGTCGCATTTAGCGTCCGTAACGCCGCTTCTGCTTCTCCCCGTTCGTACACCTGCCGGGTGCGCTCAGCCACCTCTTCCATGAAGGCGATCTCATCAGGCCTCCAAAGGCGAGGCCACCGATCATTGAGATAAACGATAGTCTTCAGCTTCCCGGCGCGAACAAACGGCACAACTAAAATAGCGCGCACGTCGACCGTCGTTGCAATATTTCGGGTCTTTTCCTCATTGCTCAGCGGATCCGAAAGCAGGTCGCCGACGACGACTGTCTCGCCGCGACGGAGCTCGGCTACGATCTTGGTCCCGAAGGCAGGCGCCGGGTATCGACCCAAGAGTGGCTGCACTAGGCCGTCGGTCCAGCAGATAGTATAGTCGAATACATTCTCGGTGGGATCGAGTTGGCCATAGCCAACGCGCGTAACGCCGAAGTACCGGCCCATCAAAGCGCAGGCATCACTAAGCGCTTCATCCGGATCGCCGTCTCGCAGCAGGTCGCTCAGTTCAAGCATAAAAGCGTGACGGGCATCCGCAAGCTTGCGCGCACTAATGTCGATCGCAGTGCCGACGGCACGGAAGCACCTCCCGCTATCGGAAAAGAGTCCCCTTCCCTTGGCAGCGACCCACCGGACAATGCCATCCTCTTTGCCGATCGTGCGATATTCGACGTCGTAAGTTGCCCGGACTGCGGGATCAAGCGCTTCCGCGAAAGCTTTGCGGGTCGCGGCCCAATCGTCGGGATGAAGGCCGGCATAGAAGTCGTCCATGCTACACAGCACTTCAGGAGAGATGCCGAACATCGCTTTTGTTCGGTCGGACCAGGTCAGGACTTTGGTATCAAGATCGAGGTCCCAAATTCCAATCTCAGCCGCCTCGGTCGTGAGACGCAGTGACTCTTCACTAAGGGTGAGCCTTTCCTCAGCCTGTCGCCGCTGGCTGATGTCGCGGAGAAAGCCAACGAAAACGGCCGGGCTATCCGCCGACATCGGAACGATCGACAACTCGATCGGAAATTCGCGGCCGCTCTTATCGATGGCTGCAATCTCAATGCGCCGATTGAGCACGCGCGCTTCGCCCGTTTGCTGGTAGCGGACCATGCCCTGGCTATGACTTTGTCGGTGCTGTGGCGGGACGATCAGCTCGCCCATGGAACGGCCGATCGCCTCGTCGGGCGTCCAACCGAAGGTTCGTTCAGCCGTGGGATTCCAAGCAACGACGATCCCATCGCCATCGATGGCGACAACAGCATCGAGCACGGATGCAGCGAGGAGCCCAAGGGCCCCACTGATTTCGATCTCTTCTTTTGCGGTGAACATGCGCTGGGTTTAGAGATATGCGACGTTCATTGCACGACCTTATCATCCATTGTTGGTGCGTAAACCGCACCATGTCAGATGTCCGGCGCGCAAGAATAACCTCGTTCGTCCCGGACGAGCCGTAGCTTGATCCGGCCGGCTCTCGCATGAGAGCGGCCGAGCGCATGGCCGTTCTGCCCCCTTTTGCGTCACCGCCGAGACATGGCGTGCACCACGATACTGTCGAACATCTGAACCAGATGCGCCGTATCGCTCAACTCCGCCAGCGCTCGCAAGAAGGATCGAAAACGCCGCCAGAACCGCTCCCACACGCCGTTCTAACTGCCAAAACCCGACCGGCAGAGCTCGCTAAGTGGCGATGTGTACGGCAAAAGAGGGGATCGCTTCAGAAACTGCCGGTCATCGCGACCCTTGTCGCCCTGTCGTCCCATTCGTACTCTGTCATCTACGTCAGCATCATCGATTCCCTCAAACACCGATCTGCTATGAATTACGGATTATCTGCTTCGGAGCGCCGACGCCCTCGGCACATAGTTAAAAGATAAGCGGCGTCTGGTTAAGCTCAGCGGACACTGCGATCGTGATATTGCTGGCGGCCGGTCCTGAAGTTGACCAGTTTTGAGGGCCGCCATGGTTAATCTCCCGCCGCGCCACCGCTGTATCGCTGCAATACGAGATCGCTGTGAACCACGATCAGGATCGCGAAGGCGTCCATGGGAATATTCGCACTTGGATATGGCGAAGCCGACGGCCAAACGCACCGGAAAGGGGGCTACGACCGACAAGGCGGCGCGCAGGGAACCTTCGGACGGCTCGAAGTTTCATGGTTCGACACTATGCTTGCGGTTCGCCAGCTTTGGAGCGCCGACGCCCTAGCCACATCGGTCAACCGGTCAACCATCCGCTTTGTTTCGCGCAGACTTTCGGTATCGGAAGCATGGATTATCGCCGTATTAGAAAGGCAGTTCTCGATCTTTCGGTCCGACCATTTCGTCAAAGTTAACCCCCTATTAATTGACCGCGCCAGTATCAACGGCTGAGCGCGAGCCTTAGGGTTCAAACGGCCACATATGGCCTGGGTTGCACAGAATTTTCCCCGGCAAGGCTGTGCGACCGCAAGCCGATCGCCCACCATAGGTCGGGTCTGCCCGGACCGCCGCTTATTGCTCTCTCAGCCCTTCGTGCCGGTACCGCAAGAGCGGTGAGAGAAGATATTCGATGACCCGGCGTTGGCCGATCTTGATCTCGACGACCGCCGCACCATCAGCGCCTCGGCCGGCGTCACCACCCCGCCGATGGTGCGGAAGCGTGTTCATAAATATTCGTGCTGCGTTATGGCGAAGCCACGGGCAAACGCAGCGGAATCGGGGTTACGACCGACAAGGCGGCGCGCAGGGAACCTTCGGGCGGTTTGAAGTTTCTTGGTTCCGACGCTGCCCTTGCGAATTGCCAAGAGTAGTGTCGAAAACTACATAGTCCCGTGAGTATTGGCCGCGCCAAGATATTATTCGCCGGAGCGGGCATTACTGGCCGATTGACAGTTCTTGGCAATCCGCCGCTAATATTACCTCTCGAACACCGTACATCACACCTTACGCCATATGTCGGCCACGCCTCCAGATTGGAGGCAGCGATTTCTGAATCAGGGAAAAATGCCAAAGAACGACCTGCTTCCGGCGAATGCAACCCGACCGCAAGCGGGCCGCCGCAATGCCCCTGCGCGTGGCCGACCGGACGAGCTTGAGCATTTTCCAGTAGTCGGGATCGGCGCGTCGGCGGGGGGTCTCGACGCCTGTACGAAATTGGTAAGCGCGCTACCCGCCGCCAACGGCATGGCGTTCATCCTGGTCCAGCATCTCGACCCCAACCACGAGAGCCTGATGGTGGACCTGCTGGCCGAACACACAACGATGCTTGTGCGTCAGGCGACGGATGGGATGCTGATCGAAAGCGAACATCTCTATATTATTCCGCCCGGCGCCTATCTTTCCGTCAGTGACGGTATCCTCCATCTTACCGCGCCCAACGCGCCGCACGGCGCCCGACTGCCCTTCGATTTCCTGCTCAACTCCCTTGCAACCGCCTACGGCGCACGCGCGATCTGCGTGGTTCTATCGGGTACCGGGGCCGACGGTAGCCTGGGGTTGAAGGCGGTCAAGGAAAAGCACGGTCTGGTCATCGTCCAGGACCCCGACGAGGCCGACTATGAAGGCATGCCGCAAAGCGCGATTGCGACGGGGTCCGTCGATTCCGTTCTCCCGGTCGCCAAAATTCCTGGCGCGCTTTTCGCGTTCAAGGAACGCCCGATGCTGTCTGGCGCGAAGAACGATAGAGCGCCGCACGACAAAGACGCGAATTGCCTGACCGAGATTATCGCTCTTCTGCGCACCAAGACCGCTCATGATTTCACCCTTTACAAGCCGGGAACGCTGCAGCGTCGGATCGAGCGGCGCATGGCGATGGCGGCGATCGCGATCGACTGCATGGATCGCTACCTCGAGATTCTGCGAAACGACACGGGAGAGCTGGAACTTCTCGCCAAGGACCTGCTGATCAATGTCACCAGCTTTTTTCGCGACCCAAAGGTGTTCGACTTCCTGGCGGAGAAGGTCATCCCCGACCTGCTGCGCAACCGGACAGAAGATCAGCCGCTGCGCATCTGGATCGCCGGATGCAGTACCGGCGAGGAGACCTATTCCCTCACCATGCTGTTTCGCGAGGCAATCATAGAGGCGAAGTCCAATGTGAAACTGCAGGTGTTCGCTTCCGACGTTGACCCTGATGCCGTCGCCGACGCAAGGGAGGGTCTATATCCCGAAACGATTGCGGCGAACGTGTCGCCGGCGCGGCTGGCCCGCTTCTTCGCAAAGGAAGAGCATAAATATCGGGTAACAACCGAACTGCGCGGTTCGGTGGTCTTTACGGTCCAGGATGTTCTGGCCGATGCGCCGTTCTCGCGCCTCGACATGGTGTCATGCCGGAATCTTCTGATCTATTTGCGCCCAGAAGCGCAGGCCAAAGTCGTCTCGATTTTCCATTTCGCGTTGCGCGAGGGCGGGATACTCCTTCTCGGGAATGCCGAAACCGTTGGCACGCTGGATTCAAGGTTCGCGGTGATCTCCAAGCCGGAACGGCTCTATCGCCACATCGGCCGCAGCCGACCGGGAGAAATCGGCTTTTCACTGGCGGACGGCGTGCGAGTTCCCTCGCGGGTCGGCCAAGGCCAGGCGCCCTCGCGCCAGACAGCCCTTGCTGAACTGTGCCGTAGGCTGGTGATCGAGAACCATGCGCCGGCGGCGGTCCTGATCAACCAGAAGCACGAGTGCCTCTATTCCCTGGGGCCGACGGACCGCTATTTGCGCGTGGCACCGGGCAGCCCCAGCCACGACTTGCTCGCAATGGCGCGCGACGGGATGCGGACCAAGCTGCGCGCAGCCATCCAACAGGCGGTTCAGGAGAACGCACGCACGATCGTCGGCGGCGGCCGGACAAGCCATAACGGCGTCAAGGGCTCGTTCAGCATCGACATCCAGCCGGTTCTGAGCGATGGCGAGCAGCTTCTGCTCGTCTGCTTTGTCGATGAGCCGAAGTACGAACAGAAGCAGGGCCGGGCAATCGCGCTACTGGACGTCTCGCGCGTCGCAGAGCTTGAGCACGAACTCGATGTCACGAAAACCGAACTGCATAGTGCGATCCGAAACCTGGAAATATCGGGAGAGGAGCAGACGGCGATCAACGAGGAAGCGCTGTCCGTTAACGAGGAATTTCAATCGACGAACGAGGAGCTGCTGACCTCCAAGGAAGAGTTGCAGTCGCTGAACGAAGAGCTGACCGCGCTCAACAGCCAGCTTCAGGAAACGCTAGACCGACAGCGCACCACCTCCAACGATCTGCAGAATATCCTCTATAGTACCGACGTCGCGACGGTTTTCCTCGATACCGACTTCAATATCCGCTTCTTCACACCGGCGACCAAATCGCTCTTCGCAGTCATCCCCAGCGATATCGGGCGACCGCTCGCCGACCTGAATTCGCTGGCCGCCGACAGCATGTTGCTCAGCGACGCCCGAACAATGCTGCAAACCCATGTACCGATCGAGCGGGAGATCAACGGACAGAACGGCGCCTGGTACGTCCGCAGAGTCTTGCCCTACCACACCGACGATAACGGCGTTGATGGCGTGGTCATCACGTTCACCGACGTCACCGAGCGGAAAGAAATCGAAAAGGCGCTGGAGGCGGCCAAACAGCAGGCCGACCTCGCCAACGTTGCGAAATCACGGTTTCTCGCCGCCGCGAGTCACGACCTGCGCCAGCCGCTTCAAACCATGTCCCTGCTTCAGGGTCTGTTGGCGAGGAAGATACAGGACGCGTCCTTACAAAAGCTGGTCGAGCTGCAGGACCAGACTTTAGGCGCAATGGCCGGCATGCTGAACACGCTGCTGGACATCAACCAGATCGACGCGGGCACCGTTCACCCCGAAACTGTCATCTTCCCGATCAACGAAAAACTCGACCTCCTGCGGGACGAGTTCACCTACCACGCGCAAGCCAGGGGACTGACGCTGCACGTGGTCCCTTGCCATCTCTCCATACTTAGCGATCGTCGGCTGCTGGAGCAGATGATCCGCAACCTGCTGTCGAACGCGATGAAATACACTGCGCACGGCAAGGTGCTGCTCGGTTGCCGTCGGCATGGCGATATGCTGAGCATCGAGGTTTGGGATACTGGCATCGGCATTCCGGATTCGGAGTTTCAAGCAATCTTCGAGGAATATCACCAGATCGACAACGCCGCGCGCGAACGCAGGCGGGGTCTGGGCCTCGGCCTCTCGATCGTGCAGCGTCTGGGCAAACTGATGGGACACCGGGTCCATGTCCGCTCGCATGCAGGCAAGGGCTCGGTCTTTTCGATCGAGGTCCCGCTTACAGTCGTCGAGACGGCGGTTACGCTCGAACCGCACCTGGACCAATTGGATATTCCGATCGATCTATCGAGTCACCGCACCGGCCTCATCCTGGTCGTCGATGACGATCCCGAAGTCCGTGAACTGGTCGAACTTGTCCTCAAGGATGAAGGACACGAAGTCGCGATTGCTGCCGACGGCGCAACCGCGCTGGAATTGCTGGCACGCAGAAGGATAAAACCAGACCTTATCCTCGCGGACTTCAACCTGCCGAACGATATGGATGGGCTCCAGCTCGCCCGTAAGGTGCAGCAGACACAGGGGCGTACGATTCCGGTCGTCATTTTGACGGCCGATATTTCCATCGCAACATTGCGCGACATTACTGCTCAAGATTGCGTCCAGTTGAATAAGCCAGTGAAACTGCAGGAGTTGACCGAAGCGGTCCAACGGCTACTTCCCAAAGGCCGGCCCCGCTCAGAGCAGACCGCCAAAGTGCCCAGCGGGAACGGCCCGGTCATCTTCGTTGTCGATGACGACACGCATGTGCGCAATAGTATCCGCGCCCTTCTCGAGGACGATGGCCGCTTGGTCGAGGATTACGCGACCTGCGAGGCATTCCTCGAAGCCTATCATCCAGGCGGCGCGGCATGCCTCTTGATCGATGCCTATCTGCCTGGGATGACCGGTTTGGAATTGCTGAAGCGCCTCGACGAATCAGGACATCAACTGCCAGCCATCATGATCACAGGTGACAGCGACGTGCGGATGGCGGTCCAAGCCATGAAGGCCGGCGCTTCGGATTTCATTGAGAAGCCGATCACAGCTCCCGAGTTGCTTGCAGGCATCGATTTCGCCCTCGAACACGCGCGGGATTCGCAAAAACTGGTCGCCCGGAGAGAGAGCGCCACCACCCATTTGGCCGGACTAACTCCACGAGAACGCCAGATCATGGAAATGGTTCTCGCCGGCCACCCGAGCAAGAACATCGCCGCCGATCTCGGCATCAGCCGACGCACGGTCGAGAACCACCGCGCCTCGATCATGAAGAAATCCGGATCGAGATCTCTTCCGGCCCTGGCCCGATTGGCGCTTGCCGCCGCCTGGAGCGACGGCGACGGACCGCAGGCCTGACCTGAACCTTAGGTACCGGCGGCCGGACTTAGATAGTTTTCGATCCAGCCGACCATTGGGCAGGTTCCGCCGGCAACATCTTCCAGCAACACGACGACGGCCCAGCGTACCCAACCATAAGATAGAGAAGCAAACCTTCGATTTCGACACGATGATCGGCCGGAACGATCAATCGTCGCTCGAGGGCTTCCGGCTGAGCCAAGCTCAGTCCTCATTTACTACCCGACGTCCACCTCTGCCTTGAGCGAGCAATTGGCGCAACCATCCAAAAACTGGTAGGCCGCTCCTGTCAGCGCGACTTGGGAGGTTTGCAGCAATCCGCGCAACTGCGTTAGCCTTCTCCACCGCGCGACACAGCAGCCCAGGGAATTTTCATTGAGCCGGCAGGATGGCGCGCAGGGCCGCAACGAGACGCTCTGGCTTACACGGTTTCTGAAGGCAAGGCGCTCCGGCAAAAGCATTCGACAATTGATCGGGTGAATAACCTGACAGGATGAGGAAAGGCAGTCCGCGTGCTGCTAGCGCCAATGCAGCGGGGCCTGCGCTTACGCCCGCCAGATTGGCGTCAAGGATGGCGGCATCGCAGACGCCGCTTTCTATGAAAGCAAGCGCCTTTTCAAGTCTTGTCGCAACGCCAACGATCTCGAACTCGGCCTCGATGAGCAATTCCTCCAGGGCGAATGCGAGAATTGGCTCGTCCTCGACAATGAGGACGCGCCGATGTTGGTTATTGAACATCGCCGTGAGTGGGGGTTCGTCGTTGTTCCCGACCCGGTTCATGCTAACGCATTCTCCACCGGCGCGCTCAAATTCCACGAGAGCCCTCTTTCTCGAAAAATGATCTCCGCGATGCCCTCGACCGCCGTCTCCACCATGCGTCCGATGACTATCTGGCCGAAGCCCTTGCGGGTGGGCGCCGCCACCTTCGGGCCGCCATCTTCCAACCAGGACATCAAGAACGCTGGTTTGATGGCGGCGGTGATTTGCCAGGCGATGCGCACTTGTCCCTCAACGTTTGAGAGCGCCCCGTACTTGACGGCGTTGGTGGCGAGCTCGTGGAGCGCCATGCCGATGCCTTGGGCCGCGGATGTCGTCAGTCGCGCCCGTGGGCCCTCAATCAGCACGCGCGTGCCAATCAGATCCTTGAAATGGGCGAGTTGGGCCTCAACGAGGTCCGACACCTCGACCCCCTGCCACTGGTTCCTGACCAGCAGGTCCTGGCCAGCGGCGAGCCCGTCGATGCGATCGGACAAGCGCGCGGCAAAGGTTGCCGGATCGCCATACTTCGACGTTGCCTGGGCGACGGCCTGCACCACGGCGAGCAGGTTTTTGGCCCGATGATTGACCTCGGCCATGAGCAGCTTGACGTGCTCTTCGGATCGCTTGCGCTCGGTGATGTCGCGGATGTTGCACTGGATGACGGGGCAGCCGTTCTCATCATAAAGATTCGCCACGACTTCGACCTCTTGATGTCGTCCTCCCTGGCTTTCGAGCGGCAAATTTTCATAACGCACCTGGTTCGCTCGTGTCAGTTTCTGGACCATTTCCTGGCTCGCGGCCTGGTCTTCGAACAGCCCGATCTCAAAGAGCTCCTTCCCGACCAACTGGTTGCGCGAGTAGCCCAGCATCTGCGTCATAAACGGATTGGCGTCGATGATTTTGCGCGTGCCGGGGTCGAGGATGAGGATCCCGTCATGCGCCGTTTCAAAGAGGCGGCGGTAGCGGATTTCCGAAACCAGCACCTCATCCTCGTGCCGCTTACGCTCGGTCACGTCGTGGATGACGGCGAGCATTCCGGCCGGTTGTCCAGCACCCTCCCGCAGTATCGTGACGCCCGACTCGACGTTCAGCGCGCGGCCATCGCGCCTGACATGGACATTTTCGCCGCGCCATTCGCCGTGGTCGCGCAGCGCGGTCGCCTTGGCGGCTTCGTCTTCGGGATGCAGCCATCGCGCTTCATATATCTTGGACCGTCTTCGTCCGAGAGCAGCGGACGCGGCGATACCGTATAGCCGTTCGGCGGCGTTATTGAGATAGATGACGCGATCTTCACTATCGAAGGCGATGACGGCATCGCTGACCTGGGCCAGCATTTCGCCACGAAGTCGATTCGTTTCGGCGTCCACGCCCTGCAGGGTGTAGACCTGCGGGCCGGCGTCGCTCTCGACTACGAGCGCATCTGCTTCGCCGCTCCGAATCGCACGGAGCATTTCCTCCGCCTCCTCGAGCCGCGTGTGAAGCTCAGCGTTTTCTGCGAGTAGGGTCGATCTGAGAGGGGATTTCGTGGGCAAGGCGGATCAGCCGCCTCTTGCTGACGCGGCTTTTCCCGCCGCATCGAGGAGATCGAGTCCGAGGAGGATGCGTTCGGTCTGCGACATGTCGCCAATGAACCTGCGAAGGGGCAGCGGCAGTTTTTTGACCAGGGTCGGCGCGGCTATAATCTGCTCGCCTTCGGCCAGCGTGGGGTGCTGCGAGATGTCCACAACTTCGAGTTCGTAGCGTCCCTCCAAATGCTCCTCGCAAATCTTGACGATGTTCGAGATCGCGCGCGCGGAACGCGGCGTAGAGCCGGTGATGAAGAGCCGCAAGACATAGCGGGCCGTGGCATGCGCCGCCGCCGCGGCTTCTATCGTTTGAGCATCGGCTAAGAGAGCGGCGTTCCTTTTCATGAAGCGTCACACCCAACCGGCTGTATGTCGAGGCCGACGAGCACGCGTTCTTCATTGGAGAGGTCGCCGATGATTTTCTTGATCGGCTCAGGCAGGCGGCGCACGAGCGTCGGCACAGCGAGAATCTGGTCGCCGGCGGCGAGCTGCGGGGTCTTCGTCAGGTCGATGACCTCGATGCAATACTGGCCGGCGAGGTGCGTCTCGCAAATGCGCTGGAGGTTGGCGACGGCCATGAGCGACTTCGTGGTCTGGCCGGCTACGTAGAGCCGCAGTTGGAATGCGGGAGTCGCTCCCGTCTCGCTATGGGACGCTGGCGATGCGGAGGCGCTCATCGTTTTTCTATCGTATGGCCATTGGCACCGGTCGCACCCCCACGCTGTTGTGCCATCGCATCAGTGTTTTGGTGTGTGGCCTTTTTCTGCAGAGTCTCCTGCGCAATGGCGAAGTGCACCTCATCTGCCTCCGCCTCCGCTTCCGCTTGCAGGGCGGCGATCTGCGCTTCGATCGCCTTTCGCCGACTGGCGAGCTGCCGCAGCTTGCGTTGGTGATCTTCCCCGCGCAGCGTGGCGGCGGCGCGTTCCTGCGCTTCCTGCGCGACGCGGGCGCTGCCGGTCAGCACGCGATCGTCGCCGAGATACACGTCCACCAGATCGATCCCCTTGTCGCTCAGGACGAACTCGCGCACTTGATTCGAGTGCGCCATGCCACGCGATTTCCGTACGAAGATTGTGCGGTTGCGTTCGCCGGTGAACTCCACATTGCTCAGCAACAGCCACGTATCCATGAGTGATGAGACGCCGACCTGCGACTCCTCGAACGCCGACGTGGTAGCCTCTCCCCCACTGGTCAGACTGGTGAAGATCGCTGTGACCTGCTCCTTCTTCAAAAAGTCGATGAGCCGCATGAGTGTCGGCTTCACCTCCGCGTCAACATACGCCATGGTGAGATTACTGATCGGATCGACGGCAACCACGGATGGGCGGAAAGCGCGAACCAAGTCGTGCATTACCACTAGATGCTGCTCCAGCCCCTGTAGCGTCGGGCGGGACGAGTGAATTTCGAGCAGCCCCTTTTTTACCCAGGGCGCGAGGTCAATATCGACCGAGCGCATGTTACGCACGATCTGCTCGGTCGATTCCTCATAGGCGAAAAACAGAGCCCGCTCACCGCGTCGGCAGGCGGTTTCAAGAAGCTTCGCGGCGATGCTGCTCTTGCCAGTGCCAGCCGAACCGGAGACGAGCACGCTGCTGCCGCGATAGACGCCTTGGCCACCCAGCATGTCGTCGAGGCGTGCAATGCCTGTAAGGATGCGCTGCGTAGAGACTCGGTGATCGAGCTGCAGCGACGTGATCGGCAGCACGGAGAATCCGTGAGCGCCAATCAGGAACGGGTATTCATTCGTACCATGAGCCGTGCCGCGATACTTCAGAACACGAAGCCGACGGGTGGAAATTTGCTCCTGGATGCGCTGGTCGAGGATGATCACGCAGTCTGCTACGTATTCCTCAAGGCCGTAGCGCGTAATCGCGTTTCCGTCACCCTTCTCTCCGGTGATGATCGCGGTCATGCCGCGATCCTTCAGCCAGCGGAAAAGGCGACGTAGCTCCGCCCGAAGAACGGCGTGATTAGGTAAACCGGCAAAGAGTGCCTCGATCGTGTCAAGCACCACGCGTTTCGCGCCGATGGAATCGATTGCGTGCCCCAACCGAATGAAGAGCCCTTCGAGATCGTATTCGCCCGTCTCCTCGATCTCGCTGCGCTCGATATGGACATAGTCGAGCACGATCTTTTTCTCAACCGCGAGCTTCTCCAGATCGAAGCCGAGCGACCGGACGTTGGCCGTGAGTTCCGCCGCATTTTCCTCGAACATCATGAACACGCCCGGCTCGTCAAACTGTGCCGCCCCGCGCACAAGAAACTCCATGGCGAGCATGGTCTTGCCACAGCCCGCGGTACCGCATACGAGCGTGGGCCGTCCTGCGGGGAGCCCGCCGCCGGTTATTTCATCAAGTCCCTCAATTCCGGTGGGAGCTTTGGATAGGGCGGGGAGTGTCTCAGGCAGCTTTTTTTTCATTAGCGACATCCACAGATTGATCGAATGGTGCAGTCTTCGCTGGCCGCTTATTCTTTTTGTGGATGCCCAGTTGTAGTACTCGGGCCAATAAGCGTGCCGTGAAAACGAGACCGAGCCCAACGAACGTGATTTCAGCCGGGGTTACAAGGTTCGGAAACTACTCAGGTCCTTCTGCATTGAGGGGTCGCTAAAGCGGCTACCGACGGGGATGAAAAACCTGTTCCGCTGCTCGGCCGGGGCGATCCGCCTCGTAGTGATGTATATCAAGTACGGCCGTGCCGCCGCTCTCGAGGGCGGCGCAGGCGAATGATCTCCTTTTCGGGGCTAGCAGTAGCAAGCAGAATACCAGATCCATATGATCATCGCGTTAAACAATAGAGTATTCGATGATGTCTGTAGGGATTGGATCTGCGGCTATTTTGCTGGGTGTCAGCATTGTTACACTGCGGCGCTGGGAGGCGTTAGGTCGGTTGTTGCCGGCGCGTCGAACAGCCGGTGGCCACCGCCGCTCTGCGCTAGCGGATCTTCGTCAGACGAACATGGCTGAAGACAACAGCGGCCTCACCGGGTGTTACGCCCGGGTCAGTTGTCACGACCAGAAGGACGATCTTGCGCGCCCGGCGCAGCGCTTGGCCGGCTCTTGCCAGACCCGCGGCTTCACCGCGGTCGCGGTCATCCAGGACCTCGGTAGCGGGCTGAACGTCAAGACACGCGGCCTCTCGCGGCTGCTGGATCTCCTCTGCCGTCAGCCCATTGGCCGCCTGGTCATCGAACATAAGGACCGTCTGCTCCGGTTCGGCTCCGAGCTTCTGTTCCGCCTCTGCGCCAATCTTGGGATCGCGGTCGTCATCATCGAACCACCGAGCGACAAGATCGAAGATCGGCTGGTCGCCGACGTGCTGGAGTTGATGACCGTGTTCTCGGCGAAACTTTACGGCAGCCGGAGTCATCAGAGAAGAAGAGCTGCTATTTGTTGACTGAATCAACAAAAGAGCCCATATTAAAGTCGTGCAGGCAGTAACAATAT
>JAQGIF010000323.1 GCA_028291345.1 Rhodospirillales bacterium | reverse complement strand
CCATCACCCCAAGCGAGTCGTGCTGATCACCGAATGCTCGATGAGCGACAATGTCGCCGTGCAATATCCAGAAGTCGAGTTCCTGCGTCCCTGCAATCTATGCCCGCATATGAAGCGGATCACGCTGCCGAAGATACTGCATGCGCTGCAGACCGGGACCAACGAGGTGATCGTCGAGGCCGACATCGCGCGGCGGGCGCGCCGGTCCGTCGAACGGATGCTGGCTGTCGGCGCCGCCAAGCGATAGGCGCTCCATGCTTCCCCAGTACCTCGTGCGCGAGGCGGTTGAGCGCGCGCTAGCCGAAGATATCGGCCGCGGCGACATCACCACCGATGCGCTGATCGATGCCGACGTCACCGCCTCAGCGCGGCTGATGGCGCGCGAAGCGGGCATTGTCGCGGGACTGGACTTGGCGGAAGCTGCCTTTCGCAGTGTCGATAGCGCAGTGGTATTCAAGCGATCGTTCGACGACGGCCAGATCGTCGAGGCAGGCAATGTCATCGCTCGCATTTCGGGCAGCGCCCGTGCGCTGCTGTCGGCGGAACGGGTGGCGCTCAATTTCATAACGCATCTATCAGGCATCGCCACGCTGACCGGGCTCTATGTCGCGGCCATCACCGGATCGAAGGCACGCATCGTCGACACACGCAAGACACTGCCGGGCTTAAGGGTCTTCGAGAAATATGCTGTGCGCATGGGGGGCGGGGCCAACCACCGTTTCGCGCTCGACGACGCCGCCATGATCAAAGACAATCACATCGCCGCCGCCGGCGGGATCGGTCAGGCGATTACCCAGGTGCGCGCCGCCATTGGCCATATGGTCAAGATCTGCTGCGAGGTTGATCGCATCGACCAGATCGAGGAGGCTCTGGCTGCCGGTGTCGATGTGCTGCTGCTCGACAATATGAGCCCAGCAACCTTGGCGCAGGCGGTGCGCCTGATCGCCGGCCGGACGATCGCCGAGGCTTCGGGCAAGGTGTCGCTGGACACGGTGGCGGCGATCGCGGCGTCGGGTGTGAATGTCATATCGGTGGGAAAATTGACGCACAGCGCCCCTGCGCTGGATATCGCGCTCGATTTCGACGGTTGAGTCGTGCGGCGACTCTCGAAACGGCGCGTCTGCTGCTCCGCCCCTTCGATGATGACGATCTAGACGGCCTGGCGGCGCTCTGCGCCGATCCGGACGTTATGCGCTATTTCCCTGAGACGCTCGACCGGAGCGCAAGCGAGAAATTCGCCGGCCGGATCAAGGCGCATTTCAATCTGCATGGCTTCGGCCCGTGGAGCGTCGAAGTAAAACGCGGCGGGCGTTTCGTGGGTTTTGTCGGGCTGATGGTGCCAACTTTCAAATCCCATTTCACCCCCTGCATCGAAATATGCTGGCGCTTGGCGCGCGTCGCGTGGGGGCAGGGCTATGGCACCGAAGCGGCGCGCGCGGCGGAAGATTTCGCGTTCGGCGTGCTCGGCCGCGATGAGATCGTGTCGATGACCGTGCCCGCAAACCTCAACTCGCGCCACGTGATGGAACGGCTGGGCATGACTCACGAGCCGGCCGACGATTTCGATCATCCGAACTTGCCGCCAGGTCACCCTTTGTGCCGGCATCTACTATATCGGAAACGGATCGCACCTACCGTTCCAATGCCCTCCGAAGCAAGGATTTAGTTCGGCAGATACACGGCGACACCTATCTTGGCGCCCGCATCGCGGATGAGGGCGGCGAAGCTTTTTAGGTCGGCAATGGCGCGCTCGGCCTTCTGCCGGGAGGGAGAATTGGCGGGGGCGGGCAGGGTTTCGCGCTCCAGCGGCGTGCGCAGCAATCCAACCGATTCCTCGGCGTGATCGAGGGCGTGCAGGATGCGTTGGGCAAGCGCCGGATCGACGCGGCCGACCAATAGACTCAATCCCGGCCGCGTTTCGCCGCCCTGATCGCCGGTCCAGACATTGCGTACGCCGCGTAGCCCGAAGACGAAGTCCTGATAGCTGGTCGCGCTGAAACGCGAGGTCAGCTTTCGGCCGTCATTGGCATCGAGCGCGGCGGCGAGCCGGTTGATCGCCAACTCCTGCCCGGTTAGCTGGGCGATGCCGTTCATGATCCGGCCCAGCGCTTCGCGCTGGTTCAGCAGCCTGAAGGCGGCGGCATAGCTGTTTCGGCTCTTGGGATCCCAGGATTCGACCAGATAATGCAGGTCGTCCACCAGCATGTCGGCCGTTAGTTTCAGATAGGTGCGGCGGCGATCGTTATTAGGCTGATTGGGCAGGTAATCGGTTACCGGCCGGTCGCCCGGTTCGCCAAGGCTGCTGGGTTCCTGGCCCCAGAGCAGGAATTCGATGGCATGCCAGCCCGTGATCGTGACATGGCTGCTTTGGCCTTGGGAGAGTAGGGTCGCCCGTGTCAGGGCCAGCTTCATATTGTTGATGATGCCGGACGTCGGATTGTCCTCGACATAATCGATGGCGGCCGTGTCGATCGGCCAGCCGTCGAGCCGGCTGATTGGTCCCATTTCCGTGTCCGTAACGTCGATGGGACCATCGTAGAAGCGAAACGCCTCGGTTAGTTCCCAGGTGCGCCGGCCGTTGATCCACGCATCGCGAGCGCGCGTCAGCGTATCGTCGTTGGGATTGGCAAGTAACGCCGCGATGGCCGCTTTCAGCGTCTGTCCATCCGTCAGCGCGGCGGCATAGCTGTCGGCGACAAGCTGAGCGTAGCCCTGGATTTCAGCCTTTGCGTCGTAATTTGATAATCGCCTGTCGGCCCCCGCGATGCGATAGGTTTGAGGCCGGGCGACCGGAGCGACCGCAGCAGGGCCAAGCTGTTTCGCTGTCACAGGCTCCGCGGCAAACACTGTGTTCGTTACTGTCAAGCCAACAGATAGAGCGACAAAAATACCTTTCAGGGAGTTAATATTGTAACTCAACGAAACCACTCATAGCTGCTGGGTTGACTTGAAAAACATGGAGCAGGGTAACATCCAATCTTTGTGCGCTGGCGCTTGACCGGTGAAGGGATGAGGCCGCCTGGTGTCAGTGACGCGGATGTGACGTTAGCTCCAGAGAGATTGCTGGCATCGAACGCTATTAAACGGCAACCGAAGCCTAGCCT
>JAQGIF010000252.1 GCA_028291345.1 Rhodospirillales bacterium | reverse complement strand
GTCTGGTGAACGATCTGAATGTAACGGTCAGCTGTCTGCAGGAGATCGAGCGGCTGGGCTAAGACGGACGCCAATTTCGGGAAAATACCGACCGGTCTGCCAGCCGAAACACTGTCTCGGGTGTTGTTCGGCTGGGGCTGCCGGGTTTTCCGCCTGATAATTTATATCAATTGTTGCGCGCATTTCGGCAGCCAAGAGTTTGCATGACCGCTAGCCGACGACGGGCACGCTCGAAATGCTTATCGCGAATCTAGCTCCAGACGGCGGTTCGTCATACTCGCGATTCTCTATGGAATGGCGATCGTCTATAGAAGCCTGGGCTGGTTCCCGACTTAACAGTCCTTTCATCGCGGCCATCGGCGCTTACGTCACGTTCACAGCCATACCGACGGTTTGGAAGATGTTCGAGCATGAAGCCGGGGTTTCCGTTCTACGCGACACGCATGGCGCCGAAGCCGAGTGGGTCGTCCGGCATTTCAATTTGGTCGACCTGCGACCGCTTCCCGGGTAGCGCCCGATCGTCCGACGGAACGCGCCACCCGGTGCGCCGGCAGAACCGTTAGCGATCGGCGGAAAGCCGCCGAATCAATTCGGCTTAGGCGTCCATAATCAAGGTGTTCTTGTTGCTCAGCCGCGCCCGGACGCGCTGGGCATCGCCTTTTGTCGGGTAGATACGTGCGTCCGCGGCGTGCCCCAGGCGACGGGAAACCGCTGACCGGAAGGTTGCTGAAGGCCGATCCAAGGCGGCCGATAGCATATCCCATGGCGTCCCGGCTGGAGTCGGCTCGAATTTCGAACGTTCCAGCGGGTACCCTGTTCAGTTATATTATCACGCGTTAGCCGTGCTTGCTGTGGAAATGGGGAATGACCTGTTCGCCGATATTGCGGATCGTTTCCATGATCACGTCGTGGGTGACCGTACCCATCTGGAACAGGAACAATATCTCGTCCGCGCCGGCTTCGAACAGCTGTTCGACATAGTTGATGCAATTATCGACATTGCCATAGGCGTCTTCCGCGACCGAGCTTGAGACATACTGGTTGCCGGTGCGGATGGTTTCTTCCGATAGGCGGGCCGTGGACATCTTCTGCAGGGCCGCCTCATGCTCGCTGGCATCCAGGTCGTCGAGGCAGGGCGGCGGGCCGGCATTGTACCAATGGGCCAGAGATTCGACGAAGAAGCGCTGGCCGCGCAGGCCGATGCGGCGTGCGCGGTCCTTGTCATCCAGCACGACGGCGGGGCACAGAGCGGCAAGGTGCTCGATCGGACGGAAGCCCACCTGCTGCTCGGGTTTGCGATCTTTATAGGCTTTCCGATAAATCTTGTTTTTCTGGGCCACGTCGTCCGGTCCGCCGAAACCGAGCACCAGCGCGCCGATGCCGCGGCTGCCAGCTACCGCCAGCGTATCGGGCTTGGTTGTCGCCATATAAAGCGGCGGGTGCGGCTTCTGATAGGGTTTGGGATAGATCGGTCGGCGCGGAATCTGCACATATTCGCCGTTATGCTCGATGAATTCCTGCGTCATGATCTTGGGGATCAGATACATCGATTCTTCGATCATCGGCGGCAGGTCGGCAAGGTTATAGCCGAAGGTTCCGGCCTCCTGCTGAGTGCCACCCTTGCCCATGCCGAAATGGACGCGGCCCTTGGATAATATGTCCAAGGTGGCGATCCGTTCGGCGACCTTCACCGGATGGTTCATCGCCGGCGGCAGACAGACCACGCCGTGGCCGATCCCCAAGGTGGTGGTCTTGCCGGCCAGAAAGGCCAGGAACGTTTCGGGCGCGCTCATATGGGCATACTGGGGCAGCGCGGTGTGCTCGACCGCCCAGACAGTGTCGAATCCGACTTTCTCCGCTAGTAGGCATTGGTCGATCATGTCGTGGAACATCCGGAATTCGGTTTCCGGATCGGTCGCGACGGTTTGCGCTTCGTAGATGATGGAGAATTTCACGGCGGCCCTGTCCCCTATTATTTATAAGATAGAGGGATAACCCATGCTCGCTATCCGGGGCAATGGCGGCGGCTTGGCGCAGTATGGCGGTTTTTCGCTTCGCTGTGGCGTTCACGGCATAACGGATAGCGTGACGGCTTGAGTTGAGGAGGATGTATGGAAACGACAGAATCGGCCGTTAAGATCGCCCTCGTTACAGGGGCGGGCAGCGGAATCGGTCGCGCGGTGGCACAGGCCCTGATCGGCGCCGGATATTCGGTCGTGCTCGCGGGCCGCAATCGCGCAATGTTGGATGCGACCGCCGCCGCTGCCCAGGCGCCCGGTGCGACCTTGGTTGTGCAGACCGACGTTGCCGACCCGGTCTCGGTCGAGGCTCTGTTCGCCGAGACGCTCGCCAGGTTCGGCCGGCTCGACCTGCTGTTCAACAATGCCGGAACCGGCATTCCGCCCGGCCTGCTCGAGGATCTGGAGCCGGATCAGTTTAGTCGCGTTCTGGCGGTGAACGTCACCGGGACGTTTCTCTGTACCCAGGCTGCGTTCCGGATCATGAAGGCGCAGACGCCGCGCGGTGGGCGGATCATCAATAACGGCTCGATCTCGGCGCATATCCCCCGGCCGAACTCAATCGCCTATACGGCGTCGAAGCACGCTGTGACGGGCATGACCAAATCTGCCGCGCTGGACGGCCGGAAATACGACATCGCGTGCGGCCAGATCGATATCGGTAACGCCTTGACCGAGATGGCGGCGGCGATGACCGTCGGCGTGCCCCAGGCCAATGGCACGATCATGGCCGAGCCGACCATGGACGTGCGCGCGGTCGCCGATGCGGTGCTCTATATGGCGGGCCTGCCGCTCTCCGCTAACGTGCCGTTCATGACGGTGATGGCGACCAAGATGCCCTATCTCGGGCGGGGATGAGTGAATCCATATCAAGCCTGCGGAACGGCCTAAATTTGCGCCGAGATCCGCTTCAAGGTCGCCACCGTAATGGCGAGGTTTTCGGGGCTTACCCCTTCGCACGCGGTTTCCAGGAACTGAACGGTCAACGGCACAATGGCGTCGCGCATCGCTTCGCCCTCCGGTGTCAGTGACACGACCATCGCGCGCCGGTCCGACGGCGAGGTCACTTTCCGGACCAGCTTTCGCGTGATTAGGCGCTCGAGCATCCGGGTGATCGCCGGTTTGTCCTTATAGGTCAGCTCCGCCAGCTGAATCTGGGTCAGTTCGCCCCGTTCATGCAGGCGGTTCAGGATGGCGAATTCACGCGGCCGCAGGTCGCTGCCCAGGCTTTCGATCGCGTTGGCGAGCGCCTGGCTTAGCCGATAGCCGGCCTGGCTAACGACGAATCCGATCACATTGTCATAGTCATCGAACGAGAACTGAGCGGCGCCGAAGCCCTTGGTCGAATTCCGCGTGATAGCGACTCTCCATATTTCGATTGCTTCAAATAGTTGTATATGACAACGATCTCGGCCGAACAACGCAGTGCTCCAGCGGCAAGGAAGAATGATGAGCGATACGGCGTTTCGGTTGGACGGGTGCACCTGTCTGGTTACCGGCGGCACGCGTGGCATCGGCGCCGCGATCGCCCAGGATTTCGCGGCGTCGGGCGCCAGGGTCGTCGTGACCGGCCGTGACGCTGGACAGGCCGTTGAGATTGCGGGGCAAATCGGCGGCGATGCGGTCGGCGTCGGCTATGACGCAGCTTTGGCCGGCGCGTCACATGAGCTGGCCGACTGGCTGACGCGCGAGATCGGCAGCCTGGATATTATCGTTAACAACGCCGCGATCCTGAAGCCGCACCATGTCGCCAAGCTGACCGAGGCCGAATTCGACCTGCTGTTCCAGGTCAACGTCAAGTCGACCATTTTTCTGTGCCAGGCGTTGCGGCCCCTGCTGGCCGAGAGCCCGGCCGCCGCCATCGTCAACATCACCGCAGCCGGCGCCCATGTGCCGATGGCGGGCATCGGCGCCTATTGCGCCAGCAAGGCGGCGATGATCAATTTCACCCATACGCTGGCCAAGGAATGGGCCAAGCATGGTATCCGCGTCAACGCACTGACGCCGGGTGCGATCGCCACAGACATGATTCTGCCGAGGGATCCCGAACGCCGCACGAAATTCATGGAAGACACCTCGACGATGAATCTGATGGGGCGGCTGGGAGACCCGATCGAGATCGCGCGGGCCGCGCGCTTCCTTGCCAGCGCGGCCTCATCCTACATGACCGGCCAGACCCTGATCGTCGATGGCGGGCTGCTGGCGTGAGCGAGGTCCCGCCCTATCCCGAGGGTCGCGATATCCTCAAGGGCAAGACCGTGCTGGTCACGGCATCGGCCGGGACCGGCATCGGCTATGCCACTGCGACGCGCTGCGCGGAGGAGGGGGCGACCGTCATGCTCTCCGACATCCATGAGAAGCGGCTGGTAGAGTATGCCAACCGGCTGGAGGACAAGATCGGCCGCAAGGTCCATCGCACGCTCTGCAACGTCACCGCCAACGATCAGGTCGCGGCGATGATCGCGGCGGCGGTCCGCGACATGGGGCGGCTCGACGTGCTGGTCAATAATGCCGGCCTGGGCGGTACCCATGATCTGATCGATACGACCGACGATCAATGGTCGCGGATCCTCGATACCAATCTGACCGGCACGTTCCGCTGCATGCGCGCTGCTCTGCCGGTCATGGCAGCGCAGGATGGCGGGGTGATCGTCAACATGTCCAGCATCTGCGCCTGGCGAGCCGAGGCGGGGCAGACCGCCTATGCGGCATCGAAGGCCGGCATATTAGCCCTGACCCGCTGCGCCGCCATCGAGGCTGCGCCGCAGAACATCAGGATTAATGCCGTTGTGCCAAGCCTCTCGCTCCACCCATATCTGCAGAAAGTCTCGGACCCGGACCATCTGCAACAGCTGATCCGGGAGAACGAGGTGTTCGGCCGGTCGGCGGAGCCGTGGGAGATCGGCAATGCCATCGTCTTCCTGGCGTCGGATTATGCTTCCTACATGACCGGCGAATCGCTGTCGGTCAGTTGCCGAAGAGCGTGAGGCCCCAATGACAATTGCTCTATCCGACGATATCAAGCGCTTACTCGATGCGCCAAACTTCGCCGCGCTCGCCACCTTGATGGAGGATGGTTCGCCCAAGGCGGAGCCGGTATGGGTTGCGCGCGAGGGCGATCATGTGGTGATCGCGACCGACCGCAAATCGATCAAGTCGATCAACATCGACCGTGATCCGCGCGTTTCATTGTCGGTCACCGACTTCGCAAATCCTTATGAGCAGGCGCTGATACGCGGCCGGGTGATCGAGGCGCGGGACGATAATGCGCTGACGATCCTGGACGCGATGTCGCAGAAATATCTGGGCGCACCTTTTCCCCGCCGAAAGTGGTCGACCCGGGTCGCCTATATCGTCGAGCCGGCAGTGGCTCGCTATTATAAATCGCCACTTCAGCACACCCCATCGAAAGCATGAATATCTGTTGGAATAAATCGAGTAGGCGGTTCCATTATTTCGTCATACCTTCGAAAGCGGGACCCCATTTCCCAGCCATCGCACCGCTGGATCGAGGGACTCCCACTTTCGCGGGGAATGACGGTGCTGAAAACTCTGCGTTTAACATCCGTCAATTCCTTAAGAGGACATCATGACCGTTACCTGCACGATCGAAGACAATATCGCCGAAGTGGTGATGCATAACCCGCCGGTGAATGCGATCACGGTGGGCGATACGTGGAAGATCCATGACATCTTTAAGGAGCTCAGCGAAAACGCAGACCTGCGCGCCGTGATCCTGACCGCAGAAGGCAAGGGCTTCAATGCCGGTATCGATATCAAGGAGATGCAGGCCAACAAGGCGGCGGGCGGCGAGTGGACGCTCATGACCAGCTCGGGCGAAGCCTGTTACAACGCCTTTCACGCCATCTACAACACGCCGGTCCCGGTTATCGCGGCGGTCAATGACTTCTGCATGGGGCTGGGTGTCGGGTTGGTCGGCAGCTGCGATATCATCATCGCCTCGACCAAGGCGCGCTTCGGCCTGCCCGAAGTGGATAACGGCGCACTTGGCTGCGCCTCGCACCTGGCCAAGCTGGTGCCGCCGATGAAGCTGCGAGAGATGTCGCTGACCTGCAAACCGGCCACGGCGGCGGAACTCCACGCTTGGGGCTCGGTCGCCTATCTGACCGAACCGGACGGGCTGATGCCCAAGGCGCGCGAACTGGCGAAACAGATCGCGGCCAAGCAGGGGCCAGCAGTGCGCTTCGCCAAGGCTGCGCTCAACCATATCGACATCTTCGAGATGCACGCCAACTACCGGCTGGAGCAGGGCTATACCTATCAGCTGAACATCATGGGTGAGGGCAGCAAGGCGCGGAACGCCTTCGTCGAAGGCACCCGCATCATCACGCGCGAATGACGGCGATGCTGCTCGCAGGAAAGGTCGCGCTGGTCACCGGTGGCGCACGCGGCATCGGGGCGGCAACGGCCCGACTGCTGGCCGGCGAAGGGGCCCGGGTGGCCGTCGCCGACCGGCGGGAGGATGAGGGCGACGCAGTCGTCGACGCGCTGAACGTGGCGCGTCCTGGTTCGGCGGTCTTCGTCCCGCTCGACGTGACCAGCGAGGAAAGCTGGCGGTCCGCCATCGATGCAACGGAGTTGGCCTTCGGGCTGATCAGCGTGCTGGTGAATAATGCGGGCATTATCCGCGTCGCGCCGCTGGAGCAGATGACGCTCGATAATTTCCGCAAGGTGATCGACACCAATCTGATCGGCACGTTTCTCGGCCTCAAGTACGGGGCGGAATCGCTGAAGCGGGCCGGGGGAGGGTCGATCGTCAATTTCTCGTCGGTGCAGGGGATGGAGGGCCGGCAAGGGTTCACCGCCTATTCCGCCTCCAAATTCGGCATTCGCGGCTTGACCAAGAGCGCGGCGATCGAACTCGGGCCGCATAATATCCGCGTCAACGCGGTCGTGCCCGGCCCGACCAAGACCAAGATGATCGAGCGCCCCGGCTGGGCCGATGAGGATTACGACCGGATGTACGGGAAATATCCGCTGGGCCGGATGGCCAATCCGGAGGAGGTCGCGCGCATGGTGCTGTTCCTGGCGTCGGATCAATCGTCCTTCTGCACCGGCGGCGATTATCTCGTCGATGGCGGAACCTTGGCGGGAAAGCCGCGCGAATGACTGTTTGGCACGAATGCCGGAAGGTGGGCCCCGAATATGCCGACGCAGCGCCCGCCCGCTATGTGGTCGAGCGCGATATCGCCGCGCCGCGCCAGGCGGTGTGGGACGTGTTCACCGACCCCACCACCTGGGAGCACTGGTTTCCCTACGTCGACTGGGTGACTTATGACGGCCCGCCGCCCTATGGCGTCGGCACGATCCGCCGGTCGTCGGTCGCGGGTGCGCTCCATGACGAGACGATGGTCGTGTGGGACGAGCCCCGGCGCTGGGGTTATATCATCGACCGGGTTACCGAGCCGCTGTCGAAGGCCCAGATCGAAATCACCGAATTCGACGAGATCCCCGGCGGCAGCCGGGTGCGCTGGATCCTCGCCTGCGACCCGCTGCCCGGCCTGCTCTTCCTGGCCAAGGATGAGCCGTTCGAGGCATTTCTCGGCCGGGTGCTGGAAGGCGCGCTGGCGGGACTGCTCAAGTATTTGAAACCTCAGTCATAAAGAACTGGGTGCTGCTAGGCCGAAGCGGTGATCCCCGCGATCGGCCTTGCGTCGCTGCTGTTCGGGAAGATACTGGCCTCGAGGCGGTCCTGCGGCACGCGCAAATGTTCGCGCAACACCGTTTTGATGACGGCGCGCAGGTCGGTCGTCGGCATCAGGTCGCGGCCCTGATAGAGTTTGCCATCGGCTAGACTCGGCCAACTGCCCAGGACTTTGCCGCCTGAGACGCTGCCACCTGCGAGCAAAGTAGCGGTACCGGTGCCGTGATCGGTGCCGCCCGTGCCATTGGCATAGGCGGTGCGGCCGAACTCGGTCGCCATTAGCACGATCGTGTCCTTCCAGGCCGGCCCCAGGGAATCTCTGAGCGCCACCAGGCTGGCCGACAGCCCGCTCAGCGCACCAGCCAGCCTGCCCTTTGCGGCGCCTTGGCCGGCATGGGTGTCCCAGCCTTGCGCGTCGAACACGGCGATGCGCGGTCCGTTCGGGTCGGCCAGCATCCCGCCTGCCGCTTCGGCCAGGATCTTCTGGCCCTTATAGGCCGCCGGCTTGCCATCGGCATTCGCGGCCATGCCGGCGTCGAGCATCTGGTCCTTGCCGCTGCCCAGCATCTGGTTGGCGGCCTGGGTTGCGCGGATGCCGTCGGCCAATGCGGCGGACAGGCGCCTGTCGCCCTGATAGATGGTCTGCACCAAGGTCAGGAAACTCTCGTCCGCTTCGGGCATTTTGGTCGGCGCCCAGGAGGCGACTTGGGTCGGGCCGCGCAGCACCAGCGGGATGGTCTGGCCGACCGCTAGCCCGATGCGGCGGTCTTCGGCGCCCAGTGTCGGCAGCGCGCGGTTCAGCCAGCCGCTCTCGGTCTTGCGCGGGGTCAGCGTGCCGTTCTCCAGCATATCCTGCCCGTCGAAATGGGAGCGGTCGCGATAGGGGGATGCGACGGCGTGGATCGGCAGCAGCGCGCCTTCCTTGTACCATGGCGCGATATCGGCCAGGGCCGGGTGCAGGCCGAAAAAGCCGTTAAGATCGGTCGCTCCGTCGGTCTCGCCCGGTCTGGCAATGGCGATTTGGCCGCGCAGCCCGGCATAGGCGGGGTCGCCATAAGGCGGCACGACATTCAGCCCGTCCATCGCGCCGCGTAGAATGATCAGGACGAATCGCTTGTCGGTCGGAGCATTCGCCAATACCGCGCGCGGCAAGCCGGCAGCGAGCGCGGTGGCGCCGGCGCCGGTCAAAAACCCGCGGCGGGGCAGGAACAAATGATCGGACGGCATGGCGTTATCTCCGCTGGAATTCCGGGCTGGCGATCAGGAGTGCCAGCGCCTCGGCAGGGCTCGGGGCATTTTCGATATGGAACATGGTGCTGTCGGTCGCGACCGGCTGGATCAACCCCTTGGCGATCTCCAGTGCATCGGCGTGCCCGTCCAGCTTCTGCCCTGCTGCCAGCGCCCATTGGATGCGGGTCATCATCGCTTCGGGCGACACCCAGCCATCGGCAGTGTCGGCCCAGCCTGCCGGCGAGGGTGCGTTGAACGGCACCTGTCCCATCAGCCTTAAGCCCGCGATCATGCCGTCGCCGAACTTGACGTTGGCGATGCCAAAGGCGCGGTAGGCCGAGATCACCAGGTCGTTTGGCGTCTTGATCTTGGTAAGCGGTTGGGCCCAGATCTGCGGCAGATCAATCAGCGCCAGCGAGACGGCGTGCAGGTCGCCATCGGTGCTCCTGAACGTCGCGGCGATCTTGTCGATGGCGGCCTGGGGCGGATCGTCGGCCACAAAATGGCGGACCAGCTTGGTCGCGATATGGTAGGCGGTCTCCGGCCGCTCCGCCAGATCGTTCAGCGCAGCGACGCCTTCGTCCACGCCGTCCTCGCGATAGGTGCGGCCAAGCAGGGACTTGGCTCCGGGCTCGTGGATGGCAGGCCGCCAGCGGAAGGTGCCGGGGTTCGGGTCGTTCTCGCGGGCGATCGACCAGCCAGTCAGGATCTTGGCGAATTCGGTGACGTCCGTCTGTGTATAGCCGCCATCGACGCCGACCGTGTGAAGTTCCAAGGCTTCGCGGGCCAGGTTCTCGTTGAGCCCTTTGTCCCTGACTCGTCCGCCGATCGAGTTGGGGCCGACCGATTGCGCATTGTCGAGATAGAGCAGCATGGCCGGGTGAGCCGCCGCTGCTTGCAGCATGTCGCGGAATTTGCCCAATACATGCGGGCGGATCGCCTCATTCTCGAAGCCGACCGCGACCGGGATGACGATCGGCCGTTGGATCGATACGGTGAAATGGTTGGACCAGAATTGGACCAGCCGCTCGCAGAACGGCGTGGTACTGGCCGCCGCGCCCAAGGTGCGCTGGATGATGGCAGTCTTGAAGTCCTCGCGCAGGTCCCTCTGAAACATCTTCGCCAGATCGACATCTGTCTTCTTTTCGCGCCTTGCCTGAAGATAGGCCGCCAGCTGCGCCGATGACGGCGTGCCATTCGGCACGGTATCGGAGACGATAAGCTGTCCCTCCAGCCAGCCGCGTGGATCGGGAGCGATGTCGGCGAGTTCACCTTGCTTTGCGCCGAAGCCGAAGCGAATTGCGGCAATAGCAGCTGCCCTGAAATCGAGCATCGTGGCCATCTTTCATTTGGGCGATGCTCGATATACGAGCAGGATAAACCATACCTGCGTCGTCGTCTTCAGCCGACCTTCATCTCTTTCAAAGCCGCCTGCCCAATGGCCTGCTTCATTGTCAGCATCGGTGCCCATGGGTCGTCGGGCAGCTGGGCCAGGCGGCGCGCCATGGCCTCGACGGTGAAGTGGCTGGGGGTCAGCGCCGGTGTCGCCTCGCGCCAGTGGAGCGGCGTGGCCACGGGTGCGCCAGGGCGGGCGCGGGTCGAATAGGGGGCGACGGCGGTCGCGCCGCGATCATTGCGGAAGAAATCGATGAAGATCTTGCCCGTGCGCTTGGCCTTGGTCATCACAGTGACATAGCGGTCGCTTTCGGCGGCGGTGGCCGTGGCGACCGCACGGGCGAATTCCTTGATCAGCGGCCATTCATGCTCGCGCTTGAACGGGGCGACCACATGCAGGCCCTTGCCGCCCGTGGTTTTCAGGAAGCTCTCAAGGCCAAGCTTCTCCAGCCGTTTCCGCATCGCTAGCGCCGCCTCGACCACCCAGGTGAAGGGCACGTCCGGCGCGGGATCAAAATCGAAAACCAGCCGGTCGGGCTTCTCGACATCGTCGGCCCTGCTGCCCCAGGGATGGACCTCCAGAACGCCCATCTGCGCCAACCCGATAAGCCCCTCGGCATTGTCGATGGTCAGGTAATCGCCGGTGCCTTCCTTTTCCTTGATGGTCACGCTGCCGATGCCGGGCGGCAGTTTGGTTTCGATATGTTTCTGGTAAAAACAGGCTTTGGCGGTGCCGCCTGGGCAGCGTACGAAGCTGATCGGCCGGCCGGTGACGTGCGGCAGCATGCGGTCGGCGACCAGCGCCAGATATTCGGCCAGCCCGCGCTTTGTCAGGCCGGACTCCGGATCCAGCACCCGGTCGGGATGGGTCAGCGTGATTTTCGCCAGCGCCTGTTCACCCGCGCCGCTCGGTTCCGCAGTCGGCGTCTCCTGTTCAGCCATCGCGGCCTTGCTCCGGCTTTGTGGCGTGGCCTGGGGCCGCTCGATCGTCACTTCTTGCGCCGCCTTGTCTTCGCGCAAGCCCTTGAAAGAAGCGTGCCGCAACAGCCCGTCCTCGGTCCAGGTCAAAAACTCGACCTCGCAGACCAGTTGCGGTTCGACCCATGTCACGTCGTGCCCCGCCCCGGCCGGAGGTTTCTTGAAAGGCGGCGTGTCGCGCCGGAGGTTGTCGAGCGCCGCCCGGATCGCCTTGACCGACGCCTCGTTGAAACCGGTGCCGACCCGGCCGGCATAGATCAGCTCCTCGCCCCGGTAATAGGCGAGCAGCAGCGAGCCCAATCCCTTGCCGGCGACGCTGGATTTGGTATAGCCGACAATGATGAATTCCTGCCGCTCGATGCATTTGCTTTTGACCCAGCTGTCGGTGCGGCCGGACCGATAGGGCGCATCGCGTCGTTTCGAGACCACGCCCTCCAGCGCCAGCTGGCAGGCCTGGGCAAAGACCTTGTCGCCCAGATCCTCGATGTGATCGCTATAGAGGATTGTGGATTGTTGGCCGAGATCGGCGATCAAGGGCTGCAGCAGTGACTTGCGGTCGATCAGCTGCTTGCCGGTCAGGTCTTCGCCATCGAGATGCAGCAGGTCGAAGGCCTGCAGCGACATCGGATACCGCGCTTCGCCGGCCAGGGTTGCCTGCAGCTTGCCGAAATCGGTGACGCCGGCATCGGTCATCACGACGACTTCGCCGTCGATCAGTGCTTGCTTCACGCCGATCTTCGCCAGCGCCGGGCCGATAGGGCCGAACCGGTTGGTCCAGTCATGGCCCCGACGGGTCAGCAAGGTGACCGTGCCGTCGATGATACGGGCCAGAACGCGATAGCCGTCAAACTTGATCTCGTGCAACCAATCCTTGCCCGTGGGCGGTCGCGCCACCCGGGTCGCTAGTTGCGGCGGGATAAAGTCGGGCAAGGGGGAGTTGCCACGCGCTTTGGCCGGTTTCGGTTTGGGCTGTTTCGATTCGGGCTGTTTCGGTTTAGGCGCAGCCGCCTCATCCTGCTGGTCCGCCGGTCTGTTCGAATGCCAGATGCGGTCATGCTCGCCGGCGATCTCGTCCATCGTGCGTCCGGTCGCGACGCTGGTGACGGCTGATTCGGTCAGCGGCGCGCCACCCTCACGGGCCTCCTCGTCGCGCTCCTTGATGAGCAGCCAATTATTGTGGCGTTCGTTCGGCCGGCCCTTCATTCGCACCAGTACCCATTTCCCTTTCAGCCGCTCGCCATGCAGGATGAATTTGACCTCGCCCTTGGCGAGGCCCTCGGCCGCATCGCCGATCGGCTCCCACGTGCCACGGTCCCACAGCATCACCGTACCACCGCCATATTGGCCCTTGGGGATCGTGCCCTCGAAATCGCCATAGGCGACGGGGTGGTCCTCGACCTCGACCGCGAGGCGCTTGTCATGCGGGTCCAGGCTCGGCCCCTTTGTGACGGCCCAGCTTTTCAGCACCCCGTTCAGTGCCAGCCGGAAATCGTAATGCAGTCGGCTCGCCGCGTGCTTCTGTACGACGAAGAAGCCGTCGCCCTTCGCCTTGACCGGCTCCGCGCCAGACGGCTCTGACGTCAGCTTGAAGTCGCGCTTCTCGCGATATCTCGCCAAGGATTTTTGCGCGCCATCCTGCGCCTTCTGGGCAGAGCTACGGGTCGCCATCAGGGGCGGGCGCGGTTGGGAGCCGGTTTAGCAACCGGCTTCTCGGAGGTGGGCTCCTTCCATGCCAGCTTGTCTTCCGGCGCGTCGGCGGCCAGGGTACGCTTCACCGCGTCCATCAGATTGACGACATTGCCGCGCGGGGCCTCCTCCTCCTTCGGCAGCGGCGTGTCGGCCATCTTGGCCTGGACCCGCTCCTTCACCGCGGCCTCGTAGCTGTCGTTGAACTTGGACATGTCCAACGGCGCGGTGTTCTTGTTGATCAGCATCTTGGCCATCTCGAGCTGATCTTCGTCGATCTCGACATCGTCGATTCTCGTCGAAGAACGGCGCGGCCTTCTTGACCTCGTCAGCATAGCGCAGCGTGTTTGGCACCGTGCCTTGCCGCAGGCGCGGATGGCGGCCAGATGCTCCTTGCCGGAAAATACAATCCCGCCCAGTGCCGCCATCCGGCTCGCCTTCGTCGCCTCACGGACGGTGGCGAAGGCGGGCAGCGCCATCTTGTCGTCGGGCACGACAAAATAAGGGCGCTCGTAATAGATCGGGTCGATCTCGGCGATCGCGACGAACGGCACGATATCGATCATATGCTTCGACGGGAGGCGCAACTTGGCTAGTTCCTCGGGGTCGATCCCGATATAATGATCTTTCTGATATTCGTAGCTCTTAACGATATCGGAGCGGTCGACCTGGCCTTCGTCGGGAACGACCAGTTGCTGCCGTACGCGCAGCCGGTTCTTCTTGTCGATCTGATGAAAAGCGATCTTCCGCGCCGGGAAAAGGGCGGGGGACAGCCTGATCGAGAATGACACGAGGGACCGAGGACGATGTCCCTGCCAATAGGCACGTGGCGCCATGATATCCTGCTACTGTCTGTCGAATCCCAAACCGGTGAGTTTTGATGAGGTTCCCCGCCGTTTGATCGCTATGCTTCCAGGCCAGGCGAGCCTATGTTATGTTCTTCTTTCGTACATTTTCATCTGTAAATAGTTCGCGATGCTCGATACTGACATTCTGCCCGACGATGATGGCCTCGCCGAACAGCGCACCGCCACGCGGCTGTGCCGGGGCGTGCGCCGGCTGCTCTGGACCCAGCGTTACGCCAGCGTGACCGAGTTTCCGCTGGCCAATGGACGCCGCGCCGACATCTTCGGGGTGACGACCGGTTGCGATATCGTGATCGTCGAGGTTAAAAGCTCGATCGTCGATTTCAAGACCGACCAGAAATGGCAGGAATATCGCGCATTCTGCGACACCTACTTCTTCGCGGTCTGCGTGGATTTCCCGAAGGAGTTGATCCCCGGCCATTGCGGCCTGATCGTCGGCGACGCCTTCGGGGCGGCGGTCATCCGCCCGTCACCGATCGAGAAACTGCCAACGCCCCGGCGCAAGACCTTGATCCACAGCTTCGGCCAATTGGCGGCCACACGGCTGCACCGCCTCGAAGACCCGATGCTGGGCGGGGTTTAGGAACGCGGACGGGTAGAACGGAGCGAAACCTATCGGTCCGAACTGATGGGTTACGCTGCACAACCTACAAATGAACTCTACCAAACCGCCTGACCGTCCGCGTTGAAGCGGCGCGGATAGATGAAGCCATAGGCGGCATAGACCTTGCCGAAGGCATGGGCCGGGGCATTGAAGAAGCGCAGCTGTGTCCAGTCATTGGCGGGCGAAACATCCACCACGGCGGTCGAATCATGGATGATCCGGCGCGTCGGGTCGTCATTGCCCCAATTGGCATGGGTGATCAGGATCTCGCGCGGCCCGATCACTTTTTTGACGATGCCGACATGCCCCAGCTTCAACTGCGGCGTGGCGCGCAGCACCAGGATCGTCTCGGCTCTGGGCACATCGCCGCGTGGATATTGCTGATTCTCTGCCAGATTCCACCAACTCCAGGCATCGCCCCTGATATTGATGCCGGTGAATTCGCGCGCGAACAGCGCGCATTGCGTGGGCGGCGGCAGCCCATCGGCGACGGAGGGGGGCGCGGTGGTTTTGGGCAGGCGCGATCCGGACATGACCGGATCGCTCGCGCATGCCGTTAGCGCCAGAGTTGCAACAAAGCTGATTCCAAATCTCCACATAACCGTGAATCTAACTGATTCGAAATACAAAGGGCAGAGGGAATGGGTCAGAATTATCTTTCACTCGGACGTCGTTAAAAATGGAAACGACTCTGACCTCCTTCTCCGCTGGAGTCCCGAATCTGAAGTTTCGTTGTAGCGGCGATACGTTGGATTCTGCGAAGGTTTCCTCCTTGCAGTCTTGTTACGCGCGTCTTGATGCCGTGGCGTTGGGCTTCGCCCTCGTTGAATCCGGCACGGAACTTCCCACGCCCGCCACAGGTTCGCTCTTCAATCACATTTTTCTTCTGCGCTTCATCCGCGAAGGGGCTTGCTCAGATGCTTTACGATATCGTCGGTATCATTACTTTGTTGCTGATCATCTGGGCCCTGGTCGGCATTCTCCAGAGCAGTGCCACGCCGGTCGAGAAGCTGATCTGGGTGCTCATCATTCTGGTGATCCCGCTGCTGGGCTTCCTGCTATGGTATCTGATGGGGCCAGGATCGAAGGCGTTTCCGCTTCGCCGCTGAGGCTCACTCGTCCTCGTTGGGAACGTCATAGCGTTCCTGATAGCGCCGGAACCAGGGCCGGTTTTCGGCGATTTGCGCGGCGCTCATCGGTTCGTAGCGGTGGATGCCGTGCTTATGCTTGGGCTTGAAGGCCAAGTAATTGCGGATTCGCGCGGCGGCTTCATCGTCGAATTCCATGTTGAAAGCGCGGTAGATTTTTTCAATCGCCGCGACCGGGTCGGTCATCAAATCCTGATAGCGTGAATCGACAATCTGGCTGGGCGGCACGATGCCCTCATCGCGGAGTTCCATCACCCGTTCAAGCTGTTTGGCAGTCAGCTCGCCCACCATCAGGTCCTGGAAGACAGGCGCGTCGAAATCCTGGTCGCTGCGCTGCCAATAAAAGGTGCGCAGCAGGTTGGCGACCGACGACATGATGCGCAGCGGGTCGCGATGGGTCTGGATGATCCGCGCATCGGGATAATGCTTCATCAAAGTCGGCAGATGGGCCAGATGATAGGTCGCCGACTTCCCGAACCAGCGCCGCCCCGGCTGTTTCCATTGCAGGGCCTGCAATATGCGCTTGTGGTATTTATAGACAATGTCGGCGTCGGTCCGGTTCACATAGGCGTGATAGGTCGGAATTTGATAGAATGACATAATGGAGTCGCTAACGAAGGTGAAGCTCCAGAGCGACGAATCCTCCGCCGGAAGATGGCCGGCGACCTCATGCATCGTTTGAATTTCCGGCGTGATGCGCACCCACTGGCTGGCGACGCCGTGGCCCGCCGCCTGCGCCATCGGGTCGTTGCCGCCGGAGATGGCGGAATCGACCGGGAAATAAGCCTCCCAAAATAATGGCGTGCGCAATTTCGGGTCCTGATGCAGCAGTTCCTGCAGGATCGAGGTACCGCTACGGCCCAGACCGGCGATGAAGATCGGCTTCTCGACCGGCGTATCCAGGATTTCCGGGTGGCGGGCCAGCAGGTCGGTCAGCTTCAGCTGGGTGCGTAGCCACAGCAGGATTTCGCTGCGCGTCGCCAACCGGCCCGTAAGGGTCAGCTGCGCCTCTTCTTCCAGTGCTTTCAGCAGGACGGCGAAGGGCTCGCGCCAATCGTCTTCGCCGAAATCGTCGAGACCTGTCAGCTTACGGGCCGAAGCCAGCAGCGAGGCCTCATCGAGAGCCACCATCTCACGCAGCATCGCCGCGCCTTCCCACATCCGCCCTTCTTCATTCAGCTTCTCGACCCATTCCGGCCGCGTGAGCCGCTTGGCCGGATCGACCAATTTCTGCGCCATTCCCGATTTCCCTTACGTGCTTGTTCAGGTTTCGCCGCTGACGGAAGACTTGAAGCGCCAAGACCTAATGCCCATACCTCCGCATCACGGCCTCGCGGCGTTCATCCAGCGATATCCGTCTTTCTTCCTGCGTCACCCACGTCGTTTCCGCCGGCAGCGCGGCGGGGAGATCGCGCACATTAACGACACTCGCCGCCGGTGTCGGGTAATTGTCGGTGAAGTACCAGCGCAGCACCGCGACTCCCTTCATGATGCCGACCGGGTCCAGCCAGTTGGCGATGCCGGGGTCCTCGGCCGTAATGACGATGCGCGCTTTGCCGTCGCTGTCGAATTCGACCTGATGGCCGTTGAGACTGCTCTGGTGATGGGTGAAGTCTGTCACTTGCCACCAGACGTCGCCCAGATGCAGGTTCCAATAGCGCGCGTTCGGTGGGTCGATCTCGACAATCAAGGCCTCGTCGGGCCGAAGGTCGTAGACGCAGGGTACATAGCCGGCCGACGGGTTGGCGGCATGTTCGTCTTTGCTGGTATCGACCAGCAGGAAGCGGTTGGTGCCGACGGTTGCCAGCACCTGTTCTGTCAGCCGACCGGAGAAGGTCTTGTGGCAGAACTTCATCAGGCGCGACGCGGCCCCCAGCCGGCCGATGAAATCCGAATCGCCCAGCGGCGCCAGCGTGCTTGCCGGCGACACAGCCGGCTCGATGCGCAGCACTGAGGGCGTCTCGCGGGTCCAGTCATAGAAGGCTTCGCGGACAATGATCGTGTTGTTGCCGCTAGTCGGGTCAGTCGCGATCCAGTTCGGGCAGTCGGCGTGCGCTTCTGGCGCAACTATGATCTCGAAACCGCCGTCGGCATTCGGATGGAATTTGTCGAAGTCATAGGTCTTCAGCAGCTTCAGGTCCGGGTCGCCGAAGAACCCGCTGATGGTTTGCGCTTCGAGGAAAAGCGAGGTACCGCGCCGGCCCGAAATACGAAACCTTCGCGCGCCGTCAACGAAGGCGTAGCGATAGAGGAAATCGGCGTTCGGCAATATCCAGGTATAGAAATTGGGCTCGAACACCGTATTGACGAAGAATGTCGGATGCGACTGGCGCGGCGCGATCACCAGATTGAAGGCTAGCGCCTGGGCTTGCATGAACCAGTAATGCGCCCGCGCCTGATCGGCTGCGTCGGTGGCGAGATCGGATGCATAGACTGACTGCCGCAACTCTTCGAGATCGCGCTGATAGGCGGCCCAGGCGACCTCCATGGCGGGCGACAGATGGGTCATCGCGAACTCTTCCTCCAAACGCCTTACGGCCGTGTTGCGCGCCGGTGCTTGTCGATCGCGCGGACCGCGCGATGTGCCGATAGGATCGCACCCTCCTGCCATCCGCCAATATGGCTCAGATGCTCGCCTGCGAAATAGAACGGACCGTCCGGCGTGTCGAGCAGCGCGTAGAGCTGCTCCTGCCCCGGCTTCCACCGGGCGGTATTGCCCAGCGAATAGGGGATCTTCGACCAGGCGATGCCGATCGGGCTGTCCAAATCCTTGCCGTGGCCGGGATGCAGCCCGTCGATCGCCTTGCGGCTGAGCGCGAACTGCTCGCTCAGAAGCTTGGCGCTCAGCGAATCGGCGTCGGCGTCGGCCGCATAGGCGCCGATCAATATGCCCTTGTCGCTCATGAATTTGGTGCTGGGATACCAAATCATGCCTGGCAGACTTTTGACGAAGGAAATCCCGCCATAGATCTGGTCCTCGGTTTCCCAGAAGCGCCGCGATTGCCATGCGATCTTGACCGCGTTGCCATAGGCGATATCGGCCATGGCGTTGCGGTAGGTTTCGCTGAAGTCAGAGAGAATCGTACGCAGGACAGGAATCGGAATGGTACAGATGCAGTAATCGGCGCCGATCACGCGCGGCTTACCGGTGGCGCTGTCTTGGTAAATGACGCTGACCCCGTTCGGCGTGCGGCGGATTTCCTTTACCGGGCATGATCGCTGCACCACCGGCCCCAGTCTCTTTTCGAAAGCGGCGGAAATCCGGTCCATGCCACCTAATGGCTGGAACATGGTGGCCTGCATGTCGATGATCTCTTCGAACATGACGCCGTTCCACATATCGGCGTCCAGCAGCGCACTCATCTCCAGCGGATCGCGGATGATACCGGTCCGGTCGCCCGCGCCGGGTGGGTCTTTATAACCAGACCGGATCGAGCCCTTGTAGAGCAGGTCGGGCGACAGGTCGCCGTAAGTCCGCAGGAATTCGATCATCCGCTCGCGGTCATGGCCGGTCAGTTCCTTATCCAGTCTGCCGGCGTCGATGGCTTTCGCCAGCAATTCCGATACCCGGCCGCGCGTATCGTTCACCGCCTGGCGCATCTGGATCGGTTTCTGATCGGCAAGGTGATCGTTCCAGACATAGGCCGAGCGGTCGGCGTTGACCTCGACCTCCAACTCGACGCCGAATTCGCGGCAATAGCCGAGGATGGCCGTATGCTGGTTCGGCAGGCGGGCGGCCCCGGCATTGAAATACTGGCCCTCATCAAAGGCGCAGACCTGCAACGTGCCGTCATTCATTTCGATCTTCGTGCCGCGGCGGGCTGTAAAGTTCCGGCCCCCGGTTCGCTCCCGCGCCTCCAGGATCGTGCACTGATAACCAGCCTTGCCCAATTCATAGGCAGCGGTCAGCCCGGCGACGCCACCGCCCAATATGACGACCTTGATGCCTTTCCCGGCACCCGCCGGGAGGGCCAGCGCGGCCGCCTGCGCCCCGGTCGGTATCAGCCCTAATCCCTGCATAGCCACGAACGCCGCACCGAACCCGCCAGCCCGGCCGATGCGGTTGATCAGATCGCGGCGCGTCATAACCATGCAATGCAGCCCCTGATGCGATTGTTATCGGGGGATGATCATACGACCGGACCGGAATTACCAGCGACGCAAACGCCGCGGTTCAGCTGATGTGAAGCAGTTTGGCCACCGCGTGGCTTTCGCCCAGGAATTTCCTCAATTTCCAGATAATGCGAATGCTCATTTCATGAAGGCCGATCTGCTTGATCTGTTTTAGCCGCCGCCAGCTATGGACGATCAGACCGCCCCGTCGCATCCAGGCGCGACGACGTTTCATACGGGGGGTCATCTTTCCTTCAAGCCATGGCCTGGGTTGGGAAACCAACGGTCCCTTCGGGGGCGTGTTGAAGATCAGGACATAAGCAAATCGCGGTTTCGCCGACCGATTCGCCCCCGCGCCATGTACCGTGCGCGAGCTGTGAATTGTGCACCCTCCGGCAGGAATGGGACAGGTAACCGCTGTAGCCCGATCAAATCCCGATATGCATTCTAGCCCGTGAATACTGCTATCTCCGTTCAATGACCGGTGTGGCAGCACTTCCGATCTGCCCGTGCCTGGAATGAACGACATGCAGCCATTTATGCGATCAACCGCCTGGAGAGGCATCCAGATGCTGATCTCGTCACGGACGACACCCGAGTCTTGAAAGGCGTCATCCTGATGCCAGGGCGTCGGACCTCCGAACTGCGCGGGCTTTACCAAGGCGTGATCGGCCGCGAATGCTGCCTCCGGTCCGAGCAGCTGCCGGGCGATTGCCATCGCGTTGTGGAAAAATTCGCTGTTCATCAGATTGGGCGCGAAGCTGCGCGGATCGAGAAGTTGCGGCAGTGCGAAAACACCGTCTTCGTCGCTCGAGCCCGCAAAATCGAAGAACGCGCCTTCGGCGAGGCCGCAGCGCCGCGTAAAGAGATCCTCCAAGGTTTCACGAATGGTCGCGAGGTCGGTGTCGGAAGTAACCTGGCTCATTGTCACGAACCCGTTCGACTTGAAAACAGACAATTGAGTGGCAGTTAGCATGATTTGTTCAGGGTCGACGTCAGTGATCTCAAGTTGTTTACTTGCCGCAAGCGCCATTTGAGTCTCCCCTACATTTATAAAAAGATGATCGTATAACTAAACAAGCATTATGATATAATGTACCTCCATTAGAAAGATAATAAGCCCTTCCGTATGTTAAGTCATTTTGTCAAAGCCAGCGACATACTTAAAATGACTAAGCGCTAAAATTTTGGGAGTAATACATTTGTTTCGGTTATTACCCCTTATTATTTTCAGACGAGGCAAGATCATGGGCTAAGTTCGGCGGCGAGCCAGTCGCTGTGGCTGCAAGGGAATCTTCTGTCGCGGGACATCGTCGAACTGAGATAGGGGACTAATGGCCGTGCGTGTTGCCTTGCTATTGAATGAGATTCCGCCTTATCGCGTGCCGCTGCTTGAGGCTCTTGCGCAACAGGTCGACGAGCTGCGCGTTTTTATTTCCACCACGCGGGAGCCCGACCGCCCATGGGCGACGGATTGGGGCACGCTCGACGTCGTGGTGCAGCGCACGGTGACGATTACCAGGCGACGCCTGCATCCTCAGGGTTATTGTCAGACCATGTATGTGCATGTGCCCTACGACACATTAGTCCAGCTTGTGAGGTACAAGCCGGACGTGATCATCTCCGGCGAGATGGGCGCCCGTTCGATTCAGGCGGCGATATATCGCCGCCTGGCGCCGTCGTCGCGCCTGCTCATCTGGTGCACCCTGTCGGAAATCAGCGAGGCCGGCTGGAGCCGGTCGCGCACGAAGATGCGGCGCATGCTGGTCGCCGCGGCCGATGGGTTCGTTGCCGGCGGTCAAAGCGGACGCCGCTATCTTCGCAGCATTGGCGCTCCTGACAGCGCCATCTTCATTGCCAATCAGACAGTCGATATCGATGAATTCTCGTTATGTCCGACCACCCGGTCCGAAGGCGCCAATCGCCGCATGCTTTATTGCGGCCGGTTTATCGCCAAGAAAGGGCTCCAGGCCTTTCAGGCGGAGGCCGCGTCCTGGGCGGCGCGCAATCCCGATCGAACGGTTTCGATACGCTGGGTTGGCGACGGAGAGACCGGTCCCGCCTTGAAGGCTTTTGTTGGCCCCCCCAACCTTCTTCAGGAATTTCCGGGGGCCGTCGGCTATGAGGGTCTCAGGCGGCATTATGCCGAGTGCGGTATTCTGATTTTACCGACGCTGGACGATGAATGGGGTCTGGTCGTCAACGAGGCGTTCGCGGCCGGACTTCCGGTGCTCGGGACGGTTTACAGCCAGGCCGTCCAAGAACTCGTCGACGAGGGGAAAACCGGCTGGATTTATGATCCGCATGAGCCGAACGCCGCAGCCCATGCCTTAGGCCGTGTGTTCGGTACATCCGATGCGGCGCTTGCAATGATGCGAGGACAGGCGCGGACCCGCATCCGGGACTTAACGCCACAAAATATCGCAAATATTTTCAAGCATGCTATCGTGAGCGTGCAAACCGAAACGGATTTCGCCCGCCTCGTTAAACGTTAAAGCGGAAATGCATGATGTCGCCGTCCTGGACGACGTAGTCCTTGCCTTCGGAGCGCAGCTTGCCGGCGTCCCGGGCACCCTGTTCCCCGCCGCAGGCGACGAAATCGTCATAGGAGATCGTCTCGGCGCGGATGAAGCCGCGTTCGAAATCGCCGTGGATCACGCCGGCGGCCTCCGGACCCTTGGCGTTGCGCCGGACGGTCCAGGCGCGAGCCTCCTTGGGGCCGACGGTGAAATAGGTGATGAGGTCGAGCAGGCTGTAGCCGGCCTGGATGACCTTGTTCAGGCCGGGCTGCTCCAAGCCTAGCGTCTCCAGGAACTCGGCCTGTTCGGCGGCCGCGAGCTGGGCGATCTCGGCTTCGATCGCGGCTGAAATAACCACCGAACCGGCACCCTCGCTCTTTGCGCGGGCGGCGACGTGGCGGGTCATGTCGTTGCCGGTCGAGGCATCATCCTCGCTGACATTGCAGATATACAGCACCGGTTTGCCCGTCAGCAGCTGCAACTGCTTGAAAGTCGGCTTTTCGTCGGGTGTCAGCGGAACTGACCGCGCCGGCTTGCCGGCCTGTAGAGCGGCGAGAGTCTTCTCGAGGATCGGTAGCTGTGCCTTCGCGTCCACGTCGCCGCCCTTGGCCTTCTTGCCGGCGGTCGTGACCCGGCGTTCCAACCCTTCCATGTCGGCTAGCATCAGCTCGGTCTCGACAGTCTCGGCATCGCGCAGCGGATCGACCGAGCCCTCGACATGGGTGATATCGGTGCTCTCGAAGCAGCGCAGCACGTAAAGCACCGCGTCGACTTCGCGGATATGGGCCAGGAACTGGTTGCCCAGCCCTTCACCCTTCGACGCGCCGCGCACCAATCCGGCGATATCGACGAATTCGAGCTGGGTCGGGATGATCGTCGCCGATTTGCCGATCTTGGCGATCACGTCGAGGCGCGGATCGGGAACCGCGACGCGCCCGACATTGGGCTCGATCGTGCAGAACGGATAATTGGCCGCCTGCGCGGCCTGGGTCGCGGTCAAGGCATTGAAAAGGGTCGATTTGCCGACGTTTGGCAAGCCGACGATGCCGCACTGGAATCCCATCAGGTCGCCTCTTTCGGTTTTGGCGGCTGCTTCGTGCCCGAAGGCCTCGGCGGGGAAAGCCTCGCCGCGACACGCGTCATGAACAATTCGCTCTGGCCGTCGATCATGACGGCAAGCTCGTCGGATATCGCATCCAGCATCGGGTCCAGCCAGTCCCGGTCGGCCTTGGCGAAGGCGTGCAGCACATAGCCATGGACCAGTTCCTTGACGCCGGGATGACCGACGCCGATCCGCACGCGCCAGAAGTCGGGGCCGATGGCGGCGTCGATCGAACGGATCCCATTATGGCCGGCGGCGCCGCCGCCCTTCTTGACCTTCAGCTTCCCGGGCGCGAGATCGATCTCGTCATAAAGAACGATCACCCGCTCGGGCGAAAGCTTATAGAATTGCAGCGCCTCGGCGACGGCGTCACCGGACCGATTCATGAAAGTGGTAGGCTTAAGGCCCAGCACCTTGGATGTTCCGATCCGGCCTTCCGCCGTCAATCCGCGAAACCTGCTCCTGGCCGCGCCGAAGCTGTGGCGCGACCCGATGCGCTCCAGCGCCATGAAGCCGACATTGTGCCGGTGCAAGGCATATTCGGGCCCAGGATTGCCGAGCCCGACCAGCAGCGCGTCCAAGACCAGGCTTGGGGTTGGTTGTTACTTGCCGGCCTTGGCAGGCGCGGCAGGTGCAGATGCGGCTTTCGCGGCGGCCGCAGTTTCGGCCTCGGCGGCGTCCGCGGCTGCGTCTGCGCTCTTCAGGCCGGACGGCGCCGTAACGGTCGCGATGGTGAAATCGCGGTCGGTGATAGCGGGCGTGACGCCGGGAGGCAGCTTCACCTGGCCGATATGGACCGAATCGCCGACATCGAAGCCAGTCATATCGATCGTGATATGCTCGGGGATCGCCTCCACCGGGCAGATCAGTTCGACTTCGTGGCGCACGATGTTCAGAACGCCGCCGCGCTTCAGGCCCGGCGAGGCTTCCTGGTTGATGAACTCGACCGGCACGGCGACTTCGATCGTCGCGCCGGTGGCGACACGCAGGAAGTCGACATGGATCGGGTGGTCCTTCAGCGGGTGGAACTGCACATCGCGTGGCAGCACACGGTGCTTCTTGCCGTCGACATTGATTTCCAGAAGATGGGTGAAAAACGAGGCGCCATGGGCGCGGCGCGCCATGTCCTTCAGCTCGAGTGCAATCAAGACCGGCGGCTCCTTGCCGCCATAAATAACCGCGGGCACCCGGCCTTCACGCCGTGTAGCCCGGGCAACCCCCTTGCCGGCCCGGTCCCGTGGCTGAGCCACGAGGGTGGTGATATCGCTCATCGGAAACTCCGTTACATGACGTGCGCGAGCGGCCAATCCGCGTCGCCGGACGCCATACCATCCAGGTCCGGCCTCCAGGGGTGCCGGTACCGTTCAGCAAAAAAGCCTCAGGACGGAAGCGCGGTGTTATGGTCCGAAGCAGGGAAACTGTCAAACACTTACGGGCGGCGGCGTGCCGATTGGCGCGAGTCTGTAGGCGATGAATCAGTGGGAAATCGGGCCGCTCAACGGTTCACCGTGCTTGAATGTCAGATCCTTGAACGGCGGCGAGCCTTTGCCTTGGCGATCGACGAATACCGCGGCGTCGCCGACCCAACGGATCGATCTGATACGTCGGCGGTTTGCCGAACGACATTGCCGGCCGCGCCATGGAACGTCGCCTTCGTAAAGATCGGCGCTGTCGAACCGTTTCGGCCGAAGGTTGATGCTCCACGGAGTTGAGCCGGCGACGCAGCGCAGGGACGTTGCCCTGGGTACGGGGTCGAGCGCGATCCAGTAACTCACGGTCTTTTCACCGCCGACGCAGTCATAGGGCGTGTCGCGATGCCAGGGCGTGACGATGGAGGACCCGGCTTCCTTGGCCAGCACACGGTCATGAAAAAACTGCGTGGGGCGCGAGCCCATCAGCCTGGCCGCGGCCTCGGCGGCGGCGCTGTGCCGGACGAAATCCTCGAATTCGAGGGTCCGCTGCCAGTTGCACATGTCCTGCAAGAACAGTGCGGTCGGCGGGAAGATAGATGCGCTCGAGTGTTCTGGCGCCGCCATGATCGCATCGAGGCCGGCGCTCAGGCGATCGACCCGGTGGCGAACAAGCCCCTGACGATCACCGCTCCGTCCCAGGCAAATCGGTCGGCCGCCATCTGATCCGGGACGGCTGCCGCACTCATCGTCGGACGAGCGCTGAAATCAGCCTTTGGGCGCCAGGGCGGCGACCTTGTCGTTGATCAGCTGCACCAGCCCGTCGGCGCCTTTGGTGCGCAAGGTGGTGGCGAATTCCGATCGGTAGTTGGCAAGCTGGCTAATTGTGCCGGAGAGGAAAACGTCGATCACCTTCCAGTCGTCGCCGGTCTTGCGCATGCGATAGTTCAAATCCACCGGCTCGTCATTCGGCCGTATCAATTTTGTATCCACGACATCGTCGCCGCCAGTGGTGGGCGATTCGCCGGTAATCTTGAATGTTTCGCCGCTATAGCCATCGAAGCGGGATGCAAAGGTGGCAATGCTCAAAGCCTTGAAGGCCTCATTGATTTTCGCCTGCTCCTCCGGGCTCAAGCTCGCCCATTGCGGGCCGACCGAGATGCGGGCCATCAGCGGCAGATCGTATGTTTTGGTGATGACCGGTGCCAGCTTGTCGTAGCGGCCCTTGTAGCCGAGCTTATCGGCATTCTTCATGACGTCCAGCAACGTGCTGTCGAATGCCTCGATCGTGCTTTTGGCATCCGCGGCCGAGGCTTGCGGGGCGATTGCCAACCCGAAAGCAACGATTGCGGCGGGAAGTAGGGGAAGGGCGAGAAACTTCATTGTGGCTCCTGGTCAGGCATAGGCGATTGCGGGTGGGCGACCGAGCGCGGCGAGGGCTGTGGCGACGATCCCCGATGCGTTCAGGCCGGCGGTTTCATATTGTGCAAACGGCGTGTCGTGATCGAGGAAGACATCCGGCAACACCATCGGGCGGATTTTCACGCCGGAATCGAGCGCCCCGGAGGCCGCGAGATGCTGCAGCACGTGCGACGCAAATCCGCCGACGGATCCTTCCTCGATCGTGATCAGCACCTCATGGTGGCGCGCCAGCCTGTCGATCAGATCGGTGTCGAGCGGTTTGGCGAAGCGGGCATCCGCGACTGTGGTCGACAGCCCACGTTGAGCCAGTTCGTCGGCTGCCTTCAAACATTCCTGCAGCCGCGTACCGAGGCACAGAATAGCGATGCTGGTGCCTTCGCGGACGATCCGGCCTTTGCCGATCTCAAGCGCGATACCGCGTTCCGGCAGGGCGACGCCGGTGCCCTCTCCACGTGGATAGCGGATGGCGGAAGGGCGGTCGTCAATCTGCACCGCAGTGGCGATCATATGCTTTAATTCCGCCTCGTCCGACGGCGCCATGATCACGAAGCCGGGCAGCGCCGCCAAGTATGTCAGATCGAAACTGCCTGCGTGAGTCGCGCCGTCGGCACCGACCAGGCCGGCACGGTCGATGGCGAAGCGCACCGGTAGCGACTGGATGGCGACGTCATGCACCACCTGGTCATAGGCGCGCTGCAGGAAGGTCGAATAGA
>JAQGIF010000249.1 GCA_028291345.1 Rhodospirillales bacterium | reverse complement strand
TCTATTCGACCTTCCTGCAGCGCGCCTATGACCAGGTGGTGCATGACGTCGCCATCCAGTCGCTACCGGTGCGCTTCGCCATCGACCGTGCCGGCCTGGTCGGTGCCGACGGCGCGACTCACGCAGGTTCGTTCGATCTTGCCTATCTCTGCTGCTTGCCTGGATTCGTCATCATGGCGGCGGCCGACGAGGCCGAGCTCAAGCACATGGTTGCAACCGCGGCCGCCATCGACGACCGCCCCTCGGCTCTACGCTACCCGCGCGGCGAAGGCACCGGCATCCCCCTGCCCGAGCGCGGTGTCGCGTTGGAGATCGGGCGGGGCCGCATCCTGCAGGAAGGCACCAAGATCGCGCTGATCAGCCTGGGCACACGCCTGCAGGAATGCCAGAAGGCGGCCGAACAGCTCGCCGCGCGCGGGCTATCGACGACGGTTGCCGACGCGCGCTTCGCCAAACCGCTCGATACCGATCTGATCCGGCGTCTAGCGCGCGAGCATGAGGTGGTGATCACGATCGAGGAAGGATCCGTCGGCGGGTTCGGCTCGATGGTGCTGCATGATTTCGCGGCCAATGGCCTGCTGGATCGCGGCCTGAAGATCCGCACGCTGACCTTGCCGGACGTATTCCTCGATCACGATACGCCGTTCAAGCAATACGACGCCGCCGGCCTGAACGCCGCGCAAATCGTCGCTGCCGCGCTGGACGCGATGGGGATCGAACGGCCGTCCGTCGTCGCCCTGGGCGTCTGACGGGCCCCAGTCAGCTTTTTGAAATCGGAGCGATTCGCCAGATCGCTGCGGGCTCTTCGTCAGCCGGCGCGTAGCCGCGTTCGGCCGGATCGCAAGCGACCGTTCCGGCGAATACCGGCTCAAAGCCTGGCACCCGATCGAAAATATCGGCGAAAACGGCATTGCAGTAGAGAATATGGACCGCGCAAGCCTCGGCCAGGCGCATCGCTGCCAGCCTTTCCGCGAGCCGCTGCATCAGAACCCGATGAAATGGGTGGTAGAGGAAGATCGCCAGCGGACCTGCTGGCAACGTGAATGCCACCGCGTCGCCCTGAACGATCTCGATCCCGGCCCTTTCCGGAAACCGGGTCGCGATGATTTCAGCATTCGCCCGGGCTGCTTGGCACAGATCCGGCGACAGCTCCACGCCAACGACCTTACGAAAGCCGAACTCCGTCGCCACGATCAGGGCCCGCCCCTTGCCGCAGCCCAGATCGACGAAGCTGGTTGTCGCCGGACTGGGAACCTGTTCCAGCATCCGTCGGACGATACCGGGCGAACAGCCGGCATAGCCGGTGATATAGGGATCGGATGCCTCACCCGAACGTAAGTCGCGGGCTGCGACATAGCCGCCGGTGTCGGTTCCGTGACGCATATCGAATGGATGTCGACGAAACCAGCCATCGAGCGACCGGTCCCTTAGCAGGCGGCGAAGCAGAGGCAGCTGGCGCAGGATCGCAATGTGCAGGCGCGGCGTTTTTTCCGTCGACACAGCACGCCTGACGAACCAATTCACAAGGGATATCATCGCCGATGAGTTCAACCGATAGCCGCGCCGATGCAAGCGCTATCGGCATGTTTTGTGTAAAATACCGATCCGATACCGCCAGGAGGATATCGATGACAGTACGCGAACCCAGGGTGACGCCGGTCGCCCTCGCCGATCTCAGACCCACGCAGATGACCGTCGGATTTCGTGAGGTGGCCGAAAAGCGCAGATCCTGGCGCGAGCGGCCCGACGACAAGGGGGCCGCGTTCCTCGGCAAGCACATGATCCCGGTCATTGCCGGGCCGAAAGGCCGACATTTCGTGACCGATCACCACCATCTCGCCAGGGCGCTGCTCGAGGAAGGCATCAAAAACGTGCTGATCAACGTCGTTGCCGATCTGAGTAAGGTCGACAGAGAATCGTTCTGGGTCGTGATGGATTGTCGCGGCTGGTGTCACCCCTATGACTCCGACGGAATCCGCCGAACCTTCGCCGATATCCCGCAAGCGGTGTCCGACCTTCAAGACGACCCGTTCCGTAGCCTGGCGGGCGAGTTGCGCCGGACTGGCGGCTTTGCCAAGGACACCACTCCGTTCAGCGAGTTCATCTGGGCCGACTTCCTACGCCGCAAGATCAAGCGCACCGCAATCGAAAAGGATTTTAACGGTGCCCTGGCCAGCGCCTTGACCCTCGCTAAGACCAAAGACGCCGGCTATCTGCCCGGCTGGTGTGGGCCCGTGGTGCGGGTCCGCTAAATGCTCAATGCCTTCCCCTCTTGTAACGATTGCTGTAGACACAGCCACCCTAAGAGATTGCAAGCACAAGCCACCGCATAGCAACACGCGATCCGGCGGTCACGGAGACGTCAATGAGCAAGTCGGAAAAGACGACCAACCAGATTCGCGCCAATCGCCGCAAAGGCCATCACAAAGCCCGCAACCGCCGCCGCCGCGCCCGCGCCAAAGGCTGACGCCTTCGGCTAGCGCACCGCTCCGATATCCGGCATCCGCGCCAGGTTGCTGCGCGGATCGCGGAACAGAGGCGTCAGCGCCCGCATCGCCATGCCGGCCGGGCCATCCAGTTCCGTCAATGCCGACCCGATATCGCTTTTGACGTCGGCATCGCCCCTCAGAAGCGCCATCACCGCCTCCAGCTGCGACAGGGGTTCCGGATACATCCGGATCACGCTCGGCTGGTCGGCGAGGATGCCGGCAACCTCGCGCGCGACGCGGATCGCATCCTGCAGCCCGCCCAGAGAGTCGACCAAGCCGATCTGCTTGGCCTGCTGGCCGGACCAGACACGGCCCTTCGCCGATTCAGCGACCGTGCCAGCCGGCATCTTGCGCCCCTCGGCAACAATCGACACGAACCCGTTATAGATCGTGTCGACTCCGGAATTGAGCTTCTGGCTTTGCTCCGGCGTGAATGGCGTAAATGGCGAATCCATCGCGGTGAACGGCCCGCCGGCGGTGCGGTCAGTGGTGACCCCCAGATTGGCGAGACCTTTGCCCATGACGAACTTGCCGGAATACACGCCAATCGATCCCGTCAAGGTCGCTGGATCGGCCACGATCTTGTCGGCATTCGCCGATATCCAATAGCCCCCTGAGGCGGCAACCGACCCCATTGAGACCACGACCTTCTTCCCTGCCTGTTTCGCGCGCAGAACCATCCGGCGGATCGATTCCGAACCCGTAACCGACCCGCCAGGGCTGTCGACCCGGAACACGATAGCCTTGACCGAGGGCTTAGTCATCGCCTGTGAAAAGCCCTGCACCACCGCGTTGCCGTTATCCAGGTTCCGGTCGCCGCTGGCCGAATCGATCGGGCCGCCGACGCGGTCGATTTCTCCAACCGCATAGATCAGCGCGATATTGGGATCGTCGTGCTTATCATCCACTGTCTGGCTATAATATTTGGGCAGGGCAATCGTCCGCACATCGCTGCCCGCAGCCTTCTTCGCCGCGGCGACGACTTCGTCGGCATAGCCGACATGATCGATCAGCTTGGCCTGAAGCGCTTCGTCGGCCGTCAGCGGCCCATGCGCCAGCAGGCTGCGAACCTCATCCGGCGTCCTGCCGCGGCTGGCGGCGATATCCGTCACCAGCTGGAGGGTCAGATCGTTGGCCAGGCTTTCCATCATTTCCCGCGCCGGCGTGGTATAGCCCCGCTCGGTATAGGTTTCCGGCGCGGTCTTGAACTCCGCGCGTTTCACGAATTCGGGCTCGACATCAATCTTAGCGAAAGCGTCTTTCAGGAAAGGCGCTTCGAACGCAATATCGGTCAGCATCGCTTGGCCGGTCGGCTGGAGCCAGATCTGGTCGCAGGCTGCGGCAAGGTAATATTGACCATTGCCCGATGCGCTTTCGCCGTAATCGTCAGCGAAGGCATAGACGAACTTGCCGGCCGCGCGGAACCGTTTGATCGCCGCCCGCAATTCCTGGGTCTGCGCCATGCCCGCCGAAGCGTCGAGTTTCAGTGCGAGCCCTTTGACCCGCCCGTCCGAGGCGGCGTGATCGATGCCTTCGACAATCTCGCGTAGTTTCTTCGCATGACCGGTCAGCACGCTGGTAAGCCCCCTTCGGGTCGGCGATTCCTCTACGAACGGCCCTTCGATCGTCAGGGTCAGGACCGTGCCATTCTTAATTGGCGCCGGCGTATGGCTGGCGACATTCAGCCGAGATACGCCATAGATGGCGACCGCGATGATCACGATAAACAGCAAACCGACCACTGCCAGCGCACGGATAAGGAAGCGCATAAATCTCTCCGGAATAGACCGCTCTAAAATTCGCCGCGCGGCATGTATCAGCTATCTTCTGATGTGCCGTCCGACAATAGCCGATAGCCGCCGGCTTCGGTCACAAGAAAACGCGTCGCGGGATCTTCGTTTTCAATCTTTTGCCGCAGACGCCATATATGGGTTTCGACCGTATGGGTGTCGATGCCGGCGCTGTAACCCCAGACCGCCGCGAGAAGTTGTTCGCGGCTTACATGGTCGCCCCGCGCATCCGTCAGATAGACCAGAAGCTTGCATTCAAGCTCGGTCAGGCGGACGAGCCCGTCCTCGCGCGCATGTTTCAGCGCGAACTCCTCGGGGAGGAATTCGTAGGGGCCCAATCGGGCAAAAACCGCTTCCCTCGCCTGCAACCAGTGCGTATCGATCAGTGTCAGAAGGGCTCCAAGCCTTACCGGTCGGGCGATCGGCTCGTTGTCGGCCGAGGCGGCCGCATCCTGATTTCCAATAATCAGAATGCGGCCTGTAAAACCCTGTGTCCGGATCGAGTCGATCGCATGGCGTTGAGCATCACCATGATCGAGGTCGAGCACGACCAACGCGTCCGGCTCCGGAATCCCGCCCTGGATATCGACGGATTCCAGCCGGAGCGGCTCCACCCGCCACCCGCCGGAGAGCGAACGATGCTCGGTCAGCGCATGGATCAAGGCGTCGTCGACGGCGCCGACACGGATAACCCGTGGAGACGTTACTACCGTCATCCCGGCATCCTCCGCCGACAGCTGTCTAAGCGGAGCCGAGATTGGTCTTGCGGATCGGCAACTCCCGCACGCGCTTGCCAGTCGCCGCGAAGATCGCGTTGCACAAAGCGGGCGCGATCGGCGGCGTTCCAGGTTCGCCGATGCCCCCCCATTTCGTGCCACCACTGAGCGCGAGATAGGTTTCGATCTTAGGCGAGTCGGCCAAACGGACCATCTGGTAGCTGTCGAAATTACCCTGCTCGATCTGGCCGTCCTTGACCGTGATCTCGTTATAGAGCGCGGCGGTCAGCCCGTAGATCACGCCGCTCTCGATCTGCATCTCGACATTGCGTGGGTTGATGACATGGCCGCAATCGACCACCGCGACCACCCGTTCGCAACGAGGCGTGCCCTTGGAATCTACCGCCACCTCGACGACTTCGCCGACGATGGTGCCGAAGGATTCGTGGATCGCGATGCCGCGCCCCTTGCCGGCGGGCATTTTCTGGCTCCAATTGCTCTTCTCCGCAAGCATATCGAGCACATGCAGGAATTCCGGCCTTCCTTCCAGCATCTTGCGGCGGAACTGATAGGGATCCTGCCCCGCCTCGTGCGCCAGCTCGTCGATAAAGCTCTCGACTGCGAAGGCATTCTGCGAGCTGCCGACCGAGCGCCAGAACATCACCGGCACGTGGGTGTTCTTGAGCACCGCGTCGACCTTCAGGTTCGGGATCGCATAGGGCATGTTGACCAGCCCCTCGACCGCGAGCGGCTCGACCCCCGGCCCCATCGGGAAATCGAGCATTGGCTTGATCGATTGCATGATCGATCCAACCGCCGTCTGCGCCTGGATCGCGGTCGGCATACCGTCCTTGCCCAGCACCGCCTTGAAGCTGATCGCAGCCTGCGGGCGATAGCGGTCGTGCCGCATATCCTCTTCACGGGTCCAGACCAGCTTCACCGGCTTGCCAACCGTCTTGGCGACGGCCAGCGCCTGGACCAGCTCGTCATTAATGGCGCGCCGGCCGAAGCCGCCGCCCAGATAGCAATTATGGATATAGACCTGCTCGGGCTTCAGTCCGACCGTCTTCGCCGCCAACCCGATGGTGATATCCGGCGCCTGGGTGCCCATCCAAATGTCGAGACGGTCGGGCTGCAGCTGCACGGTGCAGTTCAGCGGCTCCATCGTCGCATGGGCCAGATATGGCACCTCATAGAGCGCCTCGATGACCTTGCCCTCGCCGAATGCTTTGCCGGCATCGCCAACCGCTTTCGCATTCTGCAACGGACCTTTCAGCGCGTCGCGGTATTCCTGGCGGAATTGCGCGCTGTCGGTTCCGGCGCCCGCGCCGAAATCCCATTCGATCGGCAGCGCCAGGGCGGCCTGCTTCGCCCGCCAGAAGCGATCGGCGACCACAGCCACGCCGGTCGCCAGCGGCACCACGCTCTGCACCCCGCGATGACCGAGAATTGCCTTGGCATCATAGTTTTTGACCGTGCCACCGGGAACGGGGCACGTCACCACGGCGGCGTAGAGCATGTCGGGCAGGCGGACATCGATGCCGAAGATCGCCTCGCCGGTGACCTTGACCTTGGTGTCCAGCCGGGCAGTCGAATTGCCGATCAAGGTGAATTGCTCCGGAGTCTTGATCGCCGGCTCCTGCGCCAGCACCACTTTCGCGGCGTCGCCGGCCAGCGCACCATAATTCAGGCTGCGGCCACTGGCTTTATGCGTCACCACGCTGTTGGCGGCTGAGCAGTCGGCGGACGGCACTCCCCAGCGCTTCGCCGCGGCCTCTATCAGCCGCGCCCGTGCGCTAGCGCCGGCCTGCTGCAGATAGGGGCGTGAGGCGCGGACCGCGCTGCTGCCGCCGGTCAGCATGCTCTTATAAACCGTCTGCTCCCGCACGTTACGGTTGGCCGAGGCATATTCCGACCGCACCTTGGTCCAGTCGCAGGCCAGTTCCTCCGCCACGATCATCGGCATCGAGGTCATCACCCCCTCGCCCATCTCGGCTTTCGCGACACGGATGACGACGCTGTCGTCCGGCTCGATGACGATCCAGGCATTGACCTCGCCGGCGGACGGCGGCGCATCGTCCCAGGGTGCCCCCCCCGGTGACACGGCATTGAGAGGTACGGCCCCGGCAATTCCGGGAAGCGATACGCCGATCGCCAGCCCGCCGGCCGCGGTCAAGCTCGCAACAAGGAAATCGCGGCGCCCGAGGTTAGTCGGCTGAATATGTCCCATAGTGCTTCCCCTCAACCGTTCGTCGCGGCACGATGGATCGCGGCCCGCACTCTGGGATAGGTGCCGCAACGGCAAATATTAGTGACGTTGTCGTCGATCTCGGTGTCGGTTGGCTTCGGAATCGCCTTCAGCAATGCCACCGCGGCCATGATCTGACCGGATTGGCAATAGCCGCATTGCGGCACGTCCTCGGCGATCCAGGCACGCTGCACTGGGTGGCTACCGTCCGGTGACAGCCCCTCGATAGTCGTGACCGCCGTACCGTTGGCGTCGCCGACCGAGAGCGAACAGGACCTAACCGGCTGGCCGTCGACATGGACGGTGCAGGCGCCGCATTGGGCGATGCCGCAGCCATACTTTGTTCCGGTCAAGCCGATTTCGTCGCGGAGTGCCCACAGAAGCGGTGTCTCCGGCTCGATATCGAGCTCATGGCGCGCGCCATTTACAATCAATACGATCATGAACCGTCTCCCGCCTGGATTTGTCTTTCGATTCGATGGTGGCCGCGTGGAACGCGTGCACCATGGGCTGCGCTCCATTATAGCACCGATTGCCATTCACGTTAGGGGGGACGACGAGACGCCTCCTGCGTTTCGGAGCGTCGGCGGACGGCACTGGGCGCCGACGCTCAATATGGTTTGCCGTCAGTCGATATTCACCCTGGTTTCACACGTTTACAATTTTAACGTTTCTTGCAATCCTTCTCCGCTCCCATCGCATCAGACAAATGAAAAAGCGATAAATGGCGCCCGGGAAGTTTCAGCACAGTTTCGCTCTGTTCGACGCCGAAGGCCGGCTTATCGATTGGGACGAAGGCTATGCGCGGGAATGGCGTATCAGCGGGCCGCCGCTCAAGTCCGGCATTACCTATGCGGAGATATTGAAGACGGCGTTGAATGCCCCCCAGGCGAGGGAGTTCCTTGCGGCGAATTACAAATCCGCTAGTCCTGAAGAGGTAATCCAGGCTCAAATCAAAGGTTTCGCGACAAATCGCTCGCACGAATACCGCTCGCCGGCGGGAATATTCATCCGCGTCGACGAAGAACGAACCGTATCGGGGGGCGTCCGCCGCCTGGCGCGCGATATCACCGAAGAAAAAGAAGCGGGCGACGCACTGGAAGCCCAGCAGCGCCTCGAGGAGGCCGACTCGGATGCCGGCGGGGTTCTGACCGAAACGCGCCGCAACCCCGACGGCAGCTACGTTTTCCCGCGGATCAGCGAGGGGCTGCGGCGGATGCTCAATCTGCCGGCTGACATGGTGGGACAAGACCCCATGATGATCTATTCCCGGATGATCCGAACCGAGGAAGACGATATCCAACAGGCGTTCCTGATGGAGCGTTCCGCGCAGACGATGGAAATCTGCACGATGGAGTATCGTGTTCGGGATGGAAAAGACCGGATCCGGTGGATCCGGCAATCGATGATGCCACGGCGCGAAGCCAACGGCGTGGTCATCTTTTCCGGCGTCATGCGTGACGTGACGCGCGAAAAGGATGCAGAGGACCAGCTTGAAATGCTGCGCTCCGTGGTCGTGCGATCCACCGACTCGATCGCGATATTCGAGAGCGACAGCACGCCCGAGCGCAACAGCCGGATCATCTATGTCAACGCTCGCTTCACCGAGCTCTTCGGGCGGACGGCCGAGGAGTTGGTGGGACATCCGATCGAACAGCTCGAGCCGAACCGGCTCGACATGGAAGGCGCAGCGATGATGACTGCCGCCCTCTTGCGCAATGACGGCGAACCGATCGAGTTCCAAAGCCGCGGCAAGGGCGGACGCATATTCTGGGTCGAGGCACGGATCGCGACCATCCAGAGATTTGAGAACGGCAACTTCCGCTGGGTGGTTATAAGCCGGGACGTCAGCGAACGGCGGCAGGTCCAGCAGCAATTGCTGCGCGCCAAAGAGGAGGCCGAGGCCGGAAACCGCGCCAAAAGCAATTTCCTGGCCAATATGAGCCACGAATTGCGAACGCCGCTGAATGCCATCATCGGCTTCACCGAATTGATCGACCAAGGCGTCCAGCGAACCGGGTGGAACCCATCCTACCGCGAATATCTGGCCGATGTCGGCGAGAGCGGCCGGCATCTGCTCGAGCTCATCAATACCATCCTCGATCTTTCCAAAATCGAGGCCGGCTCGCTTCACCTTAACCCCGGGCCGGTCGATGTTTGCGATCTCATCGAGATTTCGATCGCACTCGTTTCAAGTTTGGCGCGCAACGGCAATATCACTTTGTCCGCCGACCTGCCGCCCGGACGTCCCGAAATTCCCGGCGACTTTTTGAAGTTGAAGCAGGTGCTCTTGAACGTTTATTCGAACGCGATAAAATTCACGCCCTCGGGCGGTCAGATCACCACGCAAGTCCTTCTTACACCGGATCAAGCGCTGATCACGGTCAGCGACACCGGTTGCGGCATCTCGGAAGCCGACCTGAAGCGCGTAACCCTTCCGTTCGTTCAGGTTGAAACCGCGTTGTCCCGCAAACATTCGGGAAGCGGCCTGGGCCTGTCGATCGCGCGCGAACTCTGCAAGCTGCATGGCGGACGACTCACGATCGAAAGCGTCGAGGGCCAGGGCACGACCGTTCAAATCGTCCTGCCGAGGCAGATCTCTCCGCCGAGCTAGAGCGGCTGGATAGGCCCGACCGGACGCGATGTCGCTCAGACGCCAGGAAAACCGCGCCGCATCAGGTCATAGGGATGGGCCCAGCCCGGGAGGCCGGCGACGCGTTTCGTCCAGGCTACGATATTCGGGAATGCTGCCCGATCGATCCCCGTCTCTTCGGTAAAATAGAGATATCCGACCATGGAGATGTCGGCGATTGTCGGCCGGCCGCCGACAATGAAGTCCTGCCCGGCCAGATGTTTCTCAACGAGGAAAACGCCCCGAGCACCCGGCCCCGCAGAAATTCGGTGATTGGGGTATCGCCGGTTTTCTGCAATCCGAACATGAAACGCAAGGTCGCCAGATAGCTTGTGAATTTGTGATTGTCGAACAAGATCCAGCGCAAGATCTCCCGCGACTCCTCCGCGTTCCCGGCGCCGAAGTGGCCGGTTTGTTCCGCAAGATAATGCAGGATCACACCGCTTTGCGAGATGAATTTACCGTCATGCTCCAGGGCCGGTATTTCGCCCAACTCATTCACCGTGTCGCGAAACTGGTCTGTTCTGCCCTCGCCGTTGAAGAAATCGACGAAAACCGGCTCCCACTCCAGACGGCAAAGATTGAGCATGAGGGCGACTTTATAGGCATTCCCGGATTCGCCCACTCCATATAGCCTATATTCGGCCATTTCTTTGACATTCCCTACAAGTTCTTGGCTTTTATTTTGTCTTAGGTCACAGATACGTTATCGTTTACCCGCGAGAAAGTTTTGCCAAAACTTCGTCCAGCTGATCGATCGACTGATATGCGATGCTCAGCACGCCGCTGGCGCCTTTGCCGTCGATCGTGACGCGCAGGCCCAGACGCTCCGCGAGGTCGCGCTCAAGCGCAAGCAGATCGGCGTGTTTGGCCTTGGCGGTACCGGCTGGGCCGGCCGCCGCCGATTTCAGCATTGGCTTACGCGTATCCTTCGCCACATTGGCCAGCTTCTCGGTCTCGCGCACCGAGAGCCCCTGCTCCGCCGCAGTTTTGGCCAGCGTCTCGGGATCGGGTGCGGTCAGCAAGGCCCGTGCATGGCCTGCCGACAATGAGCCGGACTGGATCATGTCCTTGACTCCATCCGGCAACGCCAGCAAGCGCAGCGTATTAGCGACATGGCTGCGGCTTTTGCCGACCAGTTCGCCCAACTCGCTGTGCGAGTGATTGAACTCGTCCATCAACCGCTTATAACCCTCGGCCTCTTCCAACGCCGATAGGTCCTGGCGCTGCAAATTCTCGACCAGGGCAATTTCGAGCGCTTGGGTATCGGAGAGCGTCTGGACGATGACCGGAACATCATGGAGCGACGCCTTTTGCGCAGCCCGCCAGCGCCGTTCGCCCGCAATGATCTCATAAGCGTCGACGGTGCCTTCGATCGGACGCACCAGGATCGGCTGAAGCACGCCGTGATGACGGATCGATCCCGCCAGCTCTTCGAGTGCCGCTTCGTCGAAATGACGCCGCGGCTGGAACCGGCCGGGGCGCAGAAAGGCCACGGGCAACGTGGTGCCGCCAGCAGCCGGCGTTTGTGCGGCGGCGGGGCTATCCGCGCCCGAAACACGATATGCGGCCTCCGCCTCACCGAACAGATGCGAAAGACCGCGCCCGAGACCCTTCTTTTTTCCAATGCTTTCAACCACTTGCCCGCACTCCATCAAAGCGCCTCAGGAACTCCGCCCCCAACTGGATATAGGCTTGCGCGCCAAGACAGCGGTGATCGTAGATCAAAACCGGCAAACCGTGCGAGGGTGCTTCGGAGACTCGAACGTTGCGTGGAATCATAGTTTCAAAAACCCGATCCGCGAAGTGCGCACGAACATCCTGCGAAACCGCTTCCGAGAGACTGTTGCGGCGGTCGAACATGGTCAGGATGATCCCCGCCAATTCCAGCCTGGGATTGAAGCTGCGTTTAACCCGCTCGACCGTCTGCACCAAGTTGCTCAAGCCCTCCAGGGCATAGAATTCGGTTTGCAGCGGCACCAACAGGGCATCGACCGCCACGAGTGCATTCAGCGTCAATAGATTGAGCGACGGCGGACAGTCAATCAGCACATAATCATATTTGCCCGCGATGCTGGACAGCGCCTCGTTCAGGCGGTGTTCACGCCGATCGGCGTTGACCAGTTCAATCTCTGCCCCGGCGAGATCAACCGAAGCCGGGACGATCGAAAGCCGCGGAATTGCCGTCGGGACGACCGTATCCCCGGCCGAGACGCCGCCTAGCAACATTTCATAGGTTCCGCGGGCGCGCTGGCCGCGCTCGACGCCGAGCCCCGTCGACGCGTTGCCCTGAGGATCGAGATCGACGATTAGCGCGGTTCGTCCCATCGCCGCCAGTGCGGTCCCAAGATTGACCGCCGTCGTGGTCTTCCCCACACCACCCTTTTGATTGACCAGCGCAAAGGTCCGTAACTTGCTCATGCGCCAACCTCGGCAAAATTGGAAAGACGGAAGATAGTCGATTCGGGATCGGTGACGCTAGGAAACCGTTCAGCCTTCATATGCCACCTGCCGGCGGCGGCGGCCATCTCTTCTTCGGCTCGCCTGCCCTTTGGAAAGAGGCAGACGCTGTCCGGGCCGAGAAATCGGCGGCCGAGCGCAATCAATTGGTCGAGAGGCTTGAGGGCGCGCGCCATAACCACGCCAGCATAGAATGGCCGTACTGCGTCGGACTTCATCGCATGGATCGTGACCGAGAGGCCCAGCACGGCCACGACACTGCGCAGGAACGCGACCTTCTGCATATTATGCTCGATCAGATGAACGTTTGGCACACCGACGATTGCAAGAACCAGGCCCGGGAAGCCCGCACCGGTTCCGATATCGACCACAGGCCTCTCTGTGGCCGGGAGCAGCCGCGCCAGCTGCGCCGAATCAAGAAAATGGCGGGTCCAAATAGTTTCCGCCGTCGAGGGAGCAATCAAGCTAAGTGTCTGATTTCGCTCTAATAACATGATCTCATATCGCGCCAGCTTGGCCTCTGTTTCACGTGAAACAGGAAATGTCGCTAGAAACTCGGCGCGCATGTTAACCCGCAAGGGCCGTATCCCGGCGCGGATCATCCCGCCGCTTGACGTGACGGAGCAACGCCGCCAGTGCGGCCGGCGTGACACCTGGAATACGTCCTGCCGCGCCTAGGGTCGCGGGCTGTGTCCGAGTCAGCACTAGGCGGATTTCGGTGGAAAGGCTACCTACGGCGGCATAATCAAGATCGACGGGCAGCATCAGGGCATCGTCGCGGCGCAGCGCGCGAATGTCTGCCTCCTGCCGGCCCAGATAGCCGGCATAGCGCGCGTCGATTTCGATCTGCTCCGCGACGACAGGGGAAAACTGGGCTATTTCCGGCCAGATCGCCGCCAATCGGGCCAAATCAACGCCGGGGAGACGGAGTAGATCGGCTACGCTCCGCCGAACGCCATCGGCATTCACATGTATGCCCTGCCGTCCGAGCTCCGGCGGCGTCGCATTCAGCGATGATACCAGTAATCTTGCCCGACCCAGCGCCTCCACCTTCCCTTCGAACGCCCGCGCCCGCGCGCTGCCGACGATCCCAAGACCGATGCCGCGTCCTGTAAGGCGCTGATCGGCATTATCCGCACGCAATGTCAGCCTGTATTCGGCGCGCGAAGTGAACATCCGGTAAGGTTCCGGCGCGCCACGCGTCACAAGGTCGTCGACCATGACGCCGATATAGCAATCACCCCTGCTAAGCACGATGCCATCCGCGCCGGATGCCTTGCGCGCGGCATTGAGACCGGCGAGCAAGCCTTGCGCCCCCGCCTCCTCATAGCCGGTGGTGCCGTTTATCTGGCCGGCCAGGTAAAGATTTTTTAGCCGCTTGCTTTCCAGGGTCGGCAACAGTTCACGGGGATCGACGAAATCATATTCGATGGCATAGCCGGGCCGGAACATCTCGGCGTGCTCGAGCCCCGGAATAGTCTTCAGCAACGCACGCTGGACATCTTCCGGCAGGGAAGTCGAAATGCCGTTCGGATAGACTGTTGGGTCGTCAAGCCCTTCTGGCTCAAGGAAAATCTGGTGCTGATCCTTGTCGGCGAAGCGGACCACCTTGTCCTCAATCGACGGGCAATAGCGCGGCCCACTGGAAGAGATCTGCCCCGAATACATCGGTGCACGGTGCAGGTTTTCCCGGATCAGCGCGTGGCCGGCAGCTCCCGTCCAAGTAATGTGGCAGGGAATCTGCGGTGTCGCGATCCGCTCCGTCATCATCGAGAAGGGTTCGGGCGGCTCATCGCCGTGCTGAACCTCAAGCGCCGACCAGCCGATCGTGCGGCCGTCCAGGCGCGGTGGGGTTCCGGTCTTCAGGCGGCCCAGCGCAAACCCGGCCGCCATCAGCCGCTCGGAGAGCCCCAGGGCAGGGGCCTCGCCGACCCGCCCCGCCGGTATTTTCGTTTCGCCGATATGGATGAGGCCGTTCAAGAACGTCCCGGTCGTCAGCACAACGGCCCCGGCTGTCAGTTGGCGGCCGCCGGCCAGAACCACCCCGGCGACGTCGCCGCTCGAATCCAAGACAAGATCGACGACCCCGCCCTCGACAATGTAGAGACCGGGCTGCTCCGCCAGCAGGTCCTGCACTGCCTGGCGATACAGTTTCCGGTCCGCTTGGGCGCGGGGGCCGCGTACCGCCGGCCCTTTAGAGCGGTTCAGCATCCGAAACTGGATACCACCACGATCGATTGCGCGGCCCATAATGCCGTCCAGCGCGTCGATCTCCCGCACCAGATGGCCTTTTCCCAGCCCCCCGATGGCTGGATTGCAGGACATTATGCCGACGGTCCCGCGGTCATGCGTCACCAAGGCGGTACACGCACCCATGCGCGCCGCGGCCGCGGCAGCCTCGGTCCCAGCGTGCCCGCCGCCTACAACTATGACATCCCATGTGCTCATCGGCCCGAATGTAGGGATTTCGGCCGCCAGGGTCAAAGGCGGAGGCGCCGTTTCACGTGAAACACTTATCAGCGGCCTTACTTGCCGATACAGAAATCCAGGAAGATCGCATCTAGCATGTCCTCAATGTCGATCCGTCCGGTGATCCGCCCGAGTTCGTCGGCGGCGCTGCGCAGATCCTCCGCCGCGAGTTCGGGCAACTGGGCGCTCCCGGC
>JAQGIF010000240.1 GCA_028291345.1 Rhodospirillales bacterium | reverse complement strand
ATGGTTTTGGGCAAATCCGCACCATCGGCGAAGCCGGCCGCCTCCGTTGGGTCATAGAACATCCGGGTCGTGGTAAGCTGCCGATCGAACCCGGCGATGTCGGTGCCGGAATCGGCGGCCATTTGCTGATGCGCCCCATGGCTGGCCGGGTCCGCCGCGGACATCACGCCCATAACCTCGTACCACGCCCCCGTTAGCGCCATGCCAAGCTTAGGGTTATCCTTCAGGACTGCGGTCTTCACCCCCATCATATCGATGATTTCGCCGGGAACCTGCGAAGAATCGAAGACCTTCTCGGCCAGCGGGTTCTTCATCACCTCGCCGACCTGGGGGTTCCAGGTGACGACGGCACCGACGTCACGAGTACCGAAGGCGGCAACGATATCCGCATCCGACGTGTTGACCAGCGTCACGTCGCGCTCGGTCAGATGCGCCGTGTCCAGCGCCCGCGCGAGCAAATATTGCGATACCGACAGCTCGACCAGATTCACCTTCCGCTTGATAATGTCGGTCAGCTTTGGATGATCGGTCTCGCTGGCGCGTTTCAGTATGACCGCATCGTTGCCATTGGAATAATCCCCAAGGATGATGGCGGTCGTATCGACGCCGCCGGCGGAGGGGATCGTCAGGCAATCCATATTGGTCAAAACGACGCCGTCAAAGGCGCCCGCCGTATATTGGTTGATCGACTCCACATAGTCGTTGACCTCGACCATCTCGATCTGGATGCCATATTTATCAGCCCATTTCTTGAGGATGCCCGCCTCGGCCGCATAGGGCCACGGCATCCAGCCGACATAGATCGACCAGGCGATCCGGAACGATGTTTTCGGCGCCGCCTCGGCCGGCGGCGACGTGACGGCAAGGCCAGCTAGACACAGCATGACGGCAAGCCATAGCTGGATACGCATGCGCATGAGGGTAAATCCCCGCGATTTCGTGTTCACGGATTAAACCTTACTTTCGCCGTGACACCGACCGTAAGTGGCCGAACGGTGTAGCCTTCGACTACCGTATTCAGTTGGGGCCGTTGGATGATCGTGCGGTCGTCGCCAAGATTCTTGGCGTAGAGCGCCACGTCGTAAGTTTCGGTTTCGATGCCGACGCTGGCGTTCAGCACGCCATAGGACGGGTTATAGTAATCCGAGTTCCCCAACTGATAACTGCCGTTGGAACGGCCGGTCCTGGTGTAATCAGCGCGCGCCGTCAGCGTCATGTCGCCGTTCAGCGGATAATCGTACTGAACCGATCCGGTGTAGGTCTCATAGGGAACGTCGATCAGCCGCTGACCGACCGCGACTGTCGATGCATTGTCGGTACGGGTGATGGATGCATGCTGATAGCTGGCGGTGAGGCCTAAGGTCAGTCCGGGCAACGGCCGATAGCTGGCCTCCAGCTCGCCGCCGTAAATTTCGGCATCGCCGATATTCAGAGTAACATAATAGCCGCAGGTCGGCAGGTAGATCTGCTGCTGGATATTGCTCCACTGCGTGTAGTAGGCTGAGCCGTCGATCGACACCTTATTATCGTCCAGCCTGTTCTTGGAGCCGACCTCATAGGTCCAGAGCTTATCCGACGCGAATTTGAGCGGGTCGGACGTAATGCCGAGATTGGCGAAATCGCCGGCGCAGACCGTCGTGGGCCCGAATGGCGCGGGGCTGGGCTCCGGACCGCCCAGCCGATAGCCTTTGGACGCCGAAGCATAGACATTCGACGACGGATCGACGTCATAGGTCATCGTGAATTTCGGCGTGAAGGCGTAGGAATGGGACAGCTGGTTGAATGGGCTGAAATTGCCAATCTGATAGAAGCCGTATGTCGTGAAATTCACCACGTCGCGCGCCATGAGATAGCGCGCGCCGACCGCCGCATGCAGGTTCGGCAAAATATCGTAATCGACCTGCCCGAAGACCGCATATTGCCGCTCGTCATATTTTTTCTGGTCGGCTTCATCGACGTCGTCGGGGAAAAGTTGGGTGATCCCCGGCGCGCCGAACGTCGAATTCACCAGCGACTGTTCGATCGGCATTCCGTAAAGCTGCTGGAAAGCCGCGTTGATGCCGGGGATCTGCTGGAAGTTCGTATTGTGGATCCACTGGTCGGAATAATAGAGGCCGGCAACCCATTTTATCGGAATGTCGCCTGCCTCGGGCAGGTGCGACGACAGCCGCAGCTCCTGGGTAACCTGGCCGTAGCGGGTAGTATATTTCACCGGTGAGCGCAGATTTCCGATAATCGCGTCATTCTGCGCGGCGTTTTGCGGGTATAGCGGATCGAGGAAAGCCTGGGCGAACAGCGTGCTGTTATAGAAGGTGCCATCCTGCTGCCGGGCAAATTCGCGATAGAAATAGCCGGTCACCGAAGTCACGTCGGCAAAACCCAGATCGTGGGTAACCGTCAGGCTGGGCAGAAACATCGTATCCCGCCCATATTCGACGACCTGTTTGCTTTGCTTCCAAAGTCCCAGCGCGGGGTAGAAGGCCGAATTGTCGTCGGCCTTGTCGCGCTGGAAGAACAGGCCCGGCGTTATGGTCGTGTCATCCGACACGAGCAGCTTGCCAGTCATGCGGAACATCATCGCCCGCTCGTTATTGACGCCGGATTTCGCAAGCTGGCCGCTTTGCGTGTAGTGATCGACATAGCCGCTATCCAGACTATAGCCGAAGCTGGCGCGGATCGCCGCCTTGCCCGGTACAATCGGGACGTTTAGGACGGCGCCTTCGTTATAGTTGACGCCACCATGGACGGTCCCCGACAGGTCGCTGGACAATTCGCCGCTGTAATCGTCCAGGTTGGGCTGCTTGGTCACGAAACGGATAGTCCCGCCCATCGAACTTGCGCCATAAAGCGTTCCCTGAGGGCCGCGCAGCACTTCGATGCGATCCACATCGAAGAGTTTGGGCTCGCTGGAGCCATCGAAGAAATTTTTGACCGTGATCGATACGTCGTCGAGATAAATGCCGACCGTTGCCGAACCTGAGGTCGAGCTGATGCCCCGGATCGAGATATTGTCCAATCCCTCGCTGGCGCCCAGAGAATTGAAGGAAACGCCGGGGACCGCGCGGGCTATATCGTCGTAATTGACAATCTGCTTCGCCTTGATCTCGTCGCTGCTGAGCGCGGATATGCTGATCGGGATGTTCTTCAGGTTTTCCGACCGCTTTTGCGCGGTTACCACGATCTCCTGAAGTCCGCCACCATCGGCAGGCATCGCCGCAGAGTCGGCGCCGGCAGCGCGAGCCGCGCCAATGGGAGCCGTCATTAACACGGCAAACAGGCTGACGGTTAACCGGGATCCTTCGCAAAATTTCATAGTCCGAGCCCTCCTATCAGAGGTGCGGAATTGCACCTCCGAAGAGACTCTTCGCGTTAGGACTAACCCCCGCACGGGTGATCATCCCGGGGCGCGAAGGCCTCCCCGACATTGGATCTCCCGGGCTTTTATCCCGCCGTGTGTCCACCAGCGGCGCGCTCGTGGATGGCATCTCTCGGACCAGACATCCTGAACGGACCGGAACCCTAGATACCCATTACCCCCTAGGTAGCAAGGACCGTGCCAGCTTGTGCTTCCCGCTGATTTTGGCGGAAACGCGCCGTCGAATTCATGATGCACTTGGCGCCACGCGACCAGTCTGCTTCAGTCTGCTTATCCCGTTAGCAAATGCTGCGCTGCGTGATGCGGATTTAAGCAGCGCGCCGCGAACCTACGCAGGCACGCTCGCCCAACGCCGCAAGCACTTCGCTGGTCGTGCGCCACGCGCCAGTCTGCAGGTGCTCCATGGCGCGTAGCGAGGCGCCACGCGCCGCGCGGGGCGATCCGATCACGCCAGGTCGGGTGTGCCTTTTCGATGAAGACGACAGGAATTTCAGCGGCGCGCGGGGCCGCGATCAGGTTTGCGGCATTAATGCGCATTTCGCGCCCAGCATGTGGGGAGCCCGCGGATTTTCCATTGCCCGCATCCTTGAATATCGACGACGAATCACAATCGGCGTGCCTACGACGATGTTGCGCATCGCTGTCCCTCCTCACCTAATCTGAGTTGCTGATAGGCAACTCGCGGCCACCGAGAAATGGCCGTCTCAGCAACATGAGTTGCGCGGAATATGAAGCATCGAGCACGCATCGGCGTGAAACGATGCACCGCACACTTTCGCTGCAGCGCAACTTAAGTTTCGCATACAGTCAAGCATATAGCTGCAATCAGCAGTTAGGTTCTCACTAACCCACGCCGGATAAAGGCAGTTTTCCGCGGTTTCTGAGAGGACCTGATTCATGGTGGCAAAACGTCTGAGCCTGCTTGCCTCATTGCTGTGCGCCGCAGCATATATCCTACCCCATGATGCAGCCGCCCAAGCTCCGGCAGTCCCGGCCGACCAGGACGTGGCGCCTTCCGCCGGTCTCGAGGAAATCGTGGTGACCGCGCAAAAGCGGTCGGAGACGTTGCGTAAAGTCCCTGAAAGCATTTCGGTGATGACCGGCGTGCAGCTCGAGGCGCAACATATCGACGACTATGCCGATCTCGCCCGAACGATCCCGGACCTTTCCTTTTCCAGCCTGGGTGCGCCGGGGCTGAGCAACCTGGAAATTCGGGGCATCAGTTCGACCGTCGGAACATCGACAGTCGCGATCTATCTGGACGATGCGCCGATCACGATACGCAATAACGGATTCTATTCCGGACAGGCCGAACCGCTGCTGTTCGATCTGGCGCAGAGCGAGGTGCTGCGCGGACCGCAAGGTACGCTCTACGGTGCAAGTTCGATGGGCGGGACAATCAAGTTTGTAAGCCACGCAGTCAATCTGAACGACTTCGAAGGCAGTGCGTCGGGGCAGCTATCGGGCACCGAACATGGCGGCCTTAACTATGTCGCCAAGGGCGTGCTCAATGTACCGATCGTGCCTGGCACGATGGGTTTGCGCATCGGCTTCCAAACGACCCAGGATAGCGGGTTCGTCGACCACGCGAGGCTCGATGGCTCGATCGACCGTACCGGTATCAATGGCGATCGCGCAAACGTAATCAAGGCATCGCTGCTATGGGATGTATCGGATAGGCTGACGATCACCCCGTCGGTATTCATACAGCGGACCATCATCAACGATACTGGCTTGGTCGATTTCGCGACTCCCAACTACACCACCACCAAGCTCGTGCAGGAGGGTGGGTCGGATACGCTGGCTGTCCCCAGCATCAAGGTCAGCTATGATTTGGACTTTGCAGACCTTACCTCCGTCACCAGCTATGCCTTCCGCCACTTCCCGCGCACTACAGACGGCACTTATTTCAATAGCGTATTCGTCGGGGGGTTCATCGACGGGCTGGGCGTGGTCGGCACCAATGGTCAAGCGGGCGGCGCCAATCTGGCTGCCCTGCCCGGCCCGGTCTATAACTCGTTGAACACCAGGCAACTGACCGAAGAAATCCGGCTCGTCTCGAAACCCTACGACCCGGAAAGCGGCAATCCCTTGACCTGGATCGTCGGTCTTTATTATTCGGACGCGAAGAACACAGGCACCTCCGCCCAATATATCCCGGGCTTCAACAGCACCTTCCAGCGCGTTTATGGCGTCCCGGCGGCCGATGTCATTGGCGTGCCGATCCCCAACGATCTGTTCTACGACTTTGCGACGAAGTTGGACGACCGGGAATATGCGGCATTTGGAGAGTTGTCCTATAATCTAAGTCCGGAACTGAAATTTACCGCAGGGCTGCGGTACCTGTATGGTCGCAGTGCGCTGAACGGAGTTCAGGGCGGATTCTTCGCCAGCAACCCTGCGCAGAACGGCGTCACGAAGGCCTACGCGCCGACGCCGAAATTCTCGGTCACCTATGATGTCGACGAGAACGCCACACTGTACGCCACAGTCGGTAAAGGCTTCCGGCTGGGCGGCATCAATGGTCCGGTTCCCGTGCTACAGTGCGGGCCGGACCTAGCGGCCTTCGGTCTGGCCAGCGCACCCGTTGGCTATCAGCCGGACAAGCTTTGGAATTACGAGGTCGGCGGCAAAGCCCGCCTGATGAACAATCAGGTGTCGGTCAATGCCTCGGCCTACGACATCGAATGGGACAAGATCCAACTCGACGTTCCGCTGAAGACCTGCGGCTTCGACTTTACCGGCAATCTTGGCCAGGCGCGCAGCTATGGCGTGGAAACAGAAGTCCTGTGGCGGGTGGATCCGGCGCTGACGCTTGGCATGTCCGGACAATATAATCATGACACCTTTACGACCTCCGTCCCCGGATTGGGCGTCAATAAGGGCGACCCGGTCCCCGGCTCACCCAAATGGTCGCTCAACCTGACAGCCGAATATGCGCACCCGATCAACGACGATGTGCAGGCCTTCATTCGGGCAAACTGGCAATTCATCGGCAACAGCCATGGGACGATCATTCGCGACAACCAGGATTATGACAGGCCCAGCTATAATCTGGCCGGCGGCAGCATCGGCGTGGATTTCGACAATTGGGAAATCTCGCTCTTCGCGAAAAACCTGTTCGACACAAAAAAAATCATCCAGAGCCCGGCGGATAACTTCGTGGCGGAAGGTTATACGCCAACCCCACGCATTGTCGGCGCGCAAGCAGACGTTCATTTCTAGGAGAGCAGTCAATGACCTTGCAGACACGCAGAAAATGGTTTCGGGGAACGGCGCTTGCCGCCCTGACCGCCGCCCTCGCTTTGGCCGGCGATCCGGCGCTGGCTCAATCTAGTCATCCGATCTTCAAGGAGAAGTGGATCGCGGGAACTAAAAACCCTGAGCCGGAAATGCAGGTGCAACGCGTCGATGCCGACACTTTCGTAATCCGTCAGTCGGTCGAAACCAACGCCGAGGCGCCATTCCTCTATCTGCTGTTCGGAACGGACAGAGTTCTGCTGGAGGATACAGGTGCTGGCGGCCTTATGGTCAAGCCGACAATTGACAAGGTCATTGCCGGATGGCTGGCAGAGAAAGGCCGCAAATCGATCCCGCTGGTCGTCGCCCATTCCCATTCCCATGGCGATCATATCGCCGGTGATGGCGAATTCGCCGGAGATCCGAACGTGACTGTGGTTGGGTTGAAACCCGAGGATGTTGCCGCTTTCTTCAAGATCAAGAGCTGGCCGACGGACATTGTCGCGTTCGATCTGGGCGGAAGGATTCTGAATATAATCCCGACGCCGGGGCATGAGCCGGCGGCGATCATGATCTATGATCCCAAAACGCGTTGGCTGCTGTCCGGCGATTCGCTTTATCCGGGACGGCTATACGTGAAACTGGGACAGTTCCACACTTTCCGAGACAGCATCGACCGCGTCGCCAGCTTCACAAAGCCGCTGAAGGTTTCATGGCTGATGGGCACTCATATCGAGATGACGACCAGGCCGGGTGAGGACTATCCTATCCACACCGCCAGCCACCCGAACGAGCGTGCGCTGGAACTGCCCTATTCCAGGCTGAGCGATCTTCAGAACTCGCTGGACCATATGGGCGAGTTTCCCAAGCTCGACGTCCATGGCGACTTCATTTTTTATCCGTTGCCGTGATGTCGATTTGTCGGCTGAAGCGCCCCGAAAACCCGCCGATTACCTGACCGCCATCCTCCGAGCGCAGGAGGAAGGCCAGCGGCCGGCGATCCGAAGACCCAAGCAACCTCTCATTGCTGGCGAGGATCGCCTCGCCAAGCATGGCGGGCAGCGAAGCGTCGGGTGCCGTCGTGAATTCGATGGCACACAAAAGGGTTTATCCGGCATTGTCGCCTATGCCCGCCGTTCCAGATATTCACGCGCCAACGCCTTGAGCCGGCGACCGTCGAAGCTGGGGTCATGGCCGGCATGGACCACACGGGCCGGGAGTTCCGCCAGGCGGCGCATCGTGGCGCAATAGACCGGGATATCGCTGCCGGGAATCTCATCCAGCAACGGTCCGTCATAGATCGCATCGCCCGAGAACAGAATTCCGGTCGATGCCTCCCACAGGCCGATGCTGCCGGGCGAATGTCCGGGCAAGTGGAACACTTCAAATACGCGATCCCCGAGGTCGATCACATCGCCTTCATCCACCAGCCGGGTCGCCGGTGCGGCAGGAAAGGTGAATTCAGTCATGCTGAAATCGGCGTGCGGAATGGCGGTAATATAAGTCGGGCCGATCTCATAGCCCGCCCGTTCGAGCGAAGCTGTAATCTCGGGCGAGTGGTCCTCGCGCCGCATGCTGAAATTTCCCGATGGCACGGCGAGCTTCGCCGCTTCGGCTGGGTGGGCAATGCGTTCTTCGAATTCGTGCAGCGAGCCGACATGGTCGTAGTGGGTATGGGTGGCAACGGCGGAGATTGCCTTGTCGAATAGATGCCTGGCGGCTTCGTGCAGGCTGGCAATGCCCATGCCGGTATCGATCAGTAGGTCGCGATCACGCCCGCGCACATGCCAGATGTTGCATTGCGCCACCCGGACGACATGCGGCTCCCAGATCCGAATGATGCCGTCGGTCAGGGTTTCGAATTCAAACCATCGGTCCACGATCTGTAGGCCCATCGCTCTCTCCAATGCGTAAAAGGCGGGCCTTTTCGATAGACATTGGAGGGGCCGGGAGCAGTGTCCCCGGCCCCGTTCCGGGATCCTCAGGCGGCGAGCGACGGCTTCAGCGCATCGAAGGCGGCCAATATTTCGCTGCTCGTACGGCGCGCGCCGGATTGCAGATATTCCATGGCGTTGAGCGAGGCGTCATGCGCCGCCCGACTGGACCCGCCGACGCAATCCTCGACCACCCGGCAGTAATAATCGCCCTGGTGCCCATCTGCGAAAGTGTAGTGAACGCATACGTCGGTCAGGCCGCCCGTTAAGATGAGGGTTTGAACCTTGAGACCTTTCAGCAGTATCTCGAGGTCGGTGCCGTAAAACGCGGAATACCGGCGCTTCGGGACGAAATAATCACCGGGACGGTAATCGACCTCTTCAGCGGCGATCTCAGTAGAGCGCTTGCCCTCGATGCAATGCACATCCTCGGCGCCGTCCAACTCCCGTCCGAAATCGACATGATCAGGGCGATGCACCTCCTGGATGAAGACCACCGGCACGCCGGCGGCGCGGGCCGCCGCGACGAGGCCTTTGGCAATCACACGGCGATCCTTGTCCCCGCCCATATGCGGAATGCCGTTTTCCTCGCCGGCGACATATTCACCGCCACGCTGGAAATCCACCATGATCAAGGCCGGCTTTCCGACGATCAGCGGGCGTTGCGCGTTCTTTCGTTCCGACATCTCAACCTCAGTTCTGTGTGCGCGACATTGGCGGTCGTCTGGCACAAGCCTTGCAGGGATGGCCGCAGACATCGCCGCTACTGTCCCGAGGATGCCCGCGATCGAACGCGCCAAGAATGCCAAGTTGCGCAAAGATGATTGCCGAGGATCGAAACTATGAGACTGAATCCACGTACGTTTAACGGCAAAATGAGCGACGGAGACATCCGTCTGCTCCGGGTGTTCTGCGCAGTGACGCGCTGTGGCGGCTTCGCCGCCGCGGAGTCCGAACTGCAACTCGGCCTTCCCTCGATCAGCCGGTATATCAAGGACCTCGAAACCCGGTTGGGCGTGCGGTTGTGCCGCCGGGGACGCGTCGGCTTTTCGCTGACCGACCAGGGCCGGCAGGTCTATTCCTCAAGCCTCCAGCTGATCGCCGACCTGGAGCGGTTTGAAGCCAATATACGTTCGATGCATTCCGACCTTACCGGCACCTTGAATATCGGGATTATCGACACGCTGATCACCGACAAGAATTTGCCAATACCAGAGATATTGAAAACGTATAAGAAAAAACATCCTTACGTCGAATATGATATAATTACGACGACTTCCAATATTATTGAACAGAATGTGCTTGACGGCACGATCCATGCCGGGCTGGTGGTTGGTCGACGTCATATCAACCAGTTGGATTATCGATTCCTGTATAAGGAATATTGTAATATGTATTGCTCGGAAGAGCACCCGCTTTATGACAAGCAGAAGATCAGCCTAGAAGACATCTCCAAATACGATTATGCCGGATATTCCTTCATGGAGGATTATGACCGTTTCCGCTCAGGCGGTTTGCTGGTCAAGACGGCGTCGGTCGATTCGATGGAGGCCATCGCCACACTGATCAGCACGGGCTGTTTTCTTGGGACATTGCCCGATCATTACGTGCAATCGCTATGGCGGCTAAAGCAATTCAGGCTGATCCTGCCGGAGGTTTTCGGCTTTTCGACCGATATCGAGCTTATCACCCGTCATGGCACATCCTCGCCCCATGTCATGGCGCTACTGGACCATCTGGACGGCCTGCAGGCGAAGCCCCGATCAATGCCGGCAAACGCAACTAATGCCAACCCATTGGGCAAAGTTGCCTATGAAACAGGCGTTGTTTAGCACGTTTGCAAACAATCCGCGCCCATCCGGCGCCGATAGTTTCCCGATGCGGCAACTAAGTTTGTGGAGCTTGATATTGCTGAAAGACCCTTGGCTCGACCAATCTTCACAGGCAGTCCCGAGCGCTTTCCGTCGCTATGGAGTTGTTTGAGATGGCGGACATGCCTTCACCGATTGCACCTATCATTCCAGGCCGAGGAGCCTCCCGCAGAGGCGTTTTGCGGGGTGCTGCGGCGGCGCTTAGCATGCCGTTCATCCGCTCGGCAAAAGGGACGGCCCGCAGTCTGAAGATCTCAACATTCGGCGGCTATTTCGAGCGCAGTTTCGCGGAACATGTCTATCCCGCTTTCACCAGGGCGACCGGTATCGCGGTTCAATCCATCGAGCAGCCGGAAGGTGCGCAGTTCCTGTTTCAGCTGGTCGAGGCCAATAAGGCCGGCTCGCCGCCGATGGACTTATGCTGCACGCTGAATATCGATGTGCTCCGCGGCCGCGCCCAGGGGCTTTGGCGCGGTTTCGACCATGCCAAGCTGCCCAATTTCACGCAGCTATCAGGTAAATTCCAGGATTCCCAGTCGGCTTTCGACAGCGTCGCTGCGATGTCCTGGTACATGACGTTCGTGATCAACCCGGATGAGATGAAGCCGGCGCCCGATAGTTGGACAGCCTTATGGGACACGCATCCCAATGCATGGGGCGTAATGTCGGGAAGCGTCTCGCCGATTCTGGAGATTACTGCCCAGACCTATTTCGGCGGTACCGAAATCCTGATGAGCCAGCATGGCATAGATAAGGTTATCGCGAAAATCGCGGAGCTGAAGGGCAATGTGAAACTATGGTGGCAGGATGAAGGGACGATGCAGACGGCTTTGGTCAACGACGAGGTCGCCGGCGGCATCTATATGCACGACACCGCGATGGTGATGGTCAAGAACGGCACGTCCGTGCGCTCGATCTTCCCGAAGGAAGGCGCGGTCGAAAGCACCAATTTCTGGTGCCAACCCAACGCATCTGCCAAGACCGACGAGGCGCAGGAATTCCTGAACTTCTCCTGCACACCAGAAGCGCAGCAGCTGGTGGCGCGCTTCGTCGGCTCCGCTCCCGTGATCGACAGGGCCAAGCTGAACCTTACCGATGCTGAGTTCGCCTCGGTGTCGTCGAGCATCCCCTCGATTCCCGCCGCCACTCAGGCGCGTTTCCAATTCACCGACTACATGGAGCGACAGTTCACCAAGATGGTCACCAGTTGACGCGCGACGAATGACACTCGGCCTGGAGATACAGGGCGTCACCAAGACGTATGGCAGCAATATCGTGGTCAACAATGTCTCGCTGAGGGTTCCGCGCGGTCAGTTTGTCTGCTTCCTGGGACCTTCCGGCTGCGGCAAGACCACCTTGATGAGGATGATCGCTGGACTGGAAACGCCCACTGCCGGCCGTATCCTATTCAACGACAAAGACATTACCGATACACCGGTCCATCGGCGCAACTTTGCCATGGTGTTCCAGGCGCTGGCGCTGTTCCCGTTCCTCTCCGTTGAGGACAATATCGCCTATAGCCTGAAACTGCGGAATGTCGGCCCTGCCGACCGGCGCAGTCGGGTGCGGGAATTGCTTGAGCTCATCAAGCTGCCGGATATCGGACCGCGCTCGATCGACCAGTTGTCGGGCGGTCAACGGCAGCGGGTCGCCATCGCCCGCGCACTGGCGCAGGAACCGAGGCTGTTTCTACTCGACGAGCCGTTATCGGCACTGGACGCTAAACTGCGCGACCATATGCAGGTAGAGCTGCGCCTGTTGCAGCAGAAACTCCAGATCACCACGATTCTGGTGACCCACGACCAGCGCGAGGCGATGACAATTGCCGACACGATCGTGTTGATGGCCGATGGAGTGGTTCAGCAGATCGGGCCGCCTAGTGAGATTTACAGCAAGCCCGCCAACCGCTTTGTCGCCGGATTCATCGGCCAAAGCAATTTGCTGGAGGCGGTGGTCGCAGGCCGGCAACATGTACGGCTCGGTAACAGCGTGATCGAGACCAATACGCTGCCGACGCATCTGCGCGACGGCGACCACGTCACGCTGTCGATCAGGCCGGAGAGTCTTCGGGTGACGCGCAGAAATGGTGACGACATTCCCGATGCCCTGCTCGGCCGCATCACCTTCGTTCGGGATGTCGGGGGGCTTATCGAATTGCGCATCGAGTCTGAGGGGCGGGAGCTGATCGGTACCACCACCCCGGCTGAATGGGACGGCATCGCCGTTACCGAAACTGTCGCAATCCGCCTCCCACCCGACGCCTGCATGGTCCTGCCGAATTGAGCACGGTCGAGACGTCGACCTCAATGCAGCACGCCGCGCGTTTGCGGCTGGCGCTATTGCTTTCATGGCCGACGCTGACGCTGCTGGGGCTTGTCGCAATCCCAGCCCTGCTGCTCATCCGCATCAGCATCGCGCCGCGCGACCCCAGCGGCATGTGGAGCCCCGGCTTTACGCTGCACGCCTACCGTGCGCTGATGGAACCGGAATTGCTTGGCGCGCTGCTGGATTCCGTCGAAATGGCCGTCGTCGTGGCGGCGATCAGCCTGGGGCTGGGCTTTCCTCTGACTTACCTGATCACTCGCATGCGCCGTGGCCAGCAGGTGGTCTGGCTGGTCTTCTTACTCACGACCCTGTCGCTATCGGATGTGCTGATCGCCTTTTCCTGGCAGGTGATGTTGTCCAAACGGATCGGCCTGTCGAACGTTTTTGTGGCATTGGGGCTGATGGACGCGCCGGCGTCGCTGACGCCCAGCAGCGGCGCGGTCATTGCCTGCCTGGTCTATCTGGTACTGCCCTTCACGGTGCTGACCTTGTTTCCGGTGCTGTCCCGGCTGAAGACCGATGTGATCGAGGCGGCCCGGACGCTGGGCGCCTCGCCACTGCGCGCCTTCACGTCTGTCGTCGTGCCGCTAACCCGAGGCCCGGCGATGATTGCCTTCCTCATGGCGGCGATCCTGACGGTTGGGGCCTATGTACCACCGCTGGTGCTTGGCCGGCCGCAGCATTGGCCGATGGCGGTGCTGATCGGTAGCACCGCGCTGGCGGGCCATGACCTGCCCCGCGCTTCGGCAATGTCGATTTTCCTATTGGGTGCGACCATCCTATTGGCGATCTTGACCGCGCGCGTGGCGCGCGGAAGACGCAGAGCATGATCAAGGCGGCTGGTAAGTTCCTGTTCCTGGCCCTCCTCGCCATCTTCCTGGCGGCCCCGCTGGTCGTGGTCGCCGGTGTCAGCTTCAACGGCACCCAGAGGATGAACTTCCCGCCGCAAAATGTCAGCTTGGTCTGGTATCGGGCCTTCTTCAGCGATCCCGCCTGGATGTCGGCCTTCAGCCTATCGCTGATTGTCGCCGCTCTTGCATCGCTGGCGGCAGGGAGCATTGCCCTTCCCGTCGCCTACGCAATCTGGAAACACCGGTCGCGGATGGCGCTATTTCTCGAATTTGTCGCCCGCATCTCCTTCCTGCTGCCGTCGATCGTGTTGTCGATCGTGTTCCTGGTATTCTGGAGCTGGCTGGGCCATGTGGGGCGGATCGAAGATACGATCCTGAGCCACGCGGTGGTTTTCGTCACCCTGCCGCTGGCGACGATCGGATTGGGTTTCCGCTCGGTCGATTGGGCGCTGGTAGAGGCTGCCCGCACGATGGGCGCGCGCGAAGGCGACGTGTTGCGGACGGTCGTACGGCCGATCGTGATGCCCTATGTGATCTCCGGACTGGTTTTCGTTTTCATTCTCAGTCTCAACGAATACATCATCGCCTATATGGTCGCCGGCTTCGAGGTCGAGACTCTGCCGATCAAGGTTTTCAACAATCTACGGATGGGATTCCAGCCGACAATGTGTGTCGGCGCGGTACTGTTCATGGCTCTGGGCGTCTTCGCGTTCAGCGCTGTGGCGCTAATCGGCGACCTACCCAAACTGCTGGGCGGCAACCGAGCACAGTGAGGCGTTCATGGACCTTGAACTGACTGGCAAGCGCGCGCTCATCACCGGCGGCACGCGCGGGATCGGCCGCGCCATCGCCGAACGGCTCGCCGACGAAGGCGCGTCGATCGCCATTTGCGCCCGCAACGCCGAACAGGTGCTTGAGACCGCCGCCGCCTTACGCGCCCAAGGCGTTCAAGTGATTGGAGCGGCTGTCGATATCGCCGACGGGCCGGCCCTAAAAACCTGGATCGCAAAGGCTGCCACCGAGTTGGGCGGGCTGGACATATTGGTACCCAACGCCTCGGCGATGGTACCGGCGGACAGCGACGAGGATTGGCGGCAATCCTTTGCCGTCGACATCATGGGCACAGTCGACACCGTCAACGGCGCCTTGCCATTCCTGGAGAAATCCGCCGCCGCGGCGATCGTTATTATCGCCACCGTGTCGGCGGTCGAAACCTCCGGGGCGTTCGGTGTCGAAGCTTATGGTTCGATGAAGGCGGCGCTGCTGCATTACAGTAAGAGCCTCGCCAATGCGCTCGCACCCAAGAATATCCGAGTGAACGCGGTCAGCCCAGGCTCGATTTATGTGAAGGATGGATTCTGGGGCAAGATCGAGCGGGACCAGCCCACGATGTTCGATGAGGTGCTAAAGGCAAACCCGCTGGGCCGGATGGGCCGGCCGGTCGAAGTCGCAAACGCCGTGGCCTTCCTCGCGAGCAGCAAATCCAGTTTCACTACCGGCACGAATCTGATTGTTGATGGCGGCATTACGGTGCGTGTGCAGTATTGAGGGGCTATTGCGCTCTGGTCGGCCCGCTGCGCCGACCGCGCTGATGTTCCCCGCATTCTCGTCAGGCGCAGCCTTCACAAGGAAGCCCTAACTTTGCTGCCGTTCTCCAGCGTCACTACCCGTGCTCAGCGACGGTGAGGACGGCATATCGAGCAGCTATGCCATCAGCCTGAATTCGCTGTGTCGGGACGGAATATCACAATCCTCTGGCCGGTCGTAACCGCGCGCCCTTCGGAACAGCATAGTTCGACGACTGTCCCATCGGTTGGCGCAGATACCTGCATTTCCATCTTCATGGATTCTACCACCACCACCGCCTCACCAGATTTAAGAGCTTGGCCGGCCTCGGTGGTAACGCGCCACACACTGCCGGAAACGGGGCTGACGATGGCCTCGCAACCCGGCGGCAGTTCATCGGCCGTCGCATCATCCTGCGCCTCGGGCGGATCGGCGGCATCGCTGAGCTGGCCGCTTTCCTCCCAGCGCGCGCGCTCGGCGTCGAATGCGGATTGCTGTCGAGCCTTGGCCAAGCGGATACCATCGGCATTCTGTTCCTGGAAGCGTCGGTAGTCCTTCAGGCTGAAACTATCTTCGACAATGTCCAGTTGCACCCGCCCATGCAGGAAGTCGGCGCGGAATTTCAGCAATTCCTCACCACTGACCGGATAGAAGCGGACCTGGTCGAAAAACCGCAGCAGCCACGGGCGATCGGTCGGGAACTCCGCTGTTACGCGGTAGGTATTCCACATCTGGCAAGTGCGGCCGACGAACTGATAACCGCCGGGACCTTCCATGCCATAGACGCACATATAGGCTCCGCCGATTCCGACCGCGTTCTCCGGCGTCCACGTTCGGGCCGGATTATATTTGGTGGTTACCAACCGCTGACGCGGATCGATCGGGGTAGCGACCGGCGCGCCCAGATAGACGTCGCCTAGCCCAAGAACGAGGTAGCTGGCGTCGAATACGACGCGCTTCACATCCTCGATCGTATCCAGCCCGTTGATCCGGCGAATGAACTCGATATTGCTGGGGCACCAAGGCGCGTCGGGACGCACCGACTGCATATATTTGGCGATTGCCAGCTTCGTGGCTTCATCGTCCCAGGATAGCGGGAGCCGTACCACGCGGGTCGGGACCACCATGTCCTCGACCGGCGGCAGCATTTCCTCGGCGGTGCGGAGCAAGCCGAGCAGCTTTTCGAGCGACAGGATGCGGCTGTCATAGTGGATCTGCAGTGAGCGGATGCCCGGGGTCAGGTCGATGATACCGGACAGCGCCTGCTTCTCGACCCAGCCCATCAGCGCATGGACCCTGAACCGCAACTCCAGATCGAGTACCAGCGGGCCATATTCGACCAGCAGATATTTGTCGCCGGCCCGGCGGTAGGTCACGGAGGGCCGCACGAAATCTCCCGGCAATTCCGACAGGATCGGCGCATCTATGCTGGTGCCCTGGGGCGAATGGAGTTCCATCGGCTCGGTTGGGCCGGCAATCAACATCTCCTGGCGCTGCTCCGCCAGGGCGGCCTCGTCGGGCGTCAGCCGGCGAAAACGCACTCTGTCGTTCGGCCGCAACTGCCCGATCTTCCAGAGTTCCGCCTGGACGACGGTGACCGGGCAGACGAAGCCGCCCAGCGACGGGCCATCCGGCCCCAGAATGACCGGCATGTCGCCGGTGAAATCGACCGCGCCGATCGCATAGGCATTGTCGTGGATGTTGGACGGGTGCAGCCCCGCCTCGCCGCCGTCGGACCGCGCCCATTTCGGCTTCGGCCCAATCAGCCTTACCCCGGTGCGGTTGGAGTTGTAATGGACCTCCCATGTCGCAGCGAAGAAGGTCGCGATGTCATCTTCAGTGAAGAAATCGGGCGCGCCGTGCGGCCCGTAGAGTACGCCCATCTCCCAATCATGAGAGATTACGGGTAATAGTTCGGGGGGGATTTGGCGCGGCGCAGGAGTGCCGGTGGCACTTCCAAGATGCAGCACGTCGCCCGGGATCAGAGCGCGCCCGCCGTGGCCGCCGAATTTACCCAGCGTAAAGGTCGCACGGCTGCCGAGATAATCGGGCACATCGAAGCCGCCCTGGACCGCGAGATAGGCGCGACACCCGGCATCCTTAACCGGGCCGATGCGTAACATCGCGCCTGCCGGCACCTGGAGCGGCACGCCACACGTCACCGGCCCGCCATCAAGCTCCGCCGCCATTTCGGCACCCGTGAGGCAGATCAGCGTGCCGGTGTTGAATTTCAGAGTCGGGCCGGACAGGGTCATTTCCAGTGCCGACGCGCCGGCCGCATTGCCGACCGCGACATTGGCCAACCGGAATGAGACATGATCCATTGGGCCGGAGGGCGGCACGCCGACATGCCAATAACCGGTGCGGCCGGGGTAATCCTGGATTGTCGTCTGCGTACCGGCGACCAGCACCTCGATTGTCCGCGGCGCATAGGCGAAGCGTTCCAGCGCTCGAGTCGTCATGCCACCGCCGGTGAACAGCGGGTTGACCGCGAGCTGGCGCAGATAGTCGAGATTGGTTTCGATCCCGGCGATGGTCGTTTCGGCCAGTGCATTGCTCAGCTTCGTCAAGGCGTGCGCCCTGTCGTTGCCGGTGACGATGATCTTGGCGATCAGGGGGTCGTAGAATGGGGTGATCTCGGAACCATCCTCGACCCAGGTCTCGATCCGCGCATCAGTGGGAAAGCGCGCCCTGGTAAGCAGGCCGGATGACGGACGAAAATCGCGCGCCGGATCTTCCGCATAGAGCCTTACCTGGATCGACGCGCCGCACGGCGCAGGGCCCGTCAAGGTCAAGGATTCGCCAGCAGCCTGGCGGATCATCCATTCAACCAGATCAACTCCCGTGACCTGTTCGGTCACCCCATGCTCGACCTGGAGCCTTGTATTAACCTCGAGAAAATAGAATTCCCCCGTCGTGATGTCATAGATGAACTCGACAGTCCCGGCGCTGGCATAGTGAACCGCCTCGCCCAGCCGGACTGCGGTATCGTGCAGCGCTGCCCGCTCGATCTCCGTCAGGCCAGGGGCCGGCGTTTCCTCGATGACCTTCTGGTTGCGCCGCTGGGTCGAGCAGTCGCGCTCGCCAAGCGCCACGACCCTGCCCTTGCCATCGCCGAATATCTGGACCTCGATATGGCGGCCCTGCTCGACATATTTCTCAAGGAAGATGCCAGCCTCGTCGAAATTGCCGCGCGCCAGCCGGGCGACCCGACCGAACAAGTCCTCCATCTGGTCTGGCCCACGACAAAGCTGCAGGCCGATGCCGCCGCCGCCCGCCGTGCTCTTGATCATTACTGGATAGCCGATGCGCAGCGCCTCCCGCTTGGCGTGGGCCACATCGTCGAGCAGACCACTGCCCGGGGCCAGCGGTACGCCGGCTCTTTCGGCCAAGAGGCGGGCCGAATGCTTCAATCCGAAGGCCCGCATCTGTTCCGGCGTTGGCCCGATGAAGGCGATGCCGCCGGCGGCGCAGGCTTCGGCGAAGCCGGGATTTTCCGACAGGAAGCCATAGCCCGGATGGATCGCCTCAGAGCCCGTGACCCTCGCGACCTCAAGTATCTTCTCCGCCCGCAGGTAGCTTTCGGCCGGCAGCGGTGGGCCGATGCAGACTGCCTCCCCCGCGAGCGACACATGCAGGGAATTGGCGTCGGCCTCGGAATAAACCGCGACCGACCCGATTCCCATCCGGTCCAAGGTGCGGATGATCCGACAGGCGATTTCGCCGCGATTGGCGATGAGGATTTTGTTGAACATCCGCCGAGCCTAAGCCGGGTCCCAGATCAGGACTTCGATCGGGGTCGGATTATAGGCATTGCAGGGATTGTTTAGCTGGGGGCAATTGGAGATCAGGACGATCACACCCATGCAGGCCCGCATCTCGACATATTTGCCAGGTGCGCTGACCCCATCGGCGAAGCTTAGGCCACCCTCGGGCGTGACCGGCACGTTCATGAAGAAGTTGATGTTGTGGGTGATGTCGCGCTTGGTCAAATTCAGCTTGTCATGCTCGGCCACCGCCAGAAGCCAGCTATCGCGGCAGGCATGCATGGTGCGTTTCTCCAGCGCATAGCGGACGGTGTTGGATTCGGTCGCACAGGCGCCGCCGATCGTATCGTGCCGTCCTACCAGATCGGCCACGATCTCGAGCATCACATTGTTTTCGGTCGACATGAGTTTTGTGCCAAGGCCCAGATATACATTGCCCTGTGCGCGAATCGTATCGACCGCGCTATAGCGCTCGGCCGGGTCATCGGCCCGGAAGAACAGCGTGTCGGCTGCCTGGTTTCCCTCCAAATCGACGATACGGAAAATCTGGTCCTTGGCGACCGTCCCGATCCAGTAATCGCCCGCTGGAACTACCTGGCGATAGGCGGCGGTATCGGGCGTGAGAGCGCTTTCCTTCAGCATGAGTGCCTCCCGCCGTCCGCGCCGCACAGATGGTAGATTGCATTGTTCTGAAAACCGCGCCCGTTTTCCGGCCGAAAGTTGAGGCAGTAATCGTCCGCCGTCACCGGATCGGCCTTGCGGAACTCCACCCCCACCGGATTGCGGGGATATTCCGCCGCCGGATTCATTGGGTGCGGACATGTGTGCATCAGCACAAGCGTATTCATCTCGAAACGAAGGTCGACAGACGATCCAGCCGGAGAGTTGGCCGGATCGAATGCCAGCGCGCCGTCGTCCGCCGGCGCGACCTTGCTGAACCAGTTTACGTTCGCGGCCAAGTCGCGGCGCCCCAGCCCGTATTTACCGCCTTCGACCATGAAGGCGTCATGCCCGTTCTGGGTCCAGTCGTTCTTATGATCCTGGTAGGTCTTGATCCCCCAGCGCTCGGCGACCAAGGCTCTGTTGGCGTTGCCGGCAACCGTATCGTGCCAGCCAACGCTATCGGTGACGATCGAACAGAAGATGCGGCCCATATCGGAATAGAGGCAGTGGCCGCGCGTCAGCCGAAATGTGTGCTGACATTTCAATGTGTCGGGCGCGTTGTAACGCTCAAGCGGGTTCTGCGGGTTGTAGAACAGCATTCCTACATTGGTCCCGCCTTCGACATCGATCAGGCGCACCAGCGTGCCCCGACTGGCGGTGAAGGACCAGTGCTTACCGCCCTCGATGACGGTTTCATAGAGAACTTCCGGGTCGCTCATTGAATCGCAGCCTCCTTGCCAAAATGCATTCGTCGCATTCTCGAAGAGGCTTGAAGCGGTTCTCGGGACCTGACCGCCATATGCGGAAGATCGTCCCGAGTAGGCCCGCGCCTCCTCGACATTCGATCTCCCGGGCTTTTATCCCGCCGTGTGTCCGCCGACCCATGGCCTGCGGATGGCATCTCTCGGACCAGTCATCCTTACGGATCGGAACCCTAGACGCTACA
>JAQGIF010000236.1 GCA_028291345.1 Rhodospirillales bacterium | reverse complement strand
GACCTGCATGTCGATGAGCTGGTGCAGCAGGGGCTGAAGTCGAAATTCGCCCCGCGCGGCCGCTATTCCTGGCAGGAGGGCGCCCAGCGCCAGTTCAATGTCTGGCTGGTGGAGCGCTATCGCAGCGGCTGGGAAGAAGCCAAGGCTGCCCGGCCGCAGTAATCACGGGAAGCGGGCGGCGCGGCCCTCGCGCCGCCACACCAGCGGTCAGTGGACGCGCGCCATCGCGTTCAGTCGCTCCTGTCGGAAGGCGCGGGGCGTCATGCCGTAATCCGCCCGGAACGAGCGGCTGAAATGGGCGGCGTCGTTGAAGCCCTAGCGGAAGCAGATATCGCTGATCGACTGAGAAGAGGAGCCGGCCATCACAGAGAAGAAATTTCACCTCGCCTGGTTCCTGAATTTCACGCCGGACGAGTGGCGCGATCCGTTTGGCCAAGGCGGCCAACCGTGGGATGGCGAGTTCTACATGGATATTGCCCGGCACCTTGAACGCGCCTGCTTCGACTTCGTCCTATTCGAAGACAAGCTTATGGTATCCGAGACGTATCGCGGCTCCGCCCAAGGCTGCTTAAAGGGCGGCGTCATCGCTCCGAAGCACGACCCGGTGCCGTTGGCTGTCGCCGTCGGAACGGTAACCTCTCGCCTCGGCATCGTCGCCACCATGTCGACGCTTGGTTATCCACCATTTCTGTTGGCGCGGACGGCATCGACGATCGACAGCCTGACCAAAGGACGTTTCGCCTGGAATATCGTTACCAGTGCAGAAGAGCTGGCGGCGCGGAACTTCGGCCTCGATTCATTGCCACCGAGGGGAACCCGCTACGCGATGGCGGAGGAATACATGCAGGTTGTGAACAAGCTATTCGACAGTTGGGCCCCGGACGCGGTCGTCGTCGACCGCGAAAATGGCATCTATGCCGATTATACGAAGGTCAGGCCGATCGATCACGAAGGCACCTTCTTCAAGGTGCGCGGACCGCTTAACACTGTTCGCTCGCCGCAAGGACGGCCGGTCTATGTCCAGGCGGGATCGTCGCCAACGGGCCGGGAGTTCGGCGCGAAACACGCGGACGTCATCCTCTCACCGGTCAGCGGCATCGCCGACATGAAAGAGTTTCGTGAGGACATCCGCACGCGCGCGGCCAAGTTCGGCCGCGACCCCGACGACATCAAGGTCATTTTCGCGATCACTCCGGTACTCGCGGATACCGAGATGGAGGCAAAGGCGAAGGAGCGCCGCATGGTCGAATCCGACGGCTATGTCGACGATATGCTAGCCACCATTTCTGCCATCACCGACATCGATTTCTCGCAATTCGACGTCGACGAGCCGCTTCCCCGGAGGCTCGTCACCAACGGAGAACAAGGCACCCTCGATCGTTTCCAGGAGTATGGCAGCGGCAAGACATTGCGGCAGCTGGCCGAAGCCGGCCTGGTGTCGGCGCTCGACTTGACCGGAACTCCGGACCAGGTAGCCGAGCGGATGGGTGATGTCATGGAGACCGTCGGCGGCGACGGCTTCTTCATTTGCCAGCCATTCCTACGGAGCAGCAGGCGATATGTTTTGGAAGTCACTGACGGCCTGGTGCCGGCACTTCAGAAACGCGGACTGGTGCGCACCAGTTATGGCGGCACGACGTTCAGGGACAATCTGCTTGAGTTTTGAGAGCGCCAAGGCGCCTAAGGGAAGCAATCTCGGCAACGGAGTCACCCAATGATAGTCGATACATTGATTGCCGGCGCGACGATCGTGACAATGGACGCGGAGCGACGCGTCATCACCGACGGAGCGGTGGCGATACTGGGCGACCGCATCGTTGCGATCGGTAAACGCTCCGATGTCGCACCGGTGGTCGATCCCGATGAAACCATCGACGGGCGCCGGTTTGTTATGACGCCTGGCTTCATCAACAGCCATGTCCACGTCACCGAGACGCTGATCAAAGGCTTCTTGCCGGAAAACCTCGACTTCGCCGAAGGCGTCTGGCGTTGGGTCGTGCCGCTCTACGAGAGCCACAGTGCGGAGGAACAGTGCATCGCCGCACGGTTGGCCGCACTGAGCATGCTGCGCACCGGCACCACATCGTTTCTCGAGGCCGGGACGATCATCGCGATGGACCCGGTCTTTGAAGCGCTCAACGAAACCGGCATTCGCGGACGGGTCGGCGAATGGGCTCTTGACCGCGCCTTCTCGCCCGATCAGGACCAGGCGGCGATGACCGACAAGGCACTTCGGCTGCTGGAAAACGAACTGTCCCGCTATCCCGGCGCTGATGGGCAAAGGCTCGCCGCTTGGCCGCTGCTGATCGGCCACAGCACCAACACCGACGAATTGTGGCGCGGCGCAAAGCAGTTGGCGGACCAGTATGGCGCCGGCGTGTCCGCTCATATGAGCCCGGCGCGGTCCGATCCCGATTGGTATCTCGCGAACACCGGGAAACGCCCGATCGAGCATCTGGCCGACATCGGGGTACTGGGCGGCAACGTTTCGCTGACCCACATGGTGCATGTCGACAGCGACGAGGTTGCGATCCTGGCCGAGACGGGCACGAACGTTATTCATTGCCCCGGCGCAGCATTGAAGGGCGGTTATGGCGCAACGGCCGTCGGGCGGTTCCCGGAAATGGCGCAAGCGGGCGTAACCCTTCTGCTCGGGACGGATGGCGGCGATCAGGCCGATCTGATGAAATCGATCGCGCTCGTCGCCGGCCTGTTCAAGGACGCACGATGCGACGCTTCGCTGTTTCCGGCCCATCAGGCTCTGGAAATGGCGACCGTGAACGGCGCTAGGGCACTCAACATGTCCGACCAGATCGGCAGTTTGGCGGTTGGCAAGAAGGCGGACCTGGTTCTGCACGACACCGATCGGCCCGAATGGCGACCGCTGTTGAACGTCATCTCCCAGCTTGTCTGGTCGGCCGACGGGCGCGGCGTGCACAGCGTTTGGGTCGACGGCCGCCGTGTCGTCGACAATTACCGCTGCACGACCATAGATGAAGAAAAGGTCTATGCGGAGGCGCAGGCCGCCGCTGATTCGATTACCAGCCGATCCGGCCTGCCGAGGCTTTCCGCCTGGCCGGTAAGCTGACGCTCAATCCTATTGCAGGCGCGGTACCAGGGCGACGGGGAGCACCCGTCCAGACGCACTCATCAGCAAGGCCGCGAATGCGACCGGTAAAAGCATCAGGCCGAACAGGCTCAAGACGGCAACGAACCCCCCTGTCAGGTCGGCTACCAAGCCCGCGATCGACGGACCGGCGGTGGCAAAGCCCGCCAACATCCAGACCGTCGATAGCGCTGCGGTCCCGCTCTTGCTGCCGAAGCAGCGGATCAAGAGGACGGTGCAGGCCAGCGAGGTGACGCTCCAGCCAATGCCGAAGACCGGCACAAACAAATCGATCATCCAATGCTCATGCGCGAATGCCAGCAGCAAGGTGCCCGCAGCTTCCAATAATAATCCCGCCGCCAGTATCCGCTTGGGCTCGTAGCGCTCGGTGAGCCAGCCGGAGACACCGGTCGCGATGCTGCCTACCAGCCCCTGCATGCCCAGTATCCGCGCGGCATATTCCGCCGACCAGCCGACATTGGCGAAATGTGGAACCGTGACCGCCGAGACAGTGATGGTGCAAAACTGCGTTCCCACCATCGCG
>JAQGIF010000231.1 GCA_028291345.1 Rhodospirillales bacterium | reverse complement strand
ATCACGACCGGGGCGATCCCTGGCAGGAAGAGCGCTACTCGAACGATTAAGGCCCGCCACGGCCTGCGTCCGCGCTCCCTTCGCCAAGGCGACGGCCCGTTGGGCGAATTCGATGCTCTCGCGCTGTCCGTCGATGTCGAAAGCATGAGCCGCCTCTAGCCGGCCCCTCGGCTAGCCGCTCTGCGCCTGGGTCCGGAACCTTCAGGGCCTGAAATGCCCGCTGATCAACCGGCAGGAATTCCGGTATTGACCCTCTCTCCTGTGTACGGATATAGCCCGTACGAGTCTCAAGCAGTATGGAGGCTACCATGTCGGCGACGAGCGCGACCCGCGAAGACAGGAATGAGCTGCGGGCAACCAAAGAGGAAAAGCGAATTCTTGCGACCGCCGCAGCCTATGAGCGGCTGGACGTGACCAGTTTTATCATGCGCAACGTACTTCCTGCCGCGCGCGAGGTGATGGACCGCGCTGAACGTATCGTGCTCAGCGAGCGCGATACAGTGCGGGTGCTGGAGCTGCTGGAGAACCCACCCGAACCGACCCCTGCTCTTATGGCGGCTGCGCGCCGCCGTGCCGAGCGGAAATAGCAGCGTTGTATTGGCATGAACAGCCGATCGGGCGGCACCATGACCGCAAGGACTTCGACTGCGGCACGCCCGAGCTCAACGAATATCTTGATCGTTACGCAAGACAGAACCACGAATTCGGCGGCGCCAAAACCTTTGTCGCGGTATCGCCTGCCGAGCCGGCGCGTGTGCTGGGCTTCTACGCGATCAGCGCCGGTTCCATCGAGTTCGGCCGCGTGCCGGCGACGCTGACCAAGAAGCTTGGCCGCTATGATGTGCCGGTCTTTCGCCTTGGGCGTCTCGCCATTAATTGCTCGGTGCACGGCCAGGGGCTAGGCAGCGACTTGCTCTTGGCAGCTGCCGAACGAGCATTGGCTGTCTCGGCGGAGGTCGGTGGCGTCGCCCTCGCGATCGATGTGAAGGATGAGAAGGCGGTAACATGGTACGAGCGGTTTGGCGCAATCATGTTGCTGGACGATCCGCTCAAGTTGATACTCCCGCTCAGCGTCATCGCTGATGCAATCTCCGTAGCTGGAAACCACGGCAGACAATAATGTCGGCGAATTTTTTTCGTCACCGCCGAGAGAATCCGCAAATGCGCTGACTTGGCGGTTCAACTTTCGTTGGATAACGATAGGGTAGTGACGGACGACGCCCTGAACCCGAGAGCCGATAGCCATGACAGAAGACGATTACGAAATCCTCGAGCGGAAGACGGTCTGTCAGAGTTATTTCCGTATCGACCGCTACATGTTGCGGCACAGGCTTTTTGGCGGCGGCTGGAGCCAGCCGCTGATGCGCGAGGTATTCGAGCGTGGCCATTCGGTGGCGGCTTTACTCTACGATCCGCATGCGGATGTCGTCGTCCTGATCGAGCAATTCCGCGCCGGGGCGATGGCCGCCAAGATGGGGCCCTGGCTGATCGAATGCGTCGCCGGGATCATCGATGAGGGCGAAAAGCCCGAAGATGTGGCGCGGCGCGAAGCGGTGGAGGAATGCGGCTGCACGCTCGGCCGGATCGAGCCGATTGGCGAATTCCTCTACAGCACCGGCGCCTGTTCCGAGGTCTGTCACCTGTTCGTTGGCGAGGTCGACAGTTCGAACGCGGGCGGCGTCTTTGGTTTGGCCGACGAGCATGAGGATATCAAGACCCACATCGTCCCGGTCGCGACGGCCATCGAATGGCTCGATTCCCAAAAGATCGACAATGCTGCGATGCTGATCGCCGTATCCTGGTTGGCGCGTCACCACACTGCGCTTCGTCAGCGCTGGCTCGTACCATGAGGGCAACTCCATCGAGCGGCCTCGTCTCCAGCGAGTGGCTGGCGGCTCATCTCGGGCAGCCGGGCATCGTTGTTCTCGATGCGACCTGGGTGATGAAAGGCACGACACCAACCGCCGCCGAGCTGTATGCCGCCCAGCATATTCCGGGCGCGCGACGCTTCGACATCGACCGGATTTCCGATCACGGATCGTCGCTGCCCCATATGCTGCCGACGCCGGAGCAATTCGCCGCCGAGGTCGGGCTGCTTGGCATCGCCCCAGACGATCTGGTCGTGACCTACGACGCCGGTGGCATGGCCAGCGCGGCGGCACGAGTCTGGTGGATGTTCCGGGTGTTCGGCCATGACAAGGGCGTGGTCCTGGATGGCGGTCTGCCCAAATGGCTCGCCGATGGACGGGCCATGGAAAGCGGAGTACCCGTCGCGGCCATGCCCAAAAGTTATGTCGCCGACTTTCGGCCCCATCTTGTGCGCGACCTGGGCGCGATCAAGGCGATTGCCGCGCAAGGCGGCGAAACCTTGCTGGATGCCCGCACCGCCGGCCGATTTGAAGGGGCAGCGCCGGAGCCGTGGGCAAATGGGCGTGGCGGACATATCCCCAACAGCCGGTCCCTGCCCTTCACCGACCTGATCGATCCAACCGATAAAACCCTGCTGCCTGTCGACCAATTGCGCTCAAAGTTGACCGCGGCCGGCGCGGCGGATGGTCCGATTGTCGCCAGTTGCGGCAGCGGCGTCACTGCCTGCGTTATCGCGCTGGCGCTCAACGAGATCGGTCGTCCCGACGTCGCCGTCTACGACGGATCCTGGGCCGAATGGGGCCTGCATACCGAGCTTCCCGCCGTCACCGGCCCCGCCTGAGATCGCAATCGTCATGAGCAAGAGCAAAAAGCCTGGTCCGTTCACCCTGGCGGCGCATGCCGGTTTCGACCCGGCGAGCCATCACGGAACCGTCAACCCGCCGGTCTATCACACCTCGACCGTCGTCTTCCCGACCGTCGAACTGCTCGAACGTGGCGAGATCAAGCCGTTCGAAGGCATGCGCTATGGCCGCGTCGGCACGCCGACCAGCAAGGCTTTCGAGGACGCCGTCACCGCGCTCGAAGGCGGCTACGGCGCGGTCGTCGCCTCATCCGGGCTGGGCGCGTGCTGTGCCGCCCTTTTGACTTGGCTCAACGCGGGCGATCATCTGCTGATCGCCGATAGCGTCTATGGACCAACGCGGGCGTTCGCCAGTCGTGTCCTGACCGGCTTCGGTGTCCAGGTCGAATATTACGATCCGCAAATCGGTGCGGACATAAAGGCGCTGTTCCGACCCAATACGCGGGTGGTCTACCTCGAATCTCCCGGCTCGTGGAGCTTCGAAGTCCAAGATGTGCCGACAATCACCGAGCTGGCGAAGGCCCAGGGCATCGCGGTGATGATCGATAATAGTTGGGCGACGCCGGTCTATTTCAAACCGCTCGTCCACGGCGTCGATCTCTCCATCCAAGCGGCGACGAAGTATATTGGCGGCCATTCCGACGCGATGCTCGGCGTCACCACCGCGCCGGACCGGGAGATCTATGAAAAGCTCAAGACCGGCCATGTGACGATGGGCCAATCCGCCGGGGCGGATGATATCTATTACGGCCTGCGTGGGCTGCGCACCCTGCCGCTGAGGCTCGAACGGCACGGCCAGACCGGGCTGGCGCTGGCCGATTGGCTGGCTGCCCGCCCCGAGGTGCAGCGCGTTCTGCACCCTGCTTTGCCGGGCGATCCGGGATATGCCCTGTGGAAGCGGGATTTCAGCGGTTGCTCCGGCCTGTTCGGCGTCCTGCTTAAACCCTATTCCCGCGCCGCCGTCACCGCGATGGTCGAGGGCATGACGCTGTTCAAGATGGGCTGGAGCTGGGGTGGCTTCGAATCGCTGATCGTCCCGGGCTTTCACCTTCCGACCCGTTCCGCCAGGACCTGGGGAGAAGGCGTATTGCTGCGCCTTCACGCCGGTCTCGAAGATATCGACGACCTGAAAGCGGATTTGGTCGAGGCGTTTGCGCGGCTGGCGGCGGCTTGATCGGTTTGCGATGAACGTGTAACGAGCGCCGTGGCCGCTTCCTATTCCTGATCCAACAGGGCATTGACATAATCGTGCTCGGGAGCCATGCAGCCCCCTGCGATTTGCCCGAGTTCCTCTGTCGTCAGATCGACCACCGCACGGCTATTGTGGATGACGGCGTTGAGCGGCTGCATCTCTTCGTCATCTGGCCTATTCTGTTTCGGATCGACCAGGCGCGGATTGGTCCCTCTAGCCTTGCATGGCGCGCCGAGCAGCGGTACCTGGACGGCGCGCGCAGCATCGGCAAGTGCGGCCAGCGGGACGCCCTCACGCTGGGCCAATTCCAGATAGGCCGCGTCATAGACAGTCAGTCGGTGCTGGCGGGCAAGGGCCATCACCGCAGCTTCATCGGGTGAACGGTCAATGGAAACACCCAATCGGGCAAGCCCGCGCAAGAATGTCGCTGTGTCGCCTTCCGTGAACCTGCCGCGGCGTTCGCTTGTGGTCAACGTGTTGCGTAGCTCAAACCACCACAAGCTCGGTGCGCAGGCTTCGTCGGCACGGATTCGATCAAGGGCGAGCGTCGCTGTGGGATGGTCTTCGTCCTGGAAGGACCGGCAAGCGGCAATCGATGCGTCGATCACAAACGCCATCAGTACCAATGCCCTTCATGCCGTGCCGAAAGCAACTCCTCTAAGGGGATGGGGCCGATCTTCTTCTGCAGACTTTTGATAGTATCGATTGCCCGGTCAATCTCTTCCTGCAGACGCTCTGTCTCGGGTACGATACGGGCGATGGGGCGCCCATGGCGGGTAATGATAACAGTTTCGCCCCGCTCTACGTCATCCAGGAGCTGGGGGAGATAGGCCTCAGCCTCCGAGGATTGAACTTCACGTATGTGCCGACTCCTTGACCAGTCAAATTGACCAATCTAAATTGTTTACAATTGGAACAAAACATAAACCTATATCCATAGGACCTCCTGCGGGCCCATAGATTAGGCATAAACAATGACCAGCCCAGGCTGCGCCACGTCACGGTTCCCCAGCGTTCGCCACAATCCATATTTTTTGGTAGGATTGTGGCCGCACCACCGAACAATGATTGTTCTTAAGGTTTATCAACGCGCTAGATTGGCCATATAGGCGGACGACCTCTACGACGCGCAGCTCCACGAACTCAAGGCGCAGGTTGGAAGTGAATGTCCAGGCGCTCGAGAGCGCGAAACCGGTGTGGGCCCGATCCTCGATCTCCATACATGGGGTAATCGCGGAGCGGGCCACCCGAGAGTTATTCAACTGATCCGTTTGAGGGTGGTTGTTCCCCGATAAGATGGAAGTACGGGCT
>JAQGIF010000224.1 GCA_028291345.1 Rhodospirillales bacterium | reverse complement strand
CCCGGTTCTCGACGGTCCAATCGACTGCGAGAGCTTCCGGACTTATGGACAAAAAGGTCCCTGTTTCGATGCTGCAGCAAAACGACAGCATCGTCATGGACAACCCCGGCGATCATAAAGGCCAAGTAATTTGCCGCGCTCGATGCCAGCCAACGCCAAGCAGTTTTTTGCCGAAATATTCTCCCCGAGCTGAACCCTAATGGTCCTCGCCAGCCCAAGCAAGTATTGCGCCCGGAGGCGGCCCGAACCCGCCAAGCCATTCACAGCAGACTCGGCACGCCTGATATCTGTCAACCTACAATCACCATAAGTACACCATATAACCACAATTGTATTATGTGAATAATTTATATTAACAAGTAAAATTCTAGGGCTGAACCACACATGAAATATTACCTGAACTGGGAGGTATGTCGCTGGTTATTCTGTCAGAAACTACCGGAGTTTGACCTGAGAACGCGCGGATGCTGGCCAGATGAATGTCGCCTTCGCGTTCACGAGCGTCCTGAACGCAAGGCCAGGGTGGCTTGGCGGCCAGATCCAATCCAGCTGCCGGGTAGCCTCTGGCGCGGTCCCGACACTATGCGGGCCTTGCGCGGAGCACCCACTGTTTCAGCGGAACAATTCCGCAAATTAACTCTTAATACAAAATCGTTACTCAGTTTGTGGTGGACAGCGTTGGCCCATTCTCTCGCTGGAGGTTATGACCCTGGGTGTGTAAGTAATATCCTAGAGGGCGCAACGTGCCAGCCGAACAATTATCCGGCAGCAAAAGACGCGGAACAGGAGCATAGCAACGGCCACAGTGCGAGCGCCGTGTCCGCGACCCATATCAGCACGTTGGACTGGAAGCTCGAGGCGACGAGAACGGAACTTAGGGCCGCCGGTCGTGACTTTGAGAACTCGAGCGACGAGCCTGGAAGAATCCAGACGACAAACCAGGAACTGGCGACCTCGAAGGAGGAATTGCACTCGCAAAACGAGGAATTCACTGCCCTCAACAGCCCGCACAAAACGCTGGCGCGTCAGCGAATGACGTCCAGCGACCTGCAGAATATCCTCTATAGCATGGAAGTTGCCACGCTATTCCTCGACGCCAACCTGAACATCCGATTCTTCACTCCATCGGCTAAGCAGTTCTTCAATGTCATTCCCAGCGATGTCGGGCGGCCGCTTACCGATCTCAACTCGCTGACCGGCGACGCTGCACTCCACGAAGATGCGCGCACCGTATTGCGGAGAATCGCGCCGGTCGAACGAGAGATCCAAGCGCCGGGCGGCGCTTGGTATACCCGCCGCATCCTCCCCTATCGCGCCCAGGACGATCGCATCGAGGGCGTGGTCATAACTTTTTTCGATATAACCAAGCAAAAGCTTGCGGCCGACATTCTCGAAAACGCTAAGCGCCAGGCGCAGGCGGCCAATATCGGAAAGTCGCGTCTCCTCGCTGCCGCCAACCACGACCTGCGGCAGCCGCTTCAAACACTGACCCTGTTGCAGGGGCTATTGGGAAAAATCGTCAAAGGCGAGAAGGCGCAATATTTGGTTGCACGCCTCAACCAGACGCTGGCCACGATACCGGACATATTGAACACACTGCTCGACATCAACCAGATCGAGGACGGACCCGAACGCGTCGAAATCAGCAGTTTCCCAATCTACGATTTGTTAGAAGGGCTGCGGGCCGAGTTCACCTATCGCGCGCAGGCGAAGGGACTGTCCCTACGGGTCGTTCCGAGCCGAATTTGGGTCGAGAGCGATCCGCGCCTGCTGGAGCAGATGATCCGAAACCTGCTGTCGAACGCGTTGAAATATACCAAACATGGCAAGATTCTGGTCGGCTGCCGCCGTCGCGCAGGCAGACTGAGCATCGAGGTATGGGATACAGGTATCGGCATTCCCGAAAAAGACCTTCAGGTAATTTTCGAGGAATATCATCAGCTCGACGATGCCGCGCGCGAGCGCAGCCGCGGCCTTGGTCTCGGCCTCTCCATCGTGCAGCAACTCGGAATTTTGCTGAAGCATCGGGTGCATGTCCGCTCCTATCCTGCCAAAGGCTCGGTGTTCGCCATAGATATCCTGCTACCACCGAGCGGCGTTTCGCCACATCTTGCCCACCCCAGCCAAGTCATAGGGGGCAGCATCGTCGAAGATCCTCGCCGCAAGGGAATGATCCTGGTGGTGGAGGATGATGCCGAAGTCTGCGAATTCGTCGAACTCTTCCTCAAAGACGAAGGTCACTTCACAGCGACTGCGCGCGACGGCCTTGCCGCCCTGGAACTTGTCGCCCGAGCAGCATTTCGCCCCGACATCATCCTGTGCGACTATAATCTGCCCAACGGCATCGATGGGTTGCAACTGAGTCTAAAGCTACGCGAAAAGCTTCATCACGAGATTCCGGTTATCATTCTGACGGGCGACATATCTTCCGCTGCCTTACGCAAGATCGCCCTGCACGACTGCCTACAGCTGAATAAACCCGTAAAGCCGACGCAATTGCGCGAGGTCATCCAAGGTCTACTCCCGCCCCCACCACCCATGCGAAACGAGCGGCAGACAAAGCCGCCCGCCGCAGCCGGCCGTCTGGCACACGAAGTCATTTTCGTCGTGGATGACGACACCCACATACGCGAGGCGATGCGTGATTTGCTGCAACAGGACGGTCGGATCGTCGAAGCCTATGACTCGGCGGAAGCCTTCCTCGATGCCTATCGCCCCGGCCGCGACGCTTGCCTGTTGATCGACGCACATCTCCCGGGGATGAGCGGTCTGGAATTGCTGAAACGATTGTACGACAATGGCGATCGGATGCCCGCCATCATGATCACCGGCAATAGTGACGTGGCAATGGCGGTTTTGGCCATGAAGGCGGGCGCTTCAGACTTCATCGAAAAGCCGGTCGGCGGCCGCGAATTGCTCGCAAGCATCGCGCGCGCCTTCGAACAATCGCGGGATTCGAGCAAAGTTTTGGCCGCGCAGCAGCGCGCTGCCAAACATGTTGCGCTACTGACACCCCGGGAGCAGGAGATTATGGCGCTTGTGCTGGCCGGGCACTCTAGCAAGAATATCGCAGCGGACCTCGACCTCAGCCAACGTACCGTAGAGGCCCACCGGGCCTCTATCATGAAGAAAACCGGCGCCAAGTCGCTTCCGGCCCTGGCCCGCCTCGGGCTGGCGGCAGCCAAGACTAACATCGACGATGCGCTGACCTGACCGGAGCGTCGGCAGCGGCCGCCAAGCACCGGCAAAATTGCCGTCAAGGCTAGGCCGGATCGTCCATGACGCCTGTGATGAATTCGCCGATCAGCACCTTTACCGAATCCAAAGAGGGCACATCCATCAGCATCGCAATATATCCGCGAATATCACGGTTATGCATGGAAAAGTTGATATAGAGGAAAAGCACAAGATTGTTTTCCCCCGGGACCGTGACCTCGAACAGTTGCGCACCATTACCCAGCAGCACCTCAGGTAGTGACATGGTGAACGAATCGCGAAGCATATTGGCCATGGTCGATAAGCAGGATGTAAGAATGACGTTACCGATTTCGCTCAGCGCCTCGTGTTCGATCCCCGCAAGTTCGTCGGCGGCAATATCGTCGCCAATGACCGCGCGAACCAGGTCGAGGCTCTTAGCACGGGGAAAAATCAGCAGAGCCCGACCGGCAAACGCTCCCGAAAAGTCCTGACGCACTGCGATCAGATCATCGCTCTCACGCTCTCCTATCAACGCGATAGCGCTTTTGTGGCTGACCACCTCGACCGATGGAACAGATAGCAAAACCTCCTCGCCAACCATCTTGCGAAGGCCGGCAGCGGCGCGGCTGACACCGACATTGACGAGTTCGGTGAGCGCGTCGCGCTCGAGTTCCGTGAGCGGAATATATTCGGCACCTGAAATACTCGTCATCAGCCTATCATCTCTCTTACCTTGGCACCCAGCACGTCTAGCGAAAACGGCTTGCTGATCATCTCCATACCCGGCGCAAGGAAACCACTGCGTACGATGGCATTCTGGGCATAGCCCGTTACGAATAGGACCTTCAATAAAGGCCGATGTTCCCGGGCGATCTGGGCAAGCTGGCGACCGCTCATATTTGGCAAGCCGACGTCGGTGATCAGCAGGTCTATCGCCAAATCGGTCTCGAGGAAGGGAATTGCGGTTTGTGCGTCCTCGGCCTCGAGATAGCGATAACCCAGCGTTTTCAACACCTCTGTCACCAGCAGACGCACTGTGGGGTCATCCTCCACCACAAGGATCGTCTCGCCTTTTCCGCGTTGGGGAAGGGGCGACGCACCGATCTCCGCTGTTTCTGCACCGTCCAAACTGCGCCGCAGGTAAAGCTTTACCGTCGTTCCCTGCCCTTCCTTGCTATCGATGCGAACATGTCCACCCGATTGCTTGACAAAGCCATAGATCATCGAGAGGCCCAGACCGGTTCCTTGCCCTATCGGCTTGGTCGTGAAAAATGGGTCGAACGCCTTAGCGATGACGTCCGGACTCATGCCCGTGCCCGTGTCAGTGACACAGATCGTCACATAGTCGCCGGGCGGCATGCCATCGTTCAATGCCGCCTGCACGGCATCTAACCTCGCATTCGCCGTCTCGATCGTTAAACGCCCGCCCTTGGGCATGGCGTCTCTGGCATTGATCGAAAGATTGAGCAGAGCATTTTCCAGTTGGTTTGCGTCAGTCATCCCAAGCCAAAGGTCGGGTGCAAGTATCGTCTCGAACGTTATGTTCTCCATAAGGGCGCGCCGCAGCATGTCCTCCAGGCCAGCAACCAAAGCGTTGATGTCCGATGGCTTGGTATCGAGCGATTGCCGGCGCGCAAAAGCCAGCAACCGGTGGGTCAGAGCGGCGGCGCGCTGCGCGGATGTCGTCGCCGCCGCCATGAAGCGCTCGACATCCTCGAAGCGGCCGGCTTTGAGGCGGCGCTTTATGATGTCAAGCGAACCGGTGATGCCGGTCAGCAGGTTGTTGAAGTCGTGTGCGATGCCACCGGTAAGCTGGCCGACAGCCTCCATCTTCTGGCTTTGCCGCAGCTGCTCTTCCGCCTCCTCGAGCGCGGCCGCCTGCTTGTTCTGCTCTGTGACGTCTCGCGCCACGCAATAAAGCAGCCCTTCGAATGGAACGACTGTCCAAAACAGGTTGCGATAGTCGCCGTCATGCGTTTTGAGCCGCGTTTCAAAGGCAATGGTTTCGCCGGCGACGGCGCGGGCAATCGATGCGCGCGTTTTTCTTACGTCCTCGGGATGCTCCAGCCATTCGGAGGTGCGCCCAACGATCATATCGGGATTCCAGCCGAGGATGCGCGTCCAAGCCGGGTTGACGCTGAGCCAGGAGCCGCTGTTATCGGCTACCCCCAATATATCCCGGCTTAACTGCCAGATGCGGTCCCTCTCGCGCGTACGTTCCTCGACCCGCATCTCCAGTGTTTCGTTTAAGGTGCGGAGCTCTTCCTCGACGCGCTTAGCATCCGTGATGTCGTAGATGACGCCGCTAAAACGCAAGCCGGACGTTTGGGCATCGCGCAGATATTCACCCCTGCAGGTCAGCCATCGGAGTTGTCCGTTATCCGGCCTGACAATCCGGAATTCCACATGACTGACCGTTCCGACGGCGGGCTGCTGGGACGAATCGATAATGGCGCCGTCATCTGCATGCACGACTCCATTGATCGTGCGCACCGGTAAGTCGCGCGCCGGATGGAGCCCCAGCAACGCGCAGAACTGCGCGGACACCGATGCCGTTCCGAAGCCGTCGATATATTCGAACGTACCGACACCGCCAGCGGTCTGAGCGATCCGCAATTGCTCCTCGACACGCTTTTGATCCGTGATATCGACCAGCGCGCCGGAAAACCGGTTTGGACGATCTTGATCTTCGTGATAGCGGCGGCCTCGCGCCTGAACCCAGCGGATCGAGCCGTCGGCAAGCACCAGCCGGTATTCCTTGGAGAAGACCTCCGCGCCCCTCAGCATTCCGCCGATGGCCAGCCGGATACGTGTCTGGTCCATCGGATGGATGATCGAGAAGAAAATATGAGGAGCGAATCCCCGCGCGGCTTCGTCGGCATCCATGCCATAGAGCAAGGCAAAACGCGCATCGGCAACGATGCGTGCCTCATCGATATACCACTCCCAAGCTCCGGCTACGCCGGCGAGCGAGAGCGTGGCGCGCAGCCGCGCGTTGAGTTCGTCGATATTCCTATGACTGTTTTCCAGCGCCGTCGTTATAGACCGCGCGTCTTGAGCTTTGTTGATCTCAACTTGCGTGGACAGAAAGAACGCCACCTGCCCGGTTTCGTCGAGCACTGGCATGATAAACAGATGATTCCAAAACGAACTTCCATCCTTCCGGAAGTTCAGGATTTCCCTGTCGAGCGGAAGACCTGATCGCAACGCGATGCCGATCTCGGCCACGGTTTGGCAATCGGTCAACGGTCCCTGAAGAAAGCGGCAGTTGCGTCCACAAGCTTCTCCGGCGGCATAGCCGGTAAGCTGCACGAACGCGTCGTTCACGAATATGATCGGATTATCGGACAGTCGGGGATTCGTGATCACAACTGCCATGCCCGATCGTTCCAACGCGGCGAATAGGGGGCCCGCAAGTTCCCGCAACTCTGCAAGGGCAGCCTGGGGCGCGGCGCCTGACACAGGCGTTTTCAACGTCTTATCGCGCATCATTCCGGGCGGAACTCCGGTCCGCGCGATCGCCGTTAGATGCGATGTGCGCATGCACATTCATCATGCGAGAAATAAAATCGTCGATCACGACTTTCAATGCGGCCAAGGACGGCGAATCCATCACCAACGCGATATAGCCCCGAATGTCGCGATTGCGCATCGAAAAATTGATGTAAAGCAACAGCACCAATCCATCATCGCCAGAATAGCCTTCGAATTCGAACAGCCGCTCCCGGTTCCCACGCAACACCTCGGGTAGGGACATGCTGAGCGACTGCTGCAACAAGTTCGCAATCGTCCCTAAACAGCCGTTGAGAATGATATTGCCGGTTTCAGCCAACGCCTCATGCTCCATTCCGGCCACCTCATCTGCCGGCATGTCTTTGCCGACGACCGCCCGCACCAGCTCAAGGCTGTTGGCCTGGGGGAAGATCAGCAGCGCCTGTCCAGAAAACGCGCCGGAAAAGTCCTGGCGGACCGCGACCAGCTCATCGTTCTCTTGTTCACCGATCAGTGCGATGGCAGCCTTACGATCGACGATCTCCACCGATGGGACCGATAGCACAACCTCAACGCCGGCCATCTTTTCGAGCGCCACGGCGGCCCAGCCCACACCGATATTCACGAGCTCCGTCAGAGCGTCGCGTTCGATCTCCGAAAGTTCGATCAGGGCTATCGTCATTATTCATCCGCGCGAAAACGCAATGCCGCGCCGGAGATAAAGCCGCGCAGCCCATCCTCGCTGAGCGGCTTGGCCACGAAAGTGGCATTGAGAGCGCGGGTACGGGAGATGATCTCATCCTGTACATTGGCGGTAATGACCGCGATCGGCATCAGCGGGTGAAGCGCACGCAATTCCGCCGCCAACTCCAATCCATTCTTGCCAGGCATGTTATAGTCGAGCAGTGCCAGGTCGATATGACGTTCCGCGACGAGGGACAGCGCTTCGTCGGCATTGCCGGCTTCGACACGCTGCCAGTCCGGCTGCAAGGCACTGATCTTCTTCATGGCGACAATCCGCGCCAGCTTGCTGTCGTCGACGATCAAAACGGTAACCGTCATTTCTTATACTCCGGTAGCGTTGGGGCAAGCATTATTGCCCTAAGGATAAAAAGCCGCTTCTTCAGTAGCCATCTCATTCGCATGGAGGCCGCGGATGAGGGACGAGCCGGCCATCGACTGATGTCAAAAGCGGCACGATCCACGTCTGTATAAATGCATCTTGCGACGGTCCCGCCAGTCGTGGCCGAAAAGCCAATAGCACCTGTAACACAGCACTATGCAGATGGAGTGTGTCACCAATGTCGACCTCAAAGTCCGGGTGGGTTTGAAGAAGAACGACCAGCGGCTCCGCATCCTCGACCGAGCAGTTGCCGCGCAGAACGATGCGTTCAACCTCCAAAAGCACGCTCATCGATTAACTCCGCCATATTCAAAACCACCAGGACATGCCCGTCTCCGAGCACCGCGGTGCCCAACACGCCGCGCATGCCCAAAAGCAACCCCTCCAGCGGCCGCAAAAGCACGTCAAATCTCTCGGCGAATCCGCCTACTTCGACACCGATGCGCTGTTCGCCCGAGATCACGATCAAGAGCTTGACGTCGCCGCTACGTTCAACACGCGCCAAGCCCAAGAGATCCGATAGGCGCAATAGCGGAATTGTCCGGTCGCGAAGCACGAAGGCTTCCCCATCGCGGATCGGGACGATGCGGTCCACAGCGATGCGCACGGTTTCGGTCACCGAATCGATTGGTACGCCGAACCGCTCATTTCCGATATAAACCGTGATCACCGTGTTGATGACCAGCGCCTGCGGCAATGTCATCCGAACAGTCGAACCGACGCCGCGCGAACTCGTCACGGCAACCCGACCGCCCATCGATTCGATGGCGGTACGCACCGCATCCATCCCGACCCCTCGTCCCGACATGTCGGTCACCGCTGAAGCGGTGGAGAAGCCGGGGGCGAAAACGAGTTCCAGGGCGGCAGCATCGTCCAATGCGTCGATCGCGCTTTCGCTTTTTACGGAGCGAGTCTTCGCCAGCGCCCGTATTTTATCCAGATCGATGCCTGCGCCGTCGTCCGCGACTTCGATCACGATCTGATCGCCCCCGCGCATTGCCTCTAATGTAATCCGTCCCGATGGCGGTTTCCCCGCCGCGCGCCGTCCCGTGACATCTTCGATTCCGTGATCGGCGGCATTTCGCAAAATATGCAGTAGCGGCTCGAAGAGGCTATCGATAATCGATTTGTCGGCCTCGACATCTTCTCCCACGAGTTTGAAGGAAATCTCTTTGCCCAATCTACCGGCGATCTCACGCATTAGGCGCGGGAAACGCTGAAACGTGCGCGCGAGAGGCACCCTCCGCATGCTCATGATCGCGCGATGCATCTCGCCAACCAGACCGTCGATTTTGGCTTGATTAGCGGCGAGTGCACGCCCGAGCTTTGCATCGGTCGCCGCGGCCTGCTGTGCGAGATGGGCAAGACCGTTTTTTGCAACGACCAATTCGCCCACAATATCGACAAGGCTGTCTATCCTGCCAGCATCGACCCTTAGCGTGCGCATCGCACCGTCACCCGTCCGATCACTGCTCATCCCGCCGCCGGCGGGTTCAGCGGGAACGGCCTTCGATCCAGCATTGACGATCACGGTCTGATCGGGAACGAAGCGAAAGATGCCGCGGACCTTGTCGATAGGCATCGCGCACAGCGCCTCGAAATACAAATTGCAGGCGAACGGGTTGAATTGCTCAATCACCCAATCTTCTTGTTCGGCAATATCCAGCGCTATCAAAGCGGGGATCGACCTGATGAGCGCCACCGGATCGTCACCCAGAAAGAAGCAATCCTTTGATGGGACGTAACGCAGCGCGGTAATCTCGTCTCCGGCGCTCCGGGCAGCTGTCACGGCCTCGTGGTGACAGTCGATCAGCGCGGAGAGCCAGGCAGGAGCGGCGTCAGACATCCGAGCTTCGTTATCGTAGTCCGCTTCGCCCAGATACGATGCCATTGCCGCCTGTAGACTTCGGCTGCGCGCCGCCGCGTCAGCCGGCAGATGCCCGGTCCGTTCAATGGACTCAATCCAGCTGTCGCTTGCGGTGACGCAGTCGAGCAGCGTGCCGATGATGACATGCGTGACCGGCAGGTGTCCCGCGCGCACGGCACCCAGCATGTCTTCCGCGCAATGGAGCATTTTCCCCATAGGCGCTAGGTCAAACAGGGCTACCGAGCCCTTCAGCGTATGAACGGCGCGAAAGGCACTGTCGATGCGGCCGGGGTCAGACGGTTGGCTTTCCAGCGCCAGCAAATCGTCGGAGGCTTGCTGGACGAGTTCTCGACCCTCGATCAGGAACTGCTCGAGAAGCTCGTCCATCATGTGACCGCGCGCTGGTACACGATCGCATCTTCAAACCGGCGGATGGCGAACCGACAGGAAATCCGGGTCATAGATTCGCTATGACCAAGGCAGACAAAGCCGCCCGGATTTAGAGCGCTGAAAAGGTTATTCGAGGCTGTCGAGCGCGACTCATCATCGAAATAAATCAGGACATTCCGGCAGAACACGATGTCGAACCGGCCCTGAGCCGACATCGCCGTCGAATCCAGCAGATTAGCTCGAGTGAACTTAACCGATTCACGCAAGTCCCGGATGATCTGCCGGTTTTGGTCATGCGGGGCTTCGAAATAACGCTCGATAATCTCCTTGGAAAGCCTGGAGAGTGCACGCTCTCCATAATTTCCCGCCAGGGCAGCGGCCAATGCCCGCGTATCGATGTCGGAACCGACCAGTTCAATATTATAGGCATCCACCATCGGCCAGTTTTCCAGCAGCCAGATCGCGACCGAATAGGGTTCCTCCCCGGTCGAGCATGGAACGCACCAGATGCGGACCAGATCGCCAGACTGACGGCCGCGGACGATCTCGGGCAACAATGCGTTAACAAGGCAGCGGAGCTGGTGGTCCTCACGATAGAAATAAGTTTCGTTGACCGTGAAACTGTTGATGACCTGTTCGGCTTCCGCGCCACCGACCCGGATCAGGTTCATATAGGCGGAAAAAGATCGTGTGCCGACCCGCGACATACGCTCGACCAGTCGCCTTTCGATGTAAAAACGTTTGGTCTGGTTATAGGAGATACCGGTGCGCTGATAGAGAAACTCGCAGAACCGGAGCAACTCTTCGTCGCTGAAACGTAAAGTGGCGAGACCATCGATGAAGTCGGCGTCGAGCGACTTCACGGCGCCCAGTCCCGAAGATAATCGGCGATTGAGCCTAGAGGGGCGACGACTTGCGCCCCGCCGGCCTTCACCAATTCGCCCGGCATGCCCCAGATGATCGCCGTTTCCTCGGACTCCGCAATCGTGCGGCCGCCTTCGGCGCGCAGCCGCGTCATCGCCGAAGCGCCATCGCTGCCCATGCCCGTCATCAGTATCCCGATCAGTCGTGCCGCCCCCAGATGGCGCATCGCCGTCGAAACCAAACGATCGACGCTGGGATGCCACCTATTTTCGGCTGAAGCGGGAACGGCTGTAACGACAAAGCCGCCCGCACGCGTGCTGACGATGATGTCCGCGTCGCCCTTGCCGATATAGACATGGCCGGAGGTCAACGGCATCGGCTGCACAGCCTCGACTACCGTCAGCGCGCATAGCTTGTCGAGACGACGCGCCAGCGGGCCGGTAAACGAGGCGGGCATATGCTGGGCGACAAGGATCGGCCACGGAAAGTCCGCCGGCAGCGGGGACAGCAAGGCGTCGAGGGCCGGCGGCCCCCCGGTGGAACAGCCGACTAAAACCACGCCGTCTATCGGGCCCGGGGCGAGGGTCGGGTTGATTGCCGGCGCAAGTTTTCGCGGGATCGCGCCATCTGCTCGACCGGCGGACGCACCCTGCCCCGCGCGGTTGACACGCAGGCGGACTTTTTCGGCCAGACGGGTCGCGCGCCGGAGGCGCGCCTTGGATGCTGCGCGCACCTTGTCGATCAGAATGGGCGCCAGCTCATCCATCCGCAGCGAAACCGCCCCTCCCGGTTTGGTGATAAAATCGATGGCGCCCAGTCGCAGTGCGTCCAAAGTGATTTCGGCGCCGTCTTCAGTCAGAGACGACACCATCACTACCGGACATGGATGTTCGACCATGATGCGGTCCAGGCAGGCCAGCCCGTCCATCTGCGGCATATGAATGTCGAGCGTGACGACATCGGGTTCGAACTCCCGCAGGCGTTCCAGTGCCTCAAGCCCGTTGCGGGCGAACGCGACCTCGAAGTCGCCCTGCGCTGTGAACGCATTGCCCAACAAGCGGCGCATCAGGGCCGAGTCATCGACCACAAGCAATTTGATCACGAGAGGGGCAGCCTGATCACGAGGCAGGCGCTGCCTCGGCTGCTATCGCGGACAGGACATCGCGTTCGGCGCGGTCCAGCAAGGTTTTCGCATCGATCAACAAGATCATCCGTCCTTCGCGTTCGATGTTCGCAATCCTGTCGAAGATCGGAACGTCTTCGGACGTCATAAGGTTCGGTGCGGAATTCAAATCGCTCACCGCGACGCTGAGGATCTCGGAGACGGCATCGACGACAAATCCCGCCTGTAGAGTGTCGATCGTGACGATCACGATCCGGCGGCTGTTGCCGCCATCTGCATCAGTGACGGCAAAGCGTTGGCGCTGGTTGATGACAGGGACGATCTTGCCGCGCAGGTTCATCACCCCTTCGACAAAGGCCGGCGCACGCGGCACGCGTGTCAGCTTGTCCGGCCGGCGAACGACCTCATCCACCGCAGCGATCGGCAGGCCGTAATGCTCATCGCCCAGTTGGAACACCACAAATTGTTCGCTCTGACTCAAGCCGCTGCCGGTGCTGGACATCTGTGCCGTTCCTTGTTCCGCATCGGCCAGGATGCGTGCTGACGTTTCAGTGTCGAATAGCCTGGCGGGGGACAGGATGGAAACCAATCTGCGACCGCTCTCAAGGCGGCAGATGGCGTCGATGCGCGCCTCGCCTTTGCCGCGCGTCAGCACTGGCGGCACCGGATCGACGCTGTCGTCCGATACACGCAGTATCTCCTTCATGCCATCAACGACCAGCCCGACCAACGCTCTACCGATCCGGGTTATGACGACGCGCCGCTGAGCACGACTTCCGGAGTGGGCTGGCAGCCCGAGCAGGACATGCAGCGATACGAGAGGCAAAAGCCCACCTCCACGTTCGCTCACGCCGATCATCGCCTGGTCGGTGCCGGGCACGTCCGCGATATCGCCCGGGACGACGCTGACCTCGACAACCTTGTCCAGGGGAAGTGCGTATTCCTGGCCCGACAATTCGAAGGCGATCAGGGCCAGATTGTCGCGCGTTCCCGCCTGGGGCAAAGGCGTTGTCGCTTCGAATATGCCCCCTGAGCTGGCGGCGGAAGACCGGCGCAGCGGTGTGCCGAATTGCTGGGCCAGCAAGACCTTCAGATCGACTTTCCGTTCTTCGGCGGATTGGGTCAGCGCCGAAACCTCGTCGACCAGAAGCCCGACCGGGGGTCTGGCGCTCGTTACCACGATCCGTGCGGAAGGCGACGCGCCGGCAACGTCGTGCCCCAGCAAACCCGCCAGCGAGACGACCGGCAGAACCGCGCCACGCAGATTGATCACCCCCAGCAGGTTCGCCGGGCTATGGGGAACGCGCGTCATCGCGCGCGGCCGGATGATTTCAGCCACATCGCTCGCAGGAAGGGACAGCCGCTCACTTCCGACCCTGAATGTCAGGACATTCTCGTCCGGCATGGCTTGTGCCGCAGAGGCCATGACATTAGGCCGCGGCTGTCTGAAGTTCGTCGGCCAGGCTAGCGATCTCTTCGATAGCGGCGGCAAGGTCTTCGGCGCCCCGGGCTTGCTCACGTGCGGCCGTCGCCGCCTGCGCCGCCGCGCTTCCGGCTTCCTCGGCCGCCGCAGCGATCTGCTGGGTTCCGGACAGCACTTCGCGCACCGAGTGCAGGATGGCATCCGATCCGGCGAGAATATCCGTGGAGTTCTTATGAACATCGATCATTTCGGTATCGACGACGCCAAGCCGTTCGATGATGGCCCTATTCTTGCCGATCTCCGCTTGTGAAACGGCGCCGATCTGATCGAGGTCGCGGCGCACCTCGCCGATCTGGTCCTGAATCAGACGGACGACGTCCTTTACCCGGTCCGCATTTTCGGCCGAGTCACGCGCCAGGTTGCGGATATCGGTCGAAACCACCGCGAACCCACGACCGGCTTCGCCGCTGCGCGCCGCCTCGACCGAACCGCTCACCGCCAACATATTGGTTTGAACCGCAACCAGAGCGATCGCGTCCACGATCTTTTCGATGCGCCGGCTGGAGGTTTCCAGCGCCGCGATGAGGCCGGTGACCGATTTTGTCTCCTCCAATGCCTGCTCGACGCTTTGCACAAGCCTGCCGATCGCTTGACGGCTCTGGGCCAATTTCGACTTGATGCTGTCGCCTCGCTCCACCGATTGCGCGGACGCGGCACGCGTCGAGGCCGCGGCTCTTTCGATTTGCGTCATTGCCGCCGTAGATTCCTGGGTTGCCGCGGCCTGGGCCTGCGAGCCGCGGCTAATCTGATCGATCGCAATCAATATCTCACCCGCCGCGCCGGAAAGCTCCTGCACGGCCGCCGATAGTTCCTCGGCGGCCGATCCGACCTGTTCGGCATCGGCACGCACGCCGCTGCTCTTCTGGAGATTTTCGGCGAGCGCCGCCAGCGCCTGAGCGGTTTGCTGGCTTTGGTCCAGCGACGCGCTCTGTTGTTGGACCGCGCGCTGAGCCTCGACGGTGGCGGACGATTGTTCTTCCGCCGCGCTTGCCACCTGCTCAGCACCGCGTTGGGCTTCGCGTGCGCCGGTCTCGGCCTCGATGGTGGCGAGTAGGATCGCCTGTGAGCCCTCGGCCATGACACTCATCTCCGCACGCACCGCATCGAGCGTTTCGATCACTGTGCGGCCCGCTTCCGCCTCGACCTGTGCGAGTTCCGCCGCTGCCTTGATCCGGTCCGCGACGACGCGCACCTGGTTGCCGATCGCCTCTGCCAAGGACTGAACCTCGCGCGCACTCTTTTCAGAGGCTTCCGCGAATGCCCGCACCTCGTCGGCAACAACGGCGAAACCCCTGCCGTGCTCCCCGGCTCTCGCAGCTTCGATTGCAGCATTCAATGCCAGAAGATTTGTCTGATCCGAGATGTCGCCGACGATGCGGGTGATTTCGCCGATATTTGCGGCCTGGGTTTCCAGCGCGCTGACGATCTGGACAGAGCGCAGCTGTCGCGCCGCCCTGTCCTGGACAGAGGCCACCGAGATATCGATCTGTCCGCCTACGTCCAGCAGCAGCGTTTGCAAAGCTTCGATCTTACGACGGGAAAGCTCGGCCTGATTACGTGCCTGTGTGAAGATCGCGCCAAGACTATTGATCGCGCTTTGCGACTCCTGCGCGGCACCGGCAGCTTCCTCCGCGGCGGCAGAAATCTGCTCCAACGAACTGCGAAGTTCCTCGGCGGCGGCCGAAGCCTCCGCAACGCCGGCGGCAAGTTCCTCGGTTGCAGCACCTATCCGCTCGGCTGCCTGCTCGGGACGGGCTCGCAAGCGTGGCGGAGAGCGGTGCTGGACAGGCGTTTTCGTCGGTGATGGAGCCGCACCCGCCGATACGATTCGATCCGCCTTCTTGCCACGGAGCTGCGCAGTTTTGACCAATGCCATTAAAGTCTCCGCTTTGCGATACTCCCAATTCCGCATCTCATCTCGGCGACAACGACGTTGCGGCGAGATGAGATGCGGTTATCCTAGGAGTCCAGTTCCGCCATCACAAGCGAAGCGACAGGCACTAAATACTTATGCAATGATTGTCGGTTCTCTATAAGCTTTTCAGCCACTTAGCACCATTTCGCAGGAACAAGGTTCATAGCTTCGATCGTTAGCATCCTGTGGGCGAGTTGCCATTAGACTTCCTCGCCAATCTAAAGCGATCACGCATCACGTCTGATCATGCATGCTGTTCCGGTGCGCGATCCATATTTTGGCTCCCGCGATGCGGCTCCTCTATTCCAAACATCCATCAATGGCCGCCGGTTTCGTATACCGCACCCTTTGGCAGAAGTACGTTTGCGAGCTCCCGTTTCGGGCGACCATGCTCGATAGGCGCCTACAACCAACAGATCTCCGTTACCCGCCAGCAACGATGCGCGACGCCTGTCGGCAGGACAACGACATCGCCCTCTCTGACGTGGAGACGGCGGCCATCGTCGGCTTCGCCAAACCTCACCTTCACACGTCCTCGCGCAAGGCTGAGAACTCCGCGAGTGGTCGAATAGTAGTTGCCCAGCCATTTGCCGCGAAGACTTCTTCGCTGACTGCTGACCGATCAAACTCACCCGTCAGGCGCAAGGACCTACGATAAACGCCAAAGGCAGCTTGGGATTCCATGACGCCGTCATCCGCGAATTGGAAGCCGTTCCTCCGAGCCCGAACCGCCAGCGGCCGATACCCGCCAGCCGATCAGGAGCACCTTTGATATTCGGTGCTATGAACATCGCCTCCCCCTCTCCATCATTGAGGACATGGATCAAGGGGTTTCAGCTTCCGGAGACTCCGTCCGGTCAATTGATGGCGCGGTTCCAGACAGTCCTCGCCGCATGAAAACCAAACGAGGTCAACTCGCGGCACGCGACCTGATGCCGGCACTTGGTTCCTGCGGCAAATTGATCGACCCGTCAGGCGAAATATGGCGTGCCCCTTCATTCATGGCCGCTATCACACCCGCTTCGAGTTCTTCTCGCCGATAAGGCTTCGCCAACCGAACGAGTCCAAGGCCCTCCCCGGAAGGAATTTCGGCATATCCCGATGCTAAGATTATCGGGAAGTCAGAGCGTTTTTCACGGACCCTCGCGGCAAGCTCAATGCCAGTCATGCCTGGCATCGCATGGTCTGTAAGCAAAAGGTCTATCGCATCACCCAGTGCGCGCAAATGCTCAAGCGCCTCTGAGCCCGAATTTGCTGTCACCACAGTATGATTCAGATCTTCCAACAGCGCCGCGGTAACTTCGGCAACCATCAAATCGTCATCAACGACCAGAATGGTGTATGACGACGATCGGTCATCGGGCATTTCATCGCTCGTCGGCGGGGAGACGCTTCGCGTCTCTTGGGACCGCGGCAACCAAACTTCCACGGTCGTGCCCTTACCAACCTGGCTGACAAGCCGCATCGATCCACCGGATTGGGCAGCAAGACCATCGATCATCGACAGGCCAAGGCCTGTCCCTTTGCCGACACCCTTCGTCGTGAAGAACGGTTCGGCCGCATGCTTGAGCGTGCCTTCGTCCATGCCGCATCCCGTGTCGCTTACCGACAAACAGATATAATCGCCGGCGGCGAGAGCGGGAACCGAATTCGCCGCAACAGCCTCACCACGCGAACTGATCTTCAGCTTTCCGCCCAGCGGCATCGCATCGCGTGCGTTCAGGGCAAGATTCAGCAACGCCAGTTCAAGTTGGTTCCGATCGACCTCGATTGGAGCAAGATCCGATGGAAAGTCGGTTTCGATCTCAATGGCGGGGCCGAGCGTACGCGCGAGCATCTCAGTCATTTCCGTCACCAATTCGGCCACATCGACAATCTCAGGTTTCAGCTCTTGCCGTCGGGCGAAGGCCAGCATCCTCTTGGTGAGGGTTGCACCTCGTTCCGCGCCAGCGATCGCTCCGTCCAATAGCCGGTGCAGGCTGGGATTCTCCGGCGACTGAGATTTCGCCAGATCCAGATTGATCAATACCGCCATCAAAAGATTATTGAAATCATGAGCGACCCCACCGGTAAGCTGGCCGAGGCTCTCCAATTTCTGCATTTCATGGACCTGCGCAAGCGCCGCCTCTCGCTCCTGCGTGCGCTCGTCGACCCGGCGCTCCAGATGCTTATTGGCCTTCTCAAGCTCGGCCGTCCTCTCGGCAACTCGGCGCTCCAATTCCTTATTGAGCGCCTCGAGCTGCCGCGTTTTGCGGTGGAGATCGGCAAACACCCTGACCTTCGCGCGTAGCAGTTCAGGTACGACGGGAACCGGAACGTAATCCACTGCGCCGGCCGCATAGCCCTTAACAAAGTCGAGTTCGTTCACCTGCACGGCGGAGACGAAAATAATCGCGATCTTCTCGAACCGGGGATGCTGCCTGATCATCGCCGCGAGTTCAAATCCATCGAGCTCCGGCATGCAGACATCAATCAGCACCAGGGCGAAATCGGTCTGCAGCAGATGCTGAAGCGCCTCCCGCGCAGATCCGGCCTTCACCAAATTCTCGTCCAATTCGGCCAGAATCAATTCGTAGCTGAGCAGCTTGGCCGGCTGGTCATCCACGAGGAGGATGTTGGTCTTCGTTCTTTGCCCCACGACTGTATCCATTACCGGTGCAGCCACATCCGCAGCGCGGAGATAAGCTGTTCCGTGTTGACCGGCTTCGCGAGATAATCGGAGGCGCCGGCCTCGATACATTTCTCCCGATCACCCTTCATCGCTTTGGCGGTTAAGGCGATGATCGGTAGCCGCCGGAAGGCGAAGTTGGAACGGATCACCTCCATGGTCTGATAGCCGTCCATCTCCGGCATCATGATATCCATCAGCACGATTGCGATATCGGGTGTCGCCTCCAGCAAGGCAA